>JBHEMD010000112.1:0-6036 GCA_046262735.1 Chthoniobacterales bacterium | reverse complement strand
GGCGCGAGGGAAGCGGCCATGATGTCGATCTTGCACGAGTCTGGCGGAGGCGTGCAGGTTGCGGGCGCGGGCGTAATAGCCAAGTCCCTGCCAGGCGTGAAGGACGTCGTTCTCGGAAGCGCGCGCGAGCGCCGCGAAATCCGGGAAGCGCGCCAGCCAATCATTGTAATAACTGCGCGCCGTCGCGACCTGGGTTTGCTGGAGCATGAACTCGGAGACGAGGATGGCGTATGGGTCGCGTGTTTCACGCCAGGGTAGATAGCGGCCGTGGCGGCGATACCAAGTCATCAGCCTGCGGTGAAAGCGCTCGTTCTCGAAACGCACAAGCGAATCTAAATGACGCATGACGAATGACGAGAGAATGGTCAAATGACGGGGCCCAAAACCACTCTTTCGTCAGTGGGATTCGTCGTTCGTCATTCGTGCTTCGTGATTTGCTCGTGTTAATCTGTGGCCGCAATGAATTCCTACACCCACGCGCTTTCGCCTGAACAGGTGACGAAGCTGCGCGACTTGCTCAAGGAGTTAGGCTTCGAGTTTTCGCCGAAGGATTACACGATTTTTTTCGCGCAAAAGAACAAGCTAAGTGTCGCGGTTTACGAGAAGGGCCCGAAGGTGCTGGTGCAGGGCAGGGGAGTGGAGGAGTTCGTGCAGTTCGAGCTAGAGCCGAAAATTCTCGGCGAAGCGAGGCTGGGTTACGAGGAAGTGCATTCGCCTGAAATGTTCGCGCCGCACTTTGGGGTAGACGAAAGCGGCAAGGGCGATTTTTTCGGGCCGCTGGTGGTCGCCGGGGTATATGTCGATCCTGCGATCGCGCGCAAGCTGCTGGAGACAGGCGTGGTGGACAGCAAGCGGATCGGTTCCGACGCGCGGATTCGCGAGCTTGCAAAAACGATTCGCAAAGCGAGCGGCAGTTTGGTGGAAACGGTGCTGATTGGTCCGGAGAAATACAATCAACTTTACAAAAGCTTCGGAAACCTAAACCGATTGCTCGGCTGGGGCCACGCGCGAGTGATCGAGAACTTGCTGGCGAAAAAGCCGGATTGTCCGCGCTCGTTGTCGGACCAGTTTGCCGATGCACGGGTGATCGAGCAATCGCTTCTGCAGCATGGCCGCAAGATCGAAATTCAACAGCGGCCGCGCGCAGAAGCGGACATAGCCGTAGCGGCGGCTTCGATTTTGGCGCGAGAAGCTTTCATCGATTGGCTCGACCGCCGCGGCAAGGCACTGGAATTGCGATTGCCGCGCGGTGCTTCGGGCGAAGTCAAAGAGACGGCGCGAAAGCTCGTGGAAAAAAGCGGGCCGGGGATTTTGCGTGACGTGGCAAAGGTGCATTTCCGCACAGCAAACGAAGTTGCGCCGAACGAGTATACGGCGTCGCCGCGGCGGGAGTGGAAGAAGTAAGAACGCGACGGCAATTACGCCGTGACAGGGAAGACAATCGGCAAAAGTGAAAACGCTCTGCCCGGCAAGCTTCCTGCTCTAAAACCGGGAAAGGTTTCCTGGGCATCGTGCACACTCGACTTTTGATTCTGAACGCGGATCCGGTCTTCGAGGACCGAGTTCTGACGATCCTCGAGATGATGGAAGGCGTGGAGAAGCACATTGTGCGCACGCTGGCCGAGGCGGTGTCGGTGCTGATCGGGGAAAACTTTGATGCGTTTGTAGTGGAAGGTCCAGCGACATTGGCATTGGAACAAGCGACCAACGCACGCCAGCATTTTCCTTCGCTCAAAATCATCTGCGTGGTGCCTGAGCGTCCGCCGAAAGAAAGCGCGGCTGCCGCCGAGCAGCAGAATATTGGCTTAATTGTCGGTGGGCAGAGCTACACTGGGGTCAACCGGCTGTTGGGCAATTTCGTCGCCTCGCTCGACAGGCGCTCCGGCACGGCCGCCGAGGGGGTCGATCCGTGCCATTCGTTGATCGGAAATTTGAATCAATTTTCGGCGGCGGAGATTCTTCAGATGAGCTGTTTGAGCCAGAGAAGCGGACGTTTCACTTTCAAGTCCGCCCGGGGTAACAGCGAAATCTATTTGCAGCACGGAGCGGTGCGTCACGCCATCTACGGCTCACTCGAGGGCGAAGCGGCAGTGGCGGAAATTTTCCGGTGGCGGCAAGGCCGGTTTTATTTTGAGGAAGGCATTATCAGCCAGGTGCAGACCGTCGATCGGCCGTGGCCGCATCTGTTGATCGATAATCTGCAAAAGCTCGACGAAACGCTCGAACTGGCCAGCGTGTGATGCGTCGATGAGAGACCGGGAGCTGGAAAAGAAGCTGCGCCTGCTTGAGCTGCAGGTGGAGAACTGGAAAAAGCTCCACGACCTGATCACCTACGGCCTCGATAAAGCCAAGCCGATCATCTCGACGGAACAAGAACGCCAGTTCACAGAGCTGCGCGCCTATCTTCTTCAGGAGACCGAACACATTTTGCGCGAGCTGGGTGTGCTCGCGGAACTTTCCGGCAAGACGATGAACGTGTTGCAGCGCGGCGTTTCCATCCGCGCTGTGCGCGAATTGCCGAACGACGAGGTGCGCCGCTTGGAGACGGAGTGGAACGCCGTCTTCACAAAACTAGGCGTGGTGCAAGGGCAGTTGAAATCGCGGCGGAAGAAATTGGCCGGACAAACGCTATTTGCCTACTTTCTCGCGCGGCTCTGGCGGCGTCCGGCCGCGGCCCATTAAACAGCCAAGAGCGCACGAGCAACCCGCTGGGGGCGAGGCGTAAAGGCAAATTTCGGTTGCCGATACAAATTTGCCGCCAAAGTTAGCGTGGCGCTCGATATTTCTCATAGATATGGCGAAGCTCACCAAGCGCGACATCGTCGTTTCAATCAGCAACCAGACCGGGATGGTGCAACATCAAGTCTTCGATGTTGTGCAGCGCACGCTCGACAAAATCACCGACAGTCTGGCCAACAATGTGCCGGTGGAGTTGCGCAACTTTGGCGTTTTTCAGCCGCGCTTGACCAAGCCGCGAGTGGGTCGCAATCCGAACCAGCCCGGGAGCAGCTTTGTGATCCCGCCGCGCGCGACGGTCAAATTCAAGGCCGGCAAGATCATGCGCCAGCGGGTGGAAAAGCTGTCGCGGGAATTGAAAGAAGCTTCCGAGAAACAAGTCTCCGAGAGGAAAACCAAACAGACGGCCGAGAGTCCGAACGGACAATAGCAAGCCGCAGTTTCGCGTCGCGCGCCGTTAACGAACCGCGTTACACCGTCGGTTCGGGTTCACCCTTGAGCAGGCTTTGAATCGCTTCTTCGAGCCGTTCGAAGTTGATCGGCTTGGTGAGATGCTGCGAGAATCCGGCGTCGCGGGCGCGGCTCACGTCGTGTTCCGTGCCGAACCCGGTGAGAGCGATTCCGCGCAAACCTCTGCTTTGTTGGAGCTCGTGCATCAGTTCGTAACCGGTGCGGTCCGGCAGGCCGATGTCGCTGATGAGTAAATCGAAATTTGTCTTCTCGGCTTCCTGCAATGCCTCTTCGGCCGAATGCGCGAGAGTGATTTGGTAGCCCCGGCGCTCGAGCATCATTTTCATCCCGAGGCAGGTGTCGTGATGATCGTCCACCACGAGAAGGTGTCGAGGTGTGACTTTGCGCACCGGTTTCCTTGCCGGCCCGGGTCTTGGGCGTTTCCCGTCCTCGCCGTCATCCGCCGCGGCGGGCGCGGGCGCAGCCACAGTTTTCAATCTGATGGCGAACGTAGCTCCCTGATCATTGCCGCCGCTTTGGACACTGATTTTGCCGTTGTGCGCCTCGACCATTGCTTTGGAAATGGCGAGGCCGAGACCGAGTCCACCAAAACGCCGCGTGATCGACGTTTGGCCCTGTTCGAAGGCATTAAACACCTTGTGAATCTTTTCCGGTTCGATGCCGATACCGGTATCGGAAATGCGGATCTCGATTTCGCCCGGAACGGGATTGAGCGTCTTAATGGTGATGCGGCCATTATCGGGCGTAAATTTGACGCCGTTCTTGATCAGGTTCCAAAACACCTGTTGTAACCGTGCCGGATCGCCCCGGACATGAACCTGCTTACCGCGGAGCTGAAACTCGACGTGCAGGTTCTTGCTGAGGATATCTTCCTGACAAATTTCGTAGGCCCGCTGCAGGATTTCAGGCACGCAAACTACCTCGAAGCTGAGCTGCAACTTGCCTTTCGCGATTCGCGTCACGTCGAGCAGGTCATCGATCAGCCTCGCCTCCAGCTCGACGTTGCGCCGGATAATTTCGAGCGCCTGCCGATTGGAAGCCGGATCGGAAATGCCCGCCTCGAGTTCTTCGACCATGGCAATAACAGGCGTGAGCGGATTGCGCAGTTCGTGTGAAAGCAGAGCGAGGAACTGGTCCTTGGCGGCGTTGGCGTCAATGAGTTCCTGACGCAATGCAACATCGCGTGTCTTGTCCTCCACCAGATAAAGCACACCCTGGACGGTCTGTTGCGGCCCCTGCAAACGCAGCAGGTGAGTATTAACAAAGTGGGTCATGCCCGAGCCATCTTTGAAGGGTTGCTCAACGGCTTGGAAGGGCGTCCCGAAAGCGAGCACTTTCTCCAGGGCTTCGGCCGGCGCAATCTTTACCTCCTCATAGCTTGCCTCCGCGATATCGCGGCTGGCCGGGAGTTGCCCAAAACGCCGCGCCATTTGCGCAAAAGCCTCGTTCGCCTGGAGAAAACGCCGCGTCACCGGATCGACCAGAGCAATGCCGCTGGGCACATTGGCGAGAATTTTTTCGCTGAACATCACTTCCCGCTCGATGCGGCGCGCCGCCTCCATTTGGCGGCGATAAAATTTACTGCCCAGCCAGGCGAAAACCGCCGTCAGCGCGATGAGCCAGCCGGCGAGCAGCGTCATCCGCTCGAGCAACTCGTGCACTGGTTTGTAGGCGACGGTTTTGGGCTGTTTCACCACGGCAAACCAGTTGGCCGATTCCACCGGGCTAAAGGAGTAGACGTTGCCCTGGCGCTCGAAATGACCGCTCTTGCTTTTCCGGATTTCCCTCATCAGAAACCCGCCTTCGGCCGAAACGGCTTTGGTGCTCGGCTGAGAAGACTTGGCAAAAATCGGGGTGCCGTTTTGATCGAGCACTTCACAGAGCGACTGGTCGGCGAATTCGATCGTCGAGAGGCGGCGACCCATTCTCTCCACCAGCACTGAGACGCCGAAATACCCGAGAAGCGTGTGATCCGGCGCACGCACCGCGCCCACAATATCGCTTACCAGTCGGCGATCGGGCTCGCGCGGGTGCACCGGGGAGACGAACGCGCTGCTGCTCGAGAGCGCGCCCTCGCGCCAGAGCGCCGAGCCGAAGTCGTGGCTGATCAAGTCGGGATTGGCCGGGACGGAGGCGATGAGCCGCCCCTCGGCATCAGTTAGAAACATTCCGTCGATACGCGGATGAGAAAAGAACGCCTGGTTGAGGAACTGCTCGCCCAGACCAATCGCGTTCGGGTCGGAGAGGTCTTTTGCGACTTCCGGCAGGGTCTGATAATACTCGATGAGAGTGGTTTTACCCGCGAGATCGTCGCCCACCAGGTGAGCAATGAGTTGCACAAACGTCTGGCGGTCGCGCAGGATTTTGGATTCCAGCGTTTTGGAGAGGATCGTGTAGGAAACGACCAGCGTTAAGACTGACGGCACCCAGCCTGCGAGCAGAATCGGGACAACAATGTTGACATGCTGAAAACGATCCCATCGGAACCTCGGTAGTCGCACTCGCAGTCGCATAGCCGCCCGGGCCGCGAACATAGCACATGAGCAATCTTTTTGCCGCCTCGGCCTGGTGCTTGGACTGGCTCAGCGGCCGTCGTGCAGTTCGCGGATTGTGCTGTTTAATTCGCGTGCCTGCATATGAATCGCTTCGACGTCACCAAGGCTTAATTGACCGGCCGACGCCCGCAGTTTGGTTTGAATCGCACTGACGCGGGCGCGAATTTTCTCAAACAGCGGCCTGTGCGCGATGGCCGGCGGCAGCGTCTTCAGCTCGCCGGCGAAATAATCCAGTAGCTCCGGTTCCGCGAGGACCTTCGCGCGCGCCGGCGAG
>JBHEMD010000111.1:0-3408 GCA_046262735.1 Chthoniobacterales bacterium | reverse complement strand
CCGCGCGACGCCATTCGGACTGGCGACACGGTCGAAGTGCGGGAACCGCCCATCGAAAAAATCGAGGCACAACCGGAAGCCATGCAGCTCGATATTCTTTTCGAAGACGCCGATCTGCTGGTCTTGAACAAGCCGGCGGGTCTCGTGGTTCATCCCGGCGCCGGCCAGCAGACGCATACTTTGGTGAATGCGTTGCTCGCCCACTGCAAAAATCTTTCCGGCATCGGCGGGAAGGAACGCCCGGGGATCGTGCATCGCCTCGACAAGGAAACCAGCGGCGTCCTGGTCATTGCGAAGAACGATGCAACTCACCGCGACCTGTCGAAACAATTCGCGGAGCGCAGGACCGGAAAAACGTACCTGGCCCTGGTGGCAGGCACGCCGCGAAAATCTTCAGGAACGATCGACGCGCCGATCGCGCGCCATCCCGTCCATCGCCAGCGGATGAGCATCGCGCGTCGGGGAGGCCGCTCCGCCAGAACCGAATATCGCGTTCTCAGTTCGAGCAACGACCGCAGTCTCATCGAATGCGTGATCCAGAGCGGCCGCACCCACCAGATCCGAGTCCATCTTCACCACCTCGGCCATCCCGTCCTTGGCGACAAGCTTTACGCCGGAAAACGCGCCGGAAATTTTCCGCGCCAAATGCTTCACGCCTGGAAACTCAGCTTCCGCCACCCACGAACGGGGGAGTTGATGTGCTTTACTGCGCCGATTCCAACCGACTTCACCGAGGCCACGCCGAAGTAAGCCTCACACGAAGGTGTGAGAATCCGATCCCCTGGCTAGGGTGTCTGCGCGTAATACTCGCGATTAACGAAAAGGACGTCGGCAAAGCTGGCGAGCCGATTTTGGTAGTGAAAGTCGTATATCGCGACCAGAGAGAAATTGCGATCGATGAGATGCCGGAACACTTCATCGAACCCGGGCAACCCCTTATACATGTCGGAGAAGATGAACTCGAAGTAGACGAGCCCGATTCGATTACCGCGCAGCGCTTGCTCCGCACCTTTAAAAATCTCGAGCTCGTAGCCCTGGGTGTCCGATTTCAGGATGTCAACGTGAGCGACGCGATTGCTTTCGAGGAAAGCGTCAACCGTCGTCATCTCGACGAGCGATTGCCGGTTCACTTCGCCCCAGCCAGTGGCACTCAGGTTCAGGAATGAACTCATGTCGGGATTCGTGTTTTCCTGAAACGTTTGTTTGCCGGCGGACGCGCCCACCGCGCAGTTCCAGGCGAACACGCGTTCGTCTGTTGCGACATTTTGCGAGAGCGTTTGAAAGGTGTCCGGGCCCGGCTCGAACGAATGGATAATCGCAGTGGGAAAAGTTTTTCTGAATCGGGCGACCGACTGTCCGACGTTGGCTCCAATGTCCAGGACGAATGGGTTTTGGCCGACGGGCACAAATCTCCTCATGTCGGCGAAGGCATCGATCCCCAGACTTGCCGTATTCCGGACCTCGTAGCCCAACCCGGCCGCCAGGCTGCGAATCGCTTCTTTTACTGCCTTCATCCAGCTTCAGCCGTGGCTTCGACCTTCGCGGCTCCCACTCTGTTCCGAAGTTTCTCGCGCCGGATGCGCTGGAGCCCGGCACGATGGGCGGCAAGATCAACGATCTCAGCGACGCGTGATTTCAAACGGTGGGCGCGAATGCAGAGAAAGAGCACGAACACCAGATAGAGCGCGATCAACCAGTAGTTAACGTGCCCGGTTTGAAGAGCGTGATACGCGATGAGGCTGAGGTAGACGATGTTGATCAAAATCGTCGTGGGCACAAAGCGGTAACGCAGCCCGGCGCGGGTCAGACATTTCGGGCCACCGTGATATTCGGTCACAGTTTGAAGCGTGATGCTCCACCAAAAGTTGCCGTAAATCTGGATGTCCCACTCGTTCCAGCCGCTGTCGGTAGAATAACGCCAGTTTTCCTCGTTGAGCAGGTTGAACATCGCGCCGAGCAGATGATGACGGTCCTTGCCGTCTTCACTCCAATAACTGCGGTTGCGAAGGGCGCCGGCAAACTCGACGCCAACGGGCAATTGTTCGTGCGTGCTGATCACACCGCGCGGCGTGCGCTTGAATTGCAGCCAGGTGAAGTAGCGCGACCAGCCGCGGACTAGCGGCTGCGCGAAGGCGAGGAACATGACCAGCAGCCGCGCGGCGACGGTGTCGAACTTCGGTTCGATGCGCGCTCGCAGCATGTAGGAGATCGCCACGCAGAGCGTTCCGCCAAACATGAGGTAAGGCAGGATGCGCAGACCCGGCAGAAAAATTCCGAGCCCGAAAAGGAAAACCGTGAGCGCAAACCATTCGATGCTGCTCAGGTAAGCCGCGACTTCCGATTGCGGCGTGGGATAAATCGATTGGAAAAATCCTTCGCCGAAAATTCCGTGATAAATGATCGGGCGATTGATGAACCAACTAAAGCGCGGGGTGCCGTAGATTTGTCCGCGCCATTTCGCGGTGCCGGTCGGGCCGAAAAAGATCAGGTGCTTGAAACGGAGAAGCGATTCGGCTTCGCCGTACCCTTCCTGTTGCCGGCGAAACGCGCGCAGGGTGAAGCGCCGATAATGCCAGACGATCGCGGTCGGGCTGAAAGCGATGTCGTGTCCGGCTTGCTGGACGCGCCAGCAAAAATCGACGTCGTCACCGGCGGCGTGATATTCGGGATCGAATCCGCCAACGGTCTCAAAGGCCCAGCGGTACCACGCCATGTTACACCCGGGAATGTGCTCCGCGATTGTGTCGGTGAGCAGGACATGGCTCGGCCCGCCGGGCGCGGCAGCGACACAAGCCTGGACCCAGTGTTGCGCCGGCGGCGAAACGTTCGGTCCCCCCACCCCGGCGAACTTGCCGCTCAAAAGCGTGCTCATTAAATAATAGAGCCAGTCGGGATCGGCCATGCAGTCGGAGTCCGTGTAGGCAAAGATTTCGCCTTTCGCGAGGGCGGCGCCGTGGTTGCGCGCGTGGCTCAGGCCGTGGTTGGTCTGGTGAACGTAACGAATGTCGGGGAACCGCGCGGCGATCTCGGGCGTGTTATCGGTCGAGCCGTCGTCGACCAGGATGACTTCGTAGTTTGGATAATCGATTCGGCCTAACGACTCGAGACAGGCGGCGAGCGTTTTGGCGCCGTTATAGGAGCAGACAATGATCGAGACGAAGGGATAACTGGGCAGCGGTCGATGGGGCAGAGCGGCGTTGTCCTGGCCGAGCTTGTCGCGAAGAAGAAAGAACGATTTCTTTGGTTCGCGCTCGCGCGTGACGAGCCCGAACGCCCAATCGCTAATCTCCTGCCCGCCGGTGAACCATTCGTCGGTCCAGGTAAACAGGATCGTGCCCGCCAGTCCGCATTTCACCACGCTGTCGATATGCCAGCCGAGCATTTCCGCCTGCTCGTCCTGGGTATGGC
>JBHEMD010000110.1:0-5150 GCA_046262735.1 Chthoniobacterales bacterium | reverse complement strand
CTTTGCGCATCCTCTCTCCAGTCGGAAGGCAATGGGTCGCGCCGGAGCAAAGCTTCCAAGCTCCCCGCCAGCGATTTGATCGGCGCCAGCGAATTATTCATCTCGTGTCCGAGCACCCGCACCAGACGTTGCCACGCGCTCCGTTCTTCTTCGCGTAAAGTGCGGCTGAGATCGGTCAGAACGAGCAGCTCGTGCGGCAAACCATGCCCGCGATAGGTGCTGCGCCGGATTCCCCAGCGCCCGGAACCCCCAGGGAAAGTCAGCGCGAGCGGCGCATCTTCATCCGCGTCGAGACATTCGGCCAATCCCAGTTCGCCGGCGCGACGGCCTAACAATTTATCGATCGAAGAACCGAGCAGATTTTCACCGGCGCGATTGACCAGACGCAACCGGCGTTCGGTATCGAAAGTGAAAACGGCGACATCGATCTCAGCCATGATGGTCCGGAGGAGGGCGGTCGCTTCGAAAGCTCCCAGGCGTTGCACCCGCAGGGTTTCCCCTAACGAGTTGACTTCAAGGAGCGCCTCGCCCAAAGCGTCGTCAGCGCGGGCCCCTCGTGCCCGAATCGAGTAATCGCCTTCGCGCAGGGCCGCGAGCAGGTTCGTCATCGTTTGCAACGGGCGAACGACGTGTTCGCGAGCGCTGGCGATGAAGCCGGCCGCACAGGCAACGATCACCAGAGTCAGGGTCCACTGGACCTTGGCATCGTAGCCGCCGAACCACAAAATCGAGAGCGCGATGATTGCCGCCGGCGACGCCGCTCCGATCACCAGCCAGGTCAACCTGTTCTCATGCGAGAAACGATGGCGACTTTTCGGCCGTCGCTTCATCTAGCAAAATCCGAAATTCGAAGGCGGCCAGTCCGGCTCCGACGGAAGCTCGAAATAGCGTTTAGAGTCCATACTGCTGGAGCCGGCGATAAAATGCGCTCCGGCTCAAGCCGAGCGCCTCCGCCGCTTTCCGCGCGTTCCCATTGTTGCGAGCGAGCGCCTTTTTAATCAGAAACGCTTCCACATCCTCCAGGCTCATGTCCTCCAGGCTGCGCGAATCACTTGCTGCACTCGTTAGGCCGAGATCGCCCGGCTTGATATGTCGATCTTGCGCCATAAGCACGGCGCGTTCGATCACGTGGTCGAGCTCGCGAACGTTTCCCGGAAAGGGATGCTGGAGCAAACGATCGCGGGCCAGCGGATCGAAGCCGACCAGTTCCTTGCGATAACGCTGGGCGTGTTGCTGCAGGAAATTGAGCGCGAGCGGCATGATATCTTCGCGCCGGTCGCGCAACGGCGGCAGCGCAATCTCAATCGTGTTTAATCGGAAAAGTAAGTCCTGACGGAAACGCCCGGCCGCGACTTCGTCGGTCAGGTTCGAATTGGTGGCCGATACAATCCTCACATTCGCGTGCAGTGTTTTTGAAGAACCAACTCTTTCGAAATCGCCGGTTTCAATCACCCGCAACAGTTTCGCCTGCTGCGCCAGCGGAATATTCGCGATCTCATCCATGAAAAGCGTGCTTTCATCGGCCAGTTCGAAGCGCCCGGCCCGATCGGTCTTCGCGTCGGTGAAAGCGCCTTTGACGTGACCGAAGAGCTCGCTTTCAAAAAGCGTTTCGGTCAACCCGCCCATGTTGACCGTGATCATGCTGTGGGAGGCGCGGGTGGAAAGGGTGTGAAGCGCCTGCGCGACCAGGCTTTTTCCGGTACCGTTTTCGCCGGTGATCAAAACGTTGGCGTCGGACGGCGCGACCCGGCGGATGATCTCCAGCACCGGTCGCATCGCCGGCGCGTCCGCGATCAGGTTGGGCAGATTACCGCCTAACAAACGGTTGGCTGCTTCCAATTTTCGCCCTTTGCGAAGGGCGTTAGCCAGCTCGATCTGGGTCCGCATGATCGTCAGCAAACGTTCGTTGTCCCACGGCTTGGTGACGAAATCTCGCGCGCCGCGCTTCATTGCCTCGACCGCCAGATCGACGGTTGCCCAGGCAGTCATCACTACAATCGGCAGAGTGTTGTCGATTTCCTGAATCTTCGGAATGACTTCCAATCCCTCCTGGCCCGAGGTCGTGTCGCGGGTGTAATTCAGGTCCATCAGCAGTAGCGCGTAATCCTTTTTCTCCAGCGCACTGAAAATGCCGGCCAAGGAAGTGGTGGCGTCGGTTTGATGGCCTTCGCCTTTGAGCAAAATGCGCAGGGCTTCCAGCACGTCGCGCTGGTCATCGGCGATTAATATTCTGGCCACGGTTAACCTCTCAACCGTGTTTCCGATCTGCTGTCAATCGCGTCGGCCGAAAATCGGCTGATGTGGGTAGAGTAACACAATCGGGTTCGCCTTTACTCAGTGCGCAAAGCCACGATCGGATCGACTCTGGTGGCGCGTCTCGCGGGAAGGCAGCAAGCGATCAGGGCAACGCTCAGGAGCGCGGCTACTGCCGCAATCACTGCAGTAAGATCGAGCGCTCCAACTTTATAAAGCAACGACATCAGGGCGCGGCCGACCGCAACCGCCCCGATCAGCCCGAGCGCGATTCCAATTGCCATCAAAGAAATACCGTGCCCGAGCACGAGTCGGAAAATGCTGGCGCGGGCAGCGCCGAGAGCCATCCGGATGCCAAGTTCGCGTGTCCGCTGCGTAACGGTCAGTGCCATCACGCCGTAGAGACCGACACTTGCGAGCACGAGCGCCAGAATGGCAAACGCGCCTAACAACACCATGGTCAGGCGGCGAGTGGTCAGGCTAGAGGCTACGCTCTGGTCCATGGTGGTGACGCTGCCGAGCGGTTGATCGGGATCGAGTGATTGCAGTTCGCGTTTGACTGCTGCCACCAGCCGGCCCACGTCCGGCGAGCTGGTTCGGATGTGCAGCGTATTTGCACTTTGCGGATCTTGCGATGCGTAAGTGTATTCCTGCACCATTTGCAGCTTCTCAGTATTATCTTCCCCCGGCGCTTCGTTGCGCGTCCGCGGCACCACGCCAACGATCGTCATTGGTGGCGCACTCTTATCCAGCGTCTGGTTATCGTCGATGTGTTGGCCGATCGGATCTTTGCCGGGGAAATATTTTTCCGCGAACGATTGATCGATCACGATCGAACGAGAATGTCCTTTTCCGCCGGGCGGGTCCTGCGGACCGAAGGTGCGGCCGCGCAGAAGTGGCAGGCCGAGCACCTTGAAGTAGTCGGCCGAGACCGGACTGAGCTCGGCCGAAGGCTCCTGCCCGGGAGGAATCGGTGGCGTGCCGGTTAAGTGGAAATTGCTGTCCCATTCATTGTCATCGAACGGACTGTTGGCGCTGACAGCAGCCGCTTCGATTCCTCGGATTTGCCGCACCCGTTCGAGCAATTCATTCCAGAACACCGCCTTCTCATCGTCCTTCGGATACTTGGCCTCGGGAAGCGCGATTGGAAAATTGACCACACCATGGGGATCAAATCCGAGCGGCGCATTTTGGGCGTACCAAAAACTTTTGAGGGTCAATCCGGCACCGGCAAGCAGCACGATGGCGAGCGCGACCTGGGTAATAACGAGGCCGGAACGCATGCGCTGCCGCCGTGCGCCATCGCTGGAGCCGCGGCTGCCGACTTCGTGCAACGCAACCGAGATTGAAGCGGTACTCGACATGCGCCATGCCGGCCAGACACCGACGAAGATTCCGGCGACTAACGACACCCCGGTGGTAAAGGCCAACACCGTCAGGTTGATCGTCGCCTGATGAAACCGCGGCACGTTAGGCGGGGTCAGCGCGGCGATCGCGTCGATGCTCCACACCGCCAAGAGCACGCCGCCGGCCGCGCCGATCAATGCGATCAACGTGCTTTCCAACAACATTTGACGGGCAATCGCCCAGCGGCTTGCTCCCAGCGCAGCGCGGACCGCCATTTCTCTAGCGCGGGCGAGCGCTTGCGCGAGCTGGAGATTGGCCACGTTTGCGCACGCTATCAACAACACGCAACCGACCGCGCCGAGAAGCAAAGCTAAGTTGGCGCGATAATCGCCGACGGTCGTTTCAAAAAGCGGACGCATGCTTACCCGGCGGCCGGTGTTGCTGTCGGGATATTTCTTCTCGAGATCAAGAGCGATCGCCTGAAGAGCGCTATCGGCCTGAGTCATCGTGACTCCCGGTTTGAGCCGGCCAATCGCCCAAAAACCCTGATGATTTCCGCGGCTCTGCATCCCCGGGTCGTTCACCAGATCGCCAAGTGGCAAAATTACTTCAGGATTGCGGCCGAACTCCAGCGCTCGTGGAAAAACGCCGACGATCTCGCGCTCGAGCCCATCAATCAGCGCGCGTCGTCCAACGGCTGACGGCGACCCGCCGAAATGATGTCGCCACATGTTCTCATTGATCAAAGCCACATTTGGAACACCGGCGAGGTTTTCGGCTGAAGTGAAGGCGCGGCCGATCACTGGCTTCAATCCCATCACCGACAGGAAACCGGCGCTGGCACGCATTCCCCGAACGCGCTCGGGCGCACCGGCGCCGGGCCCGATGGAGAAATTGAAGCCTTCCCGCCTAACGAGTGCGATGTCGGTGAAGCTTCGCTGGGCTGCGCGCCAGTCAAGCCAGTTCAGGTAGGCGACTGCTCCGCGCGCGAACGTGTTCGATTTCTCACGGAGCACGATCAGTTTGTCGGCCTCGGGATATGGAAGCGGCCGCAACAAAACCGCGTTGACTACGCTAAAGATGGCAGTGTTAGCTCCGATTCCGAGTGCCAGCGCGAAAATGGCAATCAAAGTGAAGCCAGGATTTTTCCGAAGCTGGCGGATTGCGTAACGAAGATCTTTCATGCCTCGCTCATTATTCTGTTCGCAGGGCAACGATCGGATCGACTTTGCTGGCGCGGCGCGCGGGCAGCCAAGATGCAAGCATGGTCGAAATCACCATGATGGCGGCGACCGTGAAGTAGACGCGCGGTTCGGTGCCGTTGACTTCAAACAAGACGCCTTGCAGGAATCGTGACACGCCGATGGCACTAACTAGTCCAATGATCGATCCGATCACGAGCAACTGCAGTCCGTGCGACAGTATGAGCGTGCGAACCTGGGCAGGGCGCGCACCAAGGGCGAGCCGAATTCCAATTTCGCGAACACGTTTTAAGCCGGTGTAGGCGAGCAGTCCGTAGAGGCCAATGGTGGCGAGCGCCAGGGCGAGCG
>JBHEMD010000109.1:0-3717 GCA_046262735.1 Chthoniobacterales bacterium | reverse complement strand
CATACGGTTCGGCCGCTTGCAACGCGAACGACTGCGCGTCGTCGACGGAGGCGAGAGTGCGCAGCGTCGGCGCGAGCAGGATCGCGACCAGCAAACTGCGCCGAAAAGGCCAACACAGCGGAGTGTTCATCAGGACCTTACTCCCGCGTTACGATCCCGTAATCGATCCGGGTCGTGATCTCGTTGATTTTTTTGACTGCATTCGGCGAAATGCGCTCCTTGCCGGTGTCAACGAGCGGTTTCACCTCGACCAACGCGCTATGAATTTCCCGCACAATGGGGAGATCGAATTCCGGCATCGCTTGTAATCGCGTCTGGAAATAAGCGAGCAAATCGGGCTGGTGCAGCAGTTCTGCGCCCTGGTCGGAGAAATGTTTCGTCACGACGGACGTTAATACCTGGGTGCCACGTAGCCAGCCGCCCAGGCTCACCAGTTGCGACAATTTCTCGTCGTGCACTTCGTTCATCGCCTGTTGGACACTGTTCTGGGTGCGATCGAGCTCCTGCCGCACGCTTTCCCAATTTCGTTTGTCTGCCGCCTCAGTGATCGCCTTCGCATGTTGTGTGATCGAACGCTCGACGCCAATGCCGCGGGCGAGCGTCTGCACGCGTTGGCCAATCTCTTTCACCGCCGGCGCGTCTTCGGCCTGGACGGCGATAAACCCATCGGCAATCACCGTCCCCAGCAGGAGCGCAATGCGGGGCCGCTCCGTAAAATTGCTGCCCTTGTTGCTGCGCACGTATTCTTTCCAATTGACCGAACCAAGTTTGTTGAGCGCGCCGAAAACTTCGTTCGGCAACGGTACCACCACGTCTTCAACCTTTTTGGACAACTGTTTGATGTCGATGTGCTGCGGCGCCTGGGCCGCCTCCACGCAAAGCGCCAGTCCGGCGACCGCGACCGCGCTCAGTTTCAGATATCTAGCAAACGGGATCATGCGAGCCTTCGACTGTTGATTTCCCACTCGTATTCAGGATTATGAAGCACATTCTAAGCAGAACCTTCGCCCGCACAAATCGTTGCGCCTAACAATTTGAGTCCGCCACGCCAGATCAGCATCTTCGCTCAACATCGTGTCTGCTTCGCGCCATGGACTTAAAAAGGTTGGACCGCATTCTCGAGGCAGCGCCGGACAAGCGCATCCTCGTCATCGGTGATTTGATGCTGGACGAGTTCGTCTGGGGCAGGGTGGGTCGCATCTCGCCTGAGGCGCCGGTGCCGGTTGTGCAAGTTACGGGCGAGTCTTTTTATCCCGGCGGCGCGGCCAATGTCGCGCGCAACCTGCGTGCATTTGTTGGGCACGCCGGCGTGATTGGAATGATTGGAGAGGACCGCAGCGGGGAACAGCTTCGCGAATTGCTCGCAGCGCAAAAGATCGACCTTGTCGCCTCGGCGGCCGGCAAAGATTTCCGCACCATCGTTAAAACGCGCATTATCGCCCGGCACCAACAGGTCGTGCGCGTCGATCGCGAGCAAATTGTCGCTCCCTCGCCGGAGCAAATCGCGAGTGCCGTCTCCGCTGTGCAAAAGGAGCTGCCGAACATCGACGCGATTATCCTGGAAGATTACGGCAAAGGTTTTTTGACCGGCGATCTCGTCGCGCGAATGGCAAAGGAGGCCCGCGCCGCGAAAAAAATCGTCACTGCCGACCCCAACCCGCAAAATTTGATCGAGTGGGCGGGCCTGACAGCAGTGAAACCGAATCGGGCGGAAGCGTTTCTCGCCGCGGGCATTCCCTGGCGCGGTCGCGAGGAATCGCCGCAGGACGATCTCGATCTTGTCCGGGCCGGCAACACATTGCTCAAGAAATGGGACACCGAAAATGTGCTCATCACCCTCGGCGAACACGGCATGCTGTTGTTTCGCAGCGGCGAGCCGCCCCATCATATTCCGACGAAAGCGCGCCAGGTGTTTGATGTTTCCGGCGCCGGTGACACCGCCATCGCACTCTTCACCCTTGGACTCGCTTGCGGCGCGACTCCGCTCGAGGCGGCCGAAATTGCGAATCATGGCAGCGCGGTCGTCGTCGGCAAGCTCGGCACCGCCACCGTCACGCGCGACGAATTGATCGCCAGCTTCGAGCATGACTTCGAATAATGCGAAGTCACCGGCGGTATTTGTCGACCGCGACGGCACCATCATGCACGACGCCGATTATTGTTCCGATCCGAAAGAAGTGCGCGTCTTTGCCGGCGTGCCCGACGCGCTGCGCCGGCTCAAGGGCGTCGGGTACAAAATCATTGTCATCACAAATCAAAGCGGGATTGGCCGCGGCTTCTTCACGGTCGAGCAATATCGCGCCGTTGAGGCGGAAACTTTGCGGCAGCTGGGCGAGGGTTTGGTGGATGCCACCTATTTCTGTCCGGATGTGCCGGGTAAACCTTCAAAATGTCGCAAGCCCGCGCCCGGCATGGTGCTGCAAGCCGCGAGCGCGCACGATGTCGATCTTGCCCGCTCATTTCTAATCGGTGACAAGGAGATTGACGCCGAATGTGCGCACAATGCCGGGGTCCCCGCCATTCGCGTGCGCACCGGGTTCGACCGAGCCACCGAAAACAGTTCCGCCGATTGGATCGCGGAGAACTTGGCCGCCGCCGTGGAAATCATTCTGAACGGTGAGAAATGAGCAGAGCCGCAGTGATCATTCCAGCGCGCTGGGGTTCCACGAGATTCAAGGGCAAACCTTTGCATCTTGTTGCCGGCAAACCGCTTCTCCGGCATGTTTGGGAACGCTGCCGACGCGCTAAAGAACTCGATGCCGTCATCATTGCCACTGACGACATGCGCATTGCCCAAGCGGCATTCGATTGGGGCGCCGAAGTCGCTCTCACCTCGCCCCGGCATCGCAGTGGCACTGATCGCGTGGCCGAGGTCGCGCGCAAAGCGCGACAGTTCGATTTCGTCATCAATGTCCAGGGTGACGAGCCCCTGATTGAACCGCGGCTAATCAACCGCATCGTGAAAAAGCTGCGTTCCGATCACAAGATCGACATTGTCACGGCGGCGCATCCCTTCGCGGATTCGAGCGACAGCTCATCGCCGCACCAAGTGAAAGTGGCGGTCGACGACAATGGAGTCGCCCTGGATTTTTTTCGCGAGCCGCCATCATCAAGGACCGGCGATCTCCCTCGGCGCGTTGTAGCTGAGCGAAAGCGGCACACCGCCGACTCAAATAAACCGCGGCTTGCAAGCCGCCCTTCCTTGAAGGTCCTCCGGCACCAGGGCATCTATGGTTTTCGCCGCCGGGCGCTCTTTCGGTTTGTGACGTGGAAACAGTCGCCGCGCGAGCGCACGGAGTCGCTCGAACAATTGCGCGCTCTTGAAAATGGAGTAAGGGTTCATGTGCTCCTCACGAAACACGGATCGCCCGGTGTAGACACCCTTGCTGACGCGAAAGCTGTCGCCGCTTCGCTGCGCGAAGCGCAACTCAAGCGCCGAAAAAACAGTCGTCGCGTCGCTCGCAGGGCGACGGCTACAGGGAGGATCTCCCGATGAAGTACATTTTCGTCACCGGCGGCGTCGTCAGTTCCTTGGGCAAAGGTCTTGCGGCGGCGTCGCTCGGGACATTGCTCGAATCGCGCGGTCTGCGCGTTGTGCTTCAGAAGTTCGACCCCTATCTGAATGTCGATCCCGGGACGATGAACCCATTTCAGCATGGTGAAGTTTACGTGCTGAACGATGGCGCCGAGACTGATTTGGATCTGGGCCATTATGAG
>JBHEMD010000108.1:0-6630 GCA_046262735.1 Chthoniobacterales bacterium | reverse complement strand
GGCCAGAGCCGCCAGAAAATTTTGCGCAGCGGCCTCGCGTTCGTGGCCGGCATTTTCGCCTGGTTCATCGCTCTCGCGCTCATTCTGATTGGATTGAAAGCCGCCGGTCGCGATGTCACCTGGGGCGGATTGCAGTTTACCAATGCCTACTTTGTTCTCGTGCTGAGCGTGATCGTGCTGGTGTTCGCACTCAATCTTTTTGGCGTGTTCGAGATTTCGCTGCCCCAGACCGCCAGCCGCGGGTTACTCGGCTGGAGCACGCGCGAGGGTGAAGCGGGTTCATTTTTGCAGGGAGTTTTTGCCACCGTGCTGGCGACGCCGTGCACCGCGCCATTTTTGGGGACTGCGCTTGGGTTCGCCTTTACCCAATCGGCGCCGGTCATTTTGGCAATGTTCGTCGCCATTGCCGCCGGGATGAGCGCGCCTTATTTGCTGCTCTCGGCGCAGCCGGCATGGCTTCAGTTTTCGCCGAAGCCGGGGCCGTGGATGGTGCGGGTGAAAGAGCTGATGGGGTTTCTGCTTCTCGCCACGCTGCTGTTTTTGCTTTACGTGCTCGGCGCGCAACGCGGCATCGAGGGCGCGATCTGGGCGAGCTGTTTTTTGCTCGCGATCAGCGTCGCCTGCTGGATCAAAGGCGCATTTCTGACCCCGACCGCTTCAGCAAAAGGGCGCGCAGCCGCCGCTGTGACGATGTCGATCCTGTTCGTGCTCAGCGGCATTTATTTCATCGGAAAATTTCGTGAGGCCAGAGCAGATCAAAGCGCCGTAATGGCCGGCGGCTGGGAGGCATTCACGCCTGAGCGGTTGCAAGCCGAGCTGGGCCAGAGTCATCCGGTGTTCGTTGATTTCACCGCCGCCTGGTGCCTGACCTGTAAGTTCAACGAACGAAGCGTGCTCGAAACGGCCGCTGTCCGGGAGGCCTTCGACCGTCACGGTGTGACCAAACTTAAAGCCGACTGGACCAACGGCGACCCGGTTATTACAAAATTATTGCAACAATTTGGCCGCCCAGGTGTCCCTTTGTATGTGCTTTATCCCGGCAAAATGACCCAGCCGATCGTGTTTCCTGAGTTGTTGACCAGGAACATGCTTCTGGAAAAGCTCGGGACATTGCCCGTCGCAATCGCTTCAAAATAAGACCATGAAAACAAAATTGATCTTCAGCTTTATCATCTCACTCGCAGCCGGCACGCTTTGGGCCGCCGATGTGCCGCCGGTTGGCAGTAATGCGCCCGATTTTTCGCTCCCCGACGCAAATGGAAAAACGCATTCGCTTTCTCAATACAAAGGCAAATACGTCGTGCTCGAATGGTTCAATCCTGAATGTCCGTTTGTGAAGAAACATTACGGCAGCGGCAACATGCAAAAGTTGCAGCAGGAATACACGGGCAAAGGCATTGTCTGGTTGACGATCGATTCGAACGCTCCGGACACGGAAGGGAGCATCACGCCGGAACAGGCGCAGAAAATCATGAGCGGCTGGAAAACCCAGCAAACCGCGTTGCTGCTCGATGGGGATGGCAAAGCCGGCCGCGCTTACGGCGCGAAAAACACGCCGAACATGGTGGTTATTAATCCGGAGGGCAAAGTCGTTTACGAGGGCGCAATTGACAGCAAAGCGACGCCAAACCCGAATGACATCCCAAACTCAACCAACTACGTCAAAACCGCCCTCGACGAATCGCTCGCCGGTAAACCGATCTCCAATCCGACGACCAAACCCTACGGTTGTTCGGTCAAATACAAATCGTCCTGACGCGCGTTAACTGCGCCCGGGCCGAAGTCGCAACGCCCGTCGCAAGATCGACATCGGCGTGAGGCGGACCAGGAACATTGCGATTTTCATGACGAGGCCGGGAATGACGAGCGGTCGGTCGGCTTCGACCGCGGCGAGCGCGTCACATACTGTTTGCTCGACTGAAACGTAAACGAATCCCGGACCGGTCTCTGGTTCTTCACCGGGCCGTTTGGCGGCGTCACCGAATTCGGTAGGGACGGGACCTGGGCAAAGCGCAGTTGCGGTTATTCCACTGCCGCGCAATTCGGCGCGGAGTGCTTCGGTGAAACTGTTCACATATGCTTTGGTCGCAGCGTAAACAGCCATTCCCGGAATTGGCAGGAAACCGGCCGACGAGCTCACATTCAAGATCGCACCGCGCCCTCTTGCGATCATTTGCGGAAGCAAACTGCGGGTAAGTTGCGTTAGCGCGACGATATTTACTTGAAGGATTCGATCGTCTCGTTCCGGGTCACTGGTGGCGAACGACCCGTAGTCGCCGAGACCCGCGTTGTTGATTAAAAGGTCGATGTCGATCTTGTTGTCGGCGAACCACTGGACCAACTCACCAATCTGCGATTTATCGCAAAGATCGATAACGCGAAGATGGACAATGAGGTTTGGATCGCGGTTGAGCAATTCCTCGCGCACCTCATTGAGTCTGTGGCCTCGCCGCGCCACGAGCACGAGCCCCCGCGCGCGCCGCGCAAGTTGCCGCGCAAACTCGTGGCCGAGTCCGGCGGAAGCACCGGTGATCAGCGCGCAGCAGCCGTCGAGTTTCATTTCGCTGGTTGTAGCCGGGATCCTTGATCCCGGCCGGCATCACCGCTGCCGGCTACAGCGCTCAGTGATTCGATTTCGCGCTGATTCAGCGCGCGCCAGTGGCCGCGCGGTAAATCGCCGAGGCGCAGATTGTCGATTCGAATCCGAACGAGGCGTTTCACGTTGAAGCCGGTCGCTTCGAACATTCTGCGGATTTGGCGATTAATGCCCTGGCGCAACACGACCCGTAATCGCGTCGTTTTGAGCGGCTGCAGCCGCGCGATTTGCGCGCGCTGTCCGTCGAGAAAGATTCCCTGCACCAATTTGGGCGTGAGCGCCGGGTCCCACGGCCGGTCGAGAATGACTTCGTATTCCTTGTCGATCTTGTAACGTGGATGAGTCAGCCGCTGGGCCAGCTCGCCGTCGTTGGTGAGAAGGAGCAGCCCTTCGCTTTGCGCGTCGAGCCGGCCAACGTGAAAGAGTCCGGAGAATTTCGGCGGCAACAGATCGAAGATCGTGTCGCGCGCGTGCGGATCGCTTTTTGTCGAAACAAAACCGGCCGGCTTGTGCAGCATGAGGCAAATCGGCGAGTCGATCTGGACAAGTTTGCCATCGACCTTCACATGATCGCGCGCCCCGGGTTGCGCGCTGAAATTTGTGCAAATCTTCCCGTTGATCGTGACGCGGCCGGCAGCAATTAACTCATCGCATTTTCGACGAGATGCGACTCCGGCCGCGGCCAGGTAGCGGTTGAGGCGCACGGGGCGAGAGCGTGAATAGTGATCAGTGACTGGTGAATAGGGGTCCGCGACTCACCTGACTATTCACTTGTCACGAGTCACCATTCACATCAGACATCAGGCTTTGTCTTGGGCAGGCCGATCACTTTACGGCCTTCTTTCCACTGGCCGCGTTTCTTGAGCAGTTCGACCCGCTCGAAACGTTTCAGAACGTTCCGTTTAGCGGCGATTGTGCTTGTGCCCCTGAGACTGCGATGCTGCGACATAAATTGGCTCCTCGTAAAAGGGCTCAGAACCTACCGGCGATTGCTCGTTTTTCAACCGCGGCTCGGGCAGTTTTCGTCCGGGTGTGCGCAGGCCGCTCAGAGTTGATTGCTGAGGATGACGTGACGGCCGCAAGCGCCGACCTGATGAAAAATATGAAACCTCTTTGTCAGCACCGCCTGCCAGTAGGGAAGACGTTCGTGGTCGACGATCAGGTAAACGTCGTCGCTCTCGCGCCAGTTGGACAGGAGAGCCTCTTCTTCCACTGCGACGTTATTCTTGTGCGACGCGACGTGCATTTCGTCGTCCGGGGGTTCGTTGAGGACATAGAAGCGGCGGTTCAAATAGAAGATGAGGCTGCTCGCGGCATCGAGTGAACCTTCGTAAACGACCTTGTCCTGCTCGCGCAATCGCGGGTTGAGAAAACGCGCGGCGTCGGCGAGCGAAAACTGCGGCGCCATTTGCGCGACGCCTTCGATCATGGTCAGGCCGCTCGGGAACATCGCCAAAGCAAGTGCGGTGCAGGCGAGCTTTGGCCGCCGGGTAAGGACAAGATAGATCGCGACCACCGCGCACACGACGAGGGCGCTGGCCATGATGAGAAACAACGGGCGCACTGCCAGCCACGACGCGGCCGGAATGCGCTCGAAGGCGCGCAGTGTCGTCCAGCTCGTGTCGTCCGAACGAGCCGCACCCGCAGTTGGCTCGATCAGTTTGGGTAATAGCAGCGTTGCGCTCGCGAGCGCGACACCAATGGCGCCGATCAAGGCTGACCCGACGACGCACAATTTGCGCGGCATTCTCAGCCAGGCGCCCGCTGCCCACAGCGCAAATCCGCTCCACATGCTCATGGAGTAATAATCCTGCCGTTGCCCGATCACGAGCAGTGGGATGAAACCAACGGCCATCCAGGAAAGCGGCAACGCATCGGCGAATCCGATTTCATAGGGGCGAATAACGCGTCGCCAGGCGAAGACCACGCCGGGCAGCAGCGCAAACAGCCAGGGAAACCACCAGAAGAAATGCAGCGCAATAAAGTGCAGCCGCGGAACACCGTTATCCCTGCCCAATGCCTCAGGCGCCGTGCGCAGATGCCCCAGCCACTCCACGGAGATGAGTTGACGGAGGAAACCCGGGAACCGCAGCTCCGCCCAGACGTACCACGGCACCACGAGCAAGAGAAAGATCGACAAGTACGACCAATGCAGCAGCTGGCGGAAGCGCACGCGCGCCTCGCGGAAAAAGATCGCGAGAAGCCCGAGCACAGCGGCCGGATAGAGGAGGCCATGAATTCCTTTGCTCAGACACGCGAGCGCCGCGCAGATCCAGAACCCGAGGAACCACCACCGACGCGAGCGCCGCCGCTGGTAACCGCTCACCGCGCAAAAAATCGCGCCCGTCACGAAGGCGGTGAAGACCGGCTCGGGCATGATGATGCGCCCGAGCACGAACGCTCCGCCCGAGCAGAGATAAATCAGACCGGCGAGGAACCCGCGCCAATAGTCGTTCAATCGCTCGCCGATCAGAAAGGTGAGCGTGACCGTCGCGATCATGGCCAGCGCAATTGGCAGGCGCGCCGCCGCGGCGTTAACGCCAAACATTTTGAACGACAACACCGTGAGCCAATAAAGCAGCGGCGGTTTGCGCAGACGCGGCACTCCATCGTTCGTCGGCAGCAACCATTGATGCGACTCGATCATTTCGCGCGCCGCGCCGGCATACTGGCCTTCGGTGTGGCCGTAAAGATCGCCCCAGCCGATCGTCGCCAGATGCGACAGTGCTGTCAGCGCGATCAGAAAAATAAGCAGCGCATGGCGCGTCGGCGGCGGAGTGATCGCCTGCGGCTCGAGCAATGTCTCCGCGATCCTTAGAGTCTGTGCGCCGGCGACCATTGCTTCGTCAGGCGATTTGTGCCGCGCCCGCGGCGGCCGTTCCAGTCGAGTTAAAAGCGCGATATTTTTCCCAGCTTTCCGGCAGGCGGAGCAGTGTCGCGCCGGGCATCTCAACCAGCGCCATCGTTTGCCGGCAGGTGGCGATCAGTTCGTTGTCATTCGCCCGGACGATCCGAAAGGCGCACCAAAACCGGACACGCTCGATTTTCTCGAGACAGCCCTCGATCACCAGCCGGTCGCCCAGTTTCGCTGCCCGGCGATAATCGATCTCCGTGCGGACCACCACGGGATATTGCTGCGTCTCTGCCATGTCTGTGAGCCGTAGCCCGAGCTCCTCCGCCAGAAGAGTGCGCGCGATTTCGATAAAGCGCAGATAAGCGATGTTTGAGACGACTCCACCGCAGTCGGTGTCGAAGAACATCACCTGCACTTCGGTGCGGATCCGTGGCATCGTCGGATTCATCGGCGAAAAGCTAACACGAGGAGGCGCGCGGAAGCGACGCATCTTTGCGCAAGATCGACATGACCGACTCGACAGCTTCGTGGACAGTGACCGCTTTCATGCAACGAAAATCAATCGGGCATTCACGGAGAAAACAGGGACTGCATTCCACCTGATGACGCAGGATAACGTGACCATGGCCGAGCGGGCCGGTCAGACGCGGCTCGGTCGAGCCGAAGATCGCGACGACGGGGACGCCCAATAAGGCGGCGAGATGCATCGCCCCGGTGTCGTTGGTCAGGAGCGCACGACACTGGCGCAATTCGTCGATCAGCTGGTCGAGTGTCGTCTGGCCGATTCGATTTGTGCAGGATTCGCCGAGCGCTTTTGCGATCTGTTCTCCAATCGTCGCGTCGTTTTTCGTGCCGAACAACATCCAACGCACCTGCGTCTGGGCGCTGATCGCGGCGGCCGTTTCGGCGAAGCGCTCGGGCAACCAGCGTTTGGCCGGGCCGTATTCGGCGCCGGGACAAAGACCGATCGAAGGTTGAAGATTGAAGGTTGAAGCTTGATGAGGAGCCGGCATTCCGAGATCGAGTTGCACGTTCCCCGTGTCAGCGCCGCAATCTTCTGCGATTCGCAAATAGCGGCGCGCGTGATGTTCGGGCGGGCCGGGCGTGCGCGGTTCGCGAACGATTTGATTCACAAGCCAACTGCGCCAGTGGCCGCGATAACCGATGCGCTGCGGAATTC
>JBHEMD010000107.1:0-4541 GCA_046262735.1 Chthoniobacterales bacterium | reverse complement strand
GTGCAGATATTGACCGCCTGCCAGAGCCGGTTCAGCACCAAAACCTGACTGTTCAGTAACGAGTGCACTGTCGATCTTGCGATTACTTACAATCCCGATCTTTCGGCGCGACAACGCCTTAACACGCCGAGGGCCGAAAATCCCGCGACGGTACCACTCGGGTTTTTCCTTGTCAACGAACCCCGACAACACCGTCGAACTGTTTCCGAAATAGCAAGTGTTACCCGCTAACGCGCCGCGACCCGGTGAACGGCCAGGCGTTTGGCGCGAGTGCTCGCCCGCTCGCGCTCATCGATGGAGCCGGCGGCGTCTCCCAGGTGCGCGTCCTCCGGCGGCAGAAATTCTTTGAACCGGTTCTTATCGATCGCTTTCATGAACGCTTCGTGGGGTGAAACGATGCCTTGCTCGAGGAGCGTAAAGATGGCGTCGTCCATAAACTGCATCCCCTGCGAGCGGCCGGACACAATCACGTCCTGAAGTTTTTGGGTTGCGCCCTCGCGGATGATCGCGGCGACGGCGGGATTGGCGATGAGGACTTCATTGACGGCAATGCGCCCGGGCCGATCGCAGCGTTTCAATAACAACTGCGCCACAACACCGCGCAAGGAGTTGGCAAGCATCGCGCGCGCCTGCGCTTGTCGGTCCGCCGGGAACACGTCCACCATGCGGTCCACCGTCTTGCGCGCATTATTGGTGTGCAACGTGCCGAAGACGAGAAGGCCAGTCTCCGCAGCGGTGAGCGCGAGCGAGATCGTTTCGAGGTCGCGCATTTCGCCCAGCAACACGATGTCGGTGTCCTCGCGCAGCGCCGCTTTCAGCGCGTCGGGGAACGATCTGGAATCGTTCGGCACTTCGCGTTGCGTGATGGTGCTAGCCTTATTGTCGTGCACGAATTCAATCGGCTCCTCGATCGTAACCACGTGCCGCGAAAAATTCTCATTGATGTAGTCGATCAACGCCGCCTGCGTCGTCGTTTTCCCCGACCCGGTCGGTCCCGTCACGAGCACGAGGCCGCCGCGTAACTCAGCAAATTCCTTGACCACGAGCGGAATCCCAAGCTCCTCGAGGGTGGCGATCTTAGTCGGAATCAAACGGAAGGCGGCAGCGTAACCGTTGGACTGTTTGAAATAGTTCGTGCGGAAGCGCGAGGCCTGGTCCATTTCGTAGGCAAAATCGAGATCGCCCCGCTCGTCGAATAGCTCCCAATTGCGCGTCCCGCAGATCTCGCTCAACATCCGCGCAGCCTCGTCGTGGCCGACCGGCTCGGCGCGAATCGGAATGATATCGCCGTGGCGGCGTATTTTCGGCGGCTGACCTTCGCTGATGTGCAAATCGGACCCGCCTTGTTGCACCACCACGTTTAGAAATTGATCCAAGTAGGACATGGCTAAATGACGAATGACGAACGACGAAGCTCGAAGGAATGACGAAATCCAAATACCAACATCTCATCAAGCGCAGGGGCGCGCCGTTCGTCATTCGGCATTAGTTCGTCATTCGTCATTCGTGCTTCGTCATTTGCCGACGTGCTGCCGCACCATCGCTTTTTGCTCGGAGCGCGCGTAGGCCTCCTGCGCGCTGATGACGCCCTGCTGGTAAAGATCGATGAGCGAATCATCCATGAGGCGCATACCTTGTTTTTTGCCGGTCTGAATGATGCCGGGAAGCATGTAGGTCTTGGACTCGCGAATCACGTTCGCCACGGCCGGCGTGTTGGTCAAAATTTCCAGCGAGAGGACGCGGCCGCTCCCATCGGCGCGCGGGATGAGCTGCTGGCTGATCACGCCGCGGAGCGATTCACTGACCATCGCGCGGATTTGTTCCTGTTGATCGGGCGGAAAGACGTCGAGCAAGCGGTCCAACGTGCGCGACGCGTTGCCCGTGTGGAGCGTTGCCATGACGAGGTGCCCTGTTTCAGACGCGGTGATGGCGAGCGAAATGGTTTCCAGATCGCGCATCTCACCGACCATGATAACATCCGGGTCCTCGCGCAGTGAGGCGCGCAACGCCGCGGAAAAAGATTCGGTGTGGGTGAATACTTCGCGCTGGCTCACGTGGCAGTTCTTCGACTTCAGCACGTATTCGATCGGGTCTTCGAGAGTGATGATGTGGTCCCGGCGTTCCAGATTCACCTGCTCGATCATCGCGGCCAGCGTCGTCGATTTACCGGTGCCGACAGAGCCGGTGACCAAAATGAGCCCGTTCTGGTAACGGGTTAGCAATTTAAGATGCTCCGGCAACTCGAGCTCATCCATCGTCCGCACTTTTGTATTGATCACGCGAAAGACGATCTCGATGCCGAGGCGCTGGCGGACAACGCTCGTGCGAAATCGCGCGAACCGGTTTTGATAAGCAAAATCGGAGTCGCCACGCGTGTTCAGTTCCTCCTTGTATTTGTCCGGCATGAAGCGCTCGGCCAGAGCGGCGGTCTCTTCCCCCGCCAACCGCGGCGCGTCCGGCCACATCGGCTGGAGTGTGCCGTGGATGCGCCAGATCGGCGGAGCATTCACCGCCAGGTGAACATCGGATGCACCAGCTCTGAAGCCGATCTCGAGATAATCGTCCACGTGCGGAAGCGGATGCGCTTGTACCGCGGGTGACGCCACGTTCGCTGACATGAGCGCAAATAATTATGCGGCGCAGGCCGCACGTAAATGGGAAAAGAAGCTCACCACTTTTGCGACCGAGCAGCTTTCGCACCGAAACCGCTCAAGCGGCTGCGCACAAGATCGACAATCACCGGGCGCAACAGACCGCCGGCAATTTTCAATGCGCCCAGGACAAATCCAGCCTCGAGCAGCCGGTTCTTGGATTTTCCGCCCACCCGCGGCTCAACATAAACTTTCTTCGTGCGCGCCGGGAGGGTCGCGATGAGAACGCCAACCGCCACCGCGGCTGTCACCCAGAGCACGGTCTCGGTTTTGAACGACCGGCGGAGTTTGCGCGGGAAATCCAGTTCGTAACGCAAGCCAGCAAGGTCGCCGGCGACTGCGTCGCGCGAGCGCGCGATTTCTTCGCTCAACTCTCCGGTCGCGTCGTTCTCTCGAGGTCCTTCAGCCATTGACGGTCTTTCTTCAGTTCAGACGCCGTCGCACGAAACAGCGGTTTTGTCATGCGCGCGCGCGCGACGGAGATGAAAATGAGCGCGCCGACAAAATGCAAGCCGGCCGCAGCCAGCGCGATCCACAGCCACGAAACGCGGGCGAGATGCGCCACGCCCACGATTGCGCTTACGATCAGAAATACGTAGCCGAACGCGAAGAGCATGATCGCCGCTGCCAGGCAAGCCACGAGCACGACCAGTTGGGCGAGGGCCGCTTTCGAATCGCGGGTGATCAGCGCCCAGCGCGCCTGAAAAAAACCGGCGAGCCCGCTCGTCAGCGCGAGCAAATTATCGAGTAACCCGGCATGCCCCGCAGGGTTGCGGGAGCGACTGGCTTCGTCAGCCATTCAGCGCGACCCGAATCAACGCCGAAAGATCAGGCCGAGGATGAAGCCAACGCCGAGCGCGGTGAAGATCGCTCGTGTCGGGTTCTCCCGTACATATTGCTCGGCGTCGTCCTGAAACGTGCGGGCGCGACTTCTGGCTTCGCCCCACGCTTGCTCGGCGCGGCCCCGGGCGTCGTCCCAGACCTGCTCGGCTTTGTCGCGATACTCGCCCGCGATTGAGCCCGCCGCCGACCGCAAATCCTCGGCCGCTTTGCGCGCGTGACGTTTGCTACTCTCCAATTTGCTCTGCGCGTCAGTGCTTCCTTGTTCGTTTTCTTCAGCCATGGTGTTCTCCGGTTAAATTGTATCCTCAGTATCCGCGTGCTGGCCCTTTTCAGCAACCCGCGGAGAAGAACAAAATTCTCCAAAAGAAAATCGGAACTCAGCGCGCCTCTGCGCTTGCCAGCTTTCCTACTGCTCGCGATAAATGATCCGCGCCTTGGTCAGATCGTAGGGCGAAAGTTCCACTGAAACCTTGTCGCCGGGCACGATCCGAATGAAATGCTTGCGCATCTTGCCCGAGATATGGGCGAGCACGTTGCGTTGACCGGCCAGATCGACACGAAACATCGTTCCCGGCAGGACTTCCGTCACCGTGCCTTCAGTTACGATCTGTTCCTCTTTCGCCATCGCGGCGAAATATACCCGCGGCGCGACCGGCCTCAAGCCACTGAAGCCGCGCCGCTGTGCGGGCGCGCGCGTGTTTCGCATAGCGAAACGCCTACCAGTCATCGGCCCTGGCGAAACTGATCGATGGAAACGCTCGGCAAGTATTCACCCAGCTCCTCCCGTTTCCACCACGCGCCGGTGTGGCGATGTTCCGCGGCAGTCGTGAAACGGTAGCGATAAAGGATCGCGCGAATGTAGCGCGGTGGATTCTGCGGGAACGGATTTCGCGAGAACAAGCCGGGCACGTCGTTTTTCCCCTGCAACAATCGATAGACGAGACTTTGAAACCACATTCGATCCCGCGCCGAGCCAAGCGCGGCGAACCACATCTGCCAGTCGAGCCGCGGTTGATGCGGCGCACACCAGCCGGGCGCGCGCGTCAC
>JBHEMD010000106.1:0-2839 GCA_046262735.1 Chthoniobacterales bacterium | reverse complement strand
ACCTCGGTCGCGTCAGCTCCAAAACAGGAGTCCCTCGCGCTCTGACCACCTTCCCGCCAAAGTAACAGCGGCTGCCTCTAGAGTAGATCCATTTGCGGCTTGTCTGCTTTCGGCATTGAGCAGGGCGATCTTTTCTTGCGCCCTGTTGATTGTTCCGCGCCTGCATTTGGCTTTTCCAGGTGCGCGAGGATTTCCCTGGCGCGATCGAGAATCTCTTTCGGTAATCCGGCCAGGCGCGCGACCTGGATGCCGTAGCTTTTGTCGGCGCCGCCTGGGACGATTTTGCGCAGGAAAATGATTTGCTCGTTCCATTCGCGCACCGCCACGTTCAGGTTGCAGACGCCCTTGCGTTCCTCGGCCAGTTTCGTCAGCTCGTGATAATGGGTCGCGAAGAGGGTGCGCGCTTTGATTTTATCGTGAAGAAATTCCGCCACGCTCCAGGCGATCGAGAGGCCGTCGAATGTCGATGTTCCGCGGCCGATCTCGTCGAGGATGACGAGCGAGCGCTCGGTCGCGTTGTTCACAATGTTCGAGGTCTCGTTCATCTCGACCATGAAGGTCGATTGGCCGCGCGCCAGATCGTCGTTTGCGCCCACACGAGTAAAGATCCGATCGACCAAACCAATCTCCGCGCTCGCCGCCGGCACGAAGCTGCCGATCTGCGCCATCAATGCGATGAGCGCAACCTGGCGAATGTAGGTCGATTTCCCGGCCATATTTGGTCCGGTCACAATCGCCAGACGGATGGTTTCATCGAGCGTCGTGTCGTTCGGAACAAATTTTTCTTCGACCAGATTCTGATCGAGCACTGGATGACGTCCGTCGCGAATCACGAGCCGCAACGAATCATTCAGGTCCGGCCGACAGTAGTTGAACAAGCGCGCCGTTTCGGCGAACGAGCAGATTACGTCGACAATCGCGATCGCATCGGCCGTGCGCTGGATCGCGCTCAGTTCAGCCAACATTTCGTCGCGCAACTTCTGGAAAAGTTCGTACTCAAGGTTCCGCGCCCGCTCGTCTGCGCCGAGAATTTTCCCTTCCATCTCCTTCCGCTCGGGCGTGATAAAGCGTTCCCCGCCGACCGTCGTCTGTTTGCGCGTGTAATGTGCCGGCACGCTCGCCAGGTTGGACTTGGTTACTTCGATGAAGTAACCGAAGACGGAGTTGTAGCGGACCTTGAGCGACTTGATCCCGGTGGCGACGATCTCGCGTTCCTGCAATTGGCCGATCCAGTCTTTGCCTTCGCGCGAGCCGCGCCGCAGCTCGTCAAGATCGACATCGTAACCGTCGCGGAAGATCGCGCCTTCTTTCAAAGCGAATGGCGGATCATCCACCAGCGCTTCCGCCAGCTTCTTCGCCAGTGCCGGCGTTTCCTGAATTTCGTTTTGGAGATAGTAGGACAAGCGTCCCGCTTGTCTCCCCTCTTGATCCGCAAGCGAGACGCTTACGCTACCTTTTCCGAATTCGTTTCGCTCGATGAGTTTCGCGAGCTCAGACTTCAGTTTCAGGATTTGTTGCAGTGAGGTCTTCAGCGCCACCAGATCGCGCGCGTTACCCGATGCCTGGCTCAAGCGGCCAATCGCGCGTTCGATGTCGCGGATCGATTTCAGTTCCGTTCGAATTGAATCGAGCAGATCCGGTTCCTGCAAAAGATCGGCGATCATTTGCTGCCGGCATTCCAGTTCGGCCACGTTGCGAAGGGGCTGCAAAATCCATGAGCGCAATTTGCGCCCACCCATCGGCGTGACCGTCCGATCGAGCGCCGCGAGCAAGCTCGTGTCGCGCGCACTGCGGGATTCAACCAGCTCGAGGTTAGTTTGCGTGGCAGCATCGAGCAGGACGTAATCGCTCGGCGCATCGCAGCGCAGCGAGCTCAGATGATCGATCTTTCGCCGGAGCTGATGTTTGAGGTAATGCACGATCGCCCCGGCGGCGGCGATCGCCTGCGGCATGTGCCCGCAACCGAAACCGTCGAGCGATTTGACCCCGAAATGCTCGCACAAGGTGAAACCGGCGTGCTCAGGCAGGAACGCGTAGCTGTCGTAGTCGAGCGCGTGATCGATTCCGCCAAGCTGTTCCTTTTGCTCGGCGCTGATCAAAAGTTCGGCCGGAGAAACGCGCGCCAGCTCGTTGAGGAGTGCTTGTCGATCTTGAAGTTGCGTGAGCCGAAACTCACCCGTGGTCAGATCGGCGTAGGCCAAACCGAAGTTGCCGTTCTCTGCGTAAACCGCTCCGAGATAGTTAGCGCGCTTGGCGTCGAGCAGATTTAGTTCGCTCACCGTCCCGGCGCTGATGATCTGAGTGATATCGCGCGAAACGATTTTCCCTGGCTGCGGGTCGCTCGTTTGGTCGCAGATCGCCACCCGCCGGCCGGCCTTGATCAGCTTGGCGATGTAACTCTGCGCCGCGTGATACGGCACGCCGCACATCGGCACGCCATTGCGTTTGGTCAACGCCACATTCAGCAGACCCGACGCTTCCTTGGCGTCCTCAAAAAACAGCTCGTAAAAATCGCCGAGCCGAAACAGCAGAAGCGTATCGGCCGGAATACTTTTCCGCAGCCGCTGATACTGCTGCATCATCGGAGTCAGCGCGTCCTGCATCGCAGAATTATGATGCTAAATCTCCGAACCAACGAAAAGAATTGAATCAGGAACGCTGGAAGACAGGCACCTGTAGCGGCCCCGAACCCTTTCGGGGTCGCATTATTCGGTCGAGAATGTTTTGCCGGGCCTGTACTCCCGGCTCGAGGCGTGTATGTTATGTGGCATACAATGTGATCCACTATTAGAGGATCATGAAGTTCCCGACGGTCATTTATCAGGACGAGGACGGCGCA
>JBHEMD010000105.1:0-13332 GCA_046262735.1 Chthoniobacterales bacterium | reverse complement strand
CGAATCTTTGCCGCCCATATCGTAGGTGCGGACTTTGGCTTCCGTGATGACGCGGGCGATGGCGGATTCGAGGCGGGTGGCCATTTCGGTTTCTTTGAGCCAGTCGAGCATCAGCTTCGTGGTCAGAAGCATGGCGATGGGGTTGACCTTGTATTGGCCGGCGTATTTCGGCGCGGAGCCGTGCGTCGGCTCGAACACGGCGTAGTTGTCGCCGAGGTTTGCGCTCGGGGCGAATCCGAGTCCGCCGACAAGGCCGGCGCAGAGATCGCTGACGATGTCGCCGAACATGTTTTCCGCGACGAGCACGGAGTAATCCTGCGGGTTCTTGAACATCCACATGCAGATCGCGTCGATGTTCGCGTCGTCGGCGCGGATGTCGGGATAATTTTGGGCCACGTCTTTAAAGCAGCGCATCATTAACCCACCGGTCTCGCGGAGCACGTTCGGTTTTTCGATCAGCGTGACGCGTTTGCGTCCGGTTTTCTTTGCGTACTCGAACGCTTGCTTGCAGATGCTGGTGCAGCCTTGCTGGCTCATGATACGAGTCGAAAGCGCGATATTTTCGAGGCCCGCCTTGTCTTTCCACTTCTTCATTTTCGGGTTGGCGCAGAGCGCTGTGTAAACCGGTTCCGGCAACGGGAAGAACTCGACGCCTCCGTACATGCCCTCGGTATTTTCACGAAACACGACCTGATCGATCTCGACGTCTTCGCCGCTCGGGTTCGTGATTTTGTTTCCGCGATAATTGAGCGGGTTGCCGGGATAACTTTTGCACGGCCGCATGTTGGTGTGGAGGTTGAACATCTGGCGCAGCCCGACGATCGGAGAAAAGTAAACCAGGCCTTTGTCTTTCAGTTCCGGCGCGAGTTCTTCCTTCGCTTCACTTTGCGGTTTACTCGTGATCGCGCCGAAAAGGCCGCAGGTCGTTTCTTTCAGCGCTTTCACAGTGCGATCCGGCAACGCATTGCCTTCCTTGCACCAAAATTCCCACCCGATGTCGCAAGGCACGTACTCGGCATCGAGTTTGATTCGATCCAACACGAGGCGCGCAGCCTCCATCACGTCATGTCCGACGCCGTCGCCGGGCATCCATGCGATTTTGTATTTAGCCATAAGATGTCGATCTTATCGACGAGCGTTACGACCGCAAGCAACCGAAAGCGAATTCACCACAGAGATCACGGAGGACACGGAGAAAAACTTAATCCCTTCTGTCTCCGTGATCTCCGTGTGCTCTGTGGTGAAATTAAGTGTTCGGCTTCGAGCGGAGTCGTGAGGCGACGAGCTTTTCCGCGCCGCCGGCGACGATCAACTCTTGCGCGGCCGGGCTGAGGGGCGGGAAGGAAAATGATTTGCCGTCCACGGTCAGGATGGATTTGGCGTAATCGATCATGATCTCGGGTCCGACAGTCGTCGCGGCGCCATTCGTCAGCGTCGCGCGCATGTGCTCGACGAGTTCGGGACACTCGAAAACGACGAAACCGTTGTTGAAGGCGTTGCGTTTGTAAGTTTCGGAAAAACTACCGGCGATCACGCAGGGGATTCCTTTAAATTTCAGCGCCGTCGCAGCCTGCTCGCGACTGGAGCCACTACCGAAGTTGAGGCCGCCGACCACGACGTCGCCCTTTTGATAAAGCGCGTTGAAGTTCGGATCGTAATTTTCAAACGTGACCGCCGCCATCTCTTCCGGCGTCATGTCATCGCGGTAGGTGTGTTTGCTGCCGTAAATTCCGTCGGTGTTCAAATTGTCCTTATCAACGAAGAGAACGCGGCCGTGCACGCTCGATGGAAAGCCATCGATTATATCGACCGACACGGATGACTGCGGCTTGTTTTTGGCGCGGCGAATGGACGTCCCCGCGGGGCGTTCCCTGAACGTTTGCGGGGCGCAAATGAATCCAGCGAGCGCACTCGCCGCGACGACGGCGGGCGAACCTAAATACACCAGCGCCTCGCGATCGCCCATCCGGCCTTTGAAATTACGATTGGTGGCGCTGATCGCGACCTCACCTTTCTGGACCAGGCCGCGACCCAGCCCGATGCACGCGCCGCAACCCGGCGGCAACGGAATCGCACCGGCATCGAGCAAAGTTTTCCAATCGCCGTTGGATTCGGATTTGACCTGCACTTCAGCGCTTGCTGGGGCGAGGTAAAATTCGACGCCGTTTGCGACGTGTCCACCGCGAGCGCGTATAACTTCGGCAGCGTCATGTAAATCTTCAAAGCGCGCATTGACGCACGACAACAAATAAGCTTTTTGAATGGCGACGTGTTTCCGCTCCATTTCGGGCAGTGAAACCATCGTCTTCACTTCGTTCGGACCGGAGACGTGCGGAACGACAGTCGCAAGATCAAGCTCGAGCTCGATGGCATACTCTGCGTCGCCGTCCGCGCTGAGCTCGCTGCGGTTCTTCCACCATCCGTCGATGTCGGCCTTGCTGTAACCGGAGCGACTCTTCGGGCCGCGTCTTCCGGGACGGTTCGGATTGCTGAACTCGGGCTCGCGCGAGCGTAAATAATTCACTGTCACTTCATCGAACGGAAACACGCCCGCGAGCGCGCCCCATTCGGTCGTCATGTTGGCGATCGTTAGCCGCGCCGACATGGGAAGATTCGCTACGCCATCTCCTAAAAACTCAACGGCGTGATTGAGCACTTCGTCTTTGTTGAAGAGTCCGCACAAAGCGATGATGACATCCTTGCCGGTGACGCCCGCGGAAAGATTTCCTTTGAGAAGTACCTTCGCCACTTTCGGAACCTGCCACCAGGTAACGCCTGTTGCCCAAATGCTGGCAGCGTCGGTTCGGACGACCGGCGTTCCGAGAGCCGCAACGCCACCGTACAAATTCGAATGCGAATCGCTGGCCACGACTAACGCGCCGGGAACCACATAGCCCTGCTCCACCATCACCTGATGCGAAATACCGGTGCCCGCGGGATAAAAATCGATGCCGTGCTCAGCAGCGAAGCTCTCGATCTTGGCGTACTTCTCGAGGTTTTTCGGAGAAGTGTTCTGAATGTCGTGATCAATGGCGAACACCGGCTGGGTCGGATCGGCAATTTTGCTCGCACCGATTTGTTTGAACTTCGGAATCACCGCGCCGGTGTTGTCATGCGTCATCACGTGGCGCGGCCGAATGGAAATGAAATCGCCCGAGCGCACGACCGCGCCCGGACGGAGTCCATCGGCGTGACGCGCCGCAATTTTTTCAACAAGCGTGAGTCCCATTGTCGATCTTACCTAAAATATCGGTAGAGCGAGGCTCTGTCGAGCCGAGGAAAATCCGAACAGAAACATAATGCGACGGTCATAGACCGCCGCTACAGAAGCTCCCGTTGGTGAATTTCAATGAACGAGCCCTCCGCGATAAAGGTTGAGCGCGGCGTGGCAGTGAGAGTTTCGACAAATTGCTGCCCGTAAAGCGCGGCGACATCGGCGCGAAAGGCGAAGTGATCAGCCTGCCATATTTTCCACCGCGGATGCTCGACGCGATATTCGCTGCAGCGACCACGCACGCAGGTGTAACCCCAATAATGTTCGGTGATGAATTCAGCGTGTGAGCCGGCGAGGATCGATTGCGGCTCTCCGCTCGCGCTCATTTGAAGCGACTCCCATTTTCCGCCGCGCCGCCACGAATACTCAACCTCGAGCGCAAGATCGACATGGTCGATCCGGTGTTTCATCGGGAGCGCGAAATAGCGTTCGCCGTAAAAGACGCGCGCGATCAGGGTGATGGCGCGACGCGGGACGAGCTCACGAATAAAAACAACGCCGCGCCGCCACGTATCGGCTGATTTTTTACGGACGTAAAAGCGCAGATTCACTTCTTCGAAATCGCGGTGCAGCGGAATCGGCAGCCCGCGCAGCCGGGTATCGAGAAAGAGCAGACCAACGACGCTGATAAACGTTTCGCCGTTTTCGAAATCAATCTCAGTGCCCGGCGGCACAAACGGCGCGAGGAGGCGCGGGTCGACGACAAAATTGAGCATGGCGAGATATCGCCAGTTTGCGGTGAGGAACGGCTGCACCGATACCAATATACGCGACCCCGAATGCTTTCGGGGCCGCTACAAAATCAGTGGAGGAGCTTTTCGAGCGAGGGGTCGCGCTCGGTGCCGAGCGAGGTGGCCTTGGCGTAATGTTGCTTGGCCAGTTCCTTCGCCGGTGGCCGGGCCGTGGCGTAGATCACGGCAAGATTGAAATGCGCGTCGGCGTAATCGGGATTGTCCTGAATGGCCTCGAGGATTTCGCGCTCGGCCGCTTCCTGCCAACCCTTCTGACTCGCAGTGATACCGAGATAATTGTGCGCGGTGGCGCTCTTGGGATTGATTGCGAGCGCCTTGGTTAACTCCGCGAGCGCTTCGTCAAATTTGGATTGACGATAATAAACGATGCCAAGCGTCGTATGCGCGAACTCATCATTCGGCGCGAGCGCGGCTGCTTTCTTCAGGGTCAGCTCGGCTGCCTTGAACCGACTGGTGCGAAAATACACCACGCCCAAATTGCACAGCGAATAAAGATTGTTCGGACTTTTGGTCAGGATCTCCTGATACTGTTTTTCAGCCGCGCGATATTTGCGTTGCTCGAAATTGTCCTTCGCCGTGCGCGCGACCGGCTTCAATTCCTCCGGCACTTCGGGATTGAATGCGCCCGGCGGATTGTTCTCGGCGGCCGGCAGCGTATTCGCCGCGGGCGGTTTATTGGCCGGCTCGGCGCCGGTGATGGTGACCGCGTTCATCGCGCTTTTCTTGGCAAAGGTAAAGCTGGCCTTCATCGACGCCGGGTTATGGTCGGCGATCGTCACGACCGGTTGACGCAGTAAGGCCAGCTCTTCGTCGCTCAACTTGGTGATCGGTTGCGCGAGCAGCTCGATCTGCTGGTTGAGCGTATCGGATTTGATCTGGAGCTTATCGAACTCGGCAAAGAGCAGCTTCTTGGCCTGCTCGCGGCGCGCTTCCTCCTGGCGTTCGCGCACGACGATCCCGCGCAGCATTTCGTTTTCCTTCCTTAGCTTGGCCGTCTCCTCCGGGGTCGATCCCTTGAGTTTGGCGCTGGCCAATTGCGTCGAGAGCTCGTCAAGCTGGGAGCGCATCGCCCCCATCTTCGTTTCATAATCTTTGTTTTGCTTTTGGCTGGTGACCAATTGCCCCCGCAATTGCTCGAGCTGCGCTTTGACGTCGGCGAGTTCCTTTTCCTTCTTGGGTCTGTCGGCGCTGAGCTCCCGCACATTTTTTTCTGCGTCGGCCAATTTCTGCTTCAAATTATTATTCTCGGTAATGAGGACCTGGACGCGTTTCTCGGGTTCTTTCGCCCCTTTCAACTGCGCCAGCGCGGCGTCGCGCTCTTTGGTCGCGCTCGCGACCTGTTTATTTGCTTCGGTCGCTTTTGCGCCGGCCTGCTCCTTGGCCTTTTCGGCCGCGAGACGCGCTTCTTCCGCGGCGGTCAGCGCATCTTTGAGCCGAGCGACCTCGGTGCGTAGGGCCTGTTGCGACTTATCGGTAGGGCTGCCTGTGGCCTGGGCTTTTTTCAATGCGTCCTGCGCCTTGGCCAGTTGATCATGCGCCTCGCGCTCGGCGCCTTTGGTTTTGTCGAGCTCGCTCTGCGCCTGGTTCAGTTTCGAGCTTGCGTCCTGGAGCCGGCCGTTCAGCGATTCCTTTTCTTTTTGCGCGCTCTCAAGCTGGCTCTGCGACTTTTGTAAATCGGCCTGCAACTGATCGATCTTGTCATTCAGCTTTTTGGTGGCTTCCTTGATCGCCCCTTCATTGGAGACCTGGGGAGCGGCGGCTGTGCGTGAGGCTGGCGCTTCGGTCCTCGGCTCGACCGCAGGAGGATTGCTCTGAGGGGCGGGTGCAGTTTCGGGCAATGGAGTTGAGCCCGCCGTCAGATCGGTCTGGGTCGCAGCCTTGTCCTGCACTCGCAGAATGCTTTCGCTGATCTTGCGGCCGCGATATTCAACGATCGCCGGCTGCCAGTCGGCATGATTTTTCCGCAAGTCTTCGATCAGACTGCCGGCCGAGCGATATTTGGCCAGGGCCGCTTTGAACTGGTTGTCGTGCTCGAGCTTCTCCGCCTGCTGAGCAGTCATGTAAGCGCGGAGAAACGTGTCGCTCGGATCGTCGGTTTGAGCTTGAAAGGCGGGCCCGGCCAAGACCAAAACGAAGAGCGCGAGCAAAATCGAACCAAGCCTCTTCATCCCGTGACGAGCGGGAATGATAACCGGTCGGCTGCCAGTTGCAATAGCCCCGTACACGCAATTGCAGTCAGCCGGGAACGTGCCAGCCGGCGGGCCGTTTGGCTTTGCAATCTGCGCTCCAAAATCTAAGTTCCACCGCTCCGAAATGGTGGCCGTAGCTCAATGGTAGAGCCCCAGATTGTGGTTCTGGTTGTTGCGGGTTCGAGTCCCGTCGGCCACCCGTTCAAGTGCTGATTGCGGATTGCGGCTCAGCATCTGCGCAACCGCCGGGTGGTGGCACAATGGGTGCTAAAAGCTTCCGCACATGCAGACCGTTGATCTTTTTGGCCAATCAGAATTTCGCGCCGCCACACCGAACTTCTGGGAACGATTTCTAAACACTGAATCGGTGCGCGAGCTGACCGATCTGGAGAAGCTGCTCGCCGGCTGCGAAATTATCGTCGCGCTCGACGAAACCAATTTTCTCCTCGCCTAAGGCATTTAGATTTCGTCCTTCCCGAAGCGGCACTTGCCCGCCGGACATTGTCGATCTTAGCGATCGTCGCGCGGCTTAAACCGTTACGGTTGCACAGTAATGATGCGAGTGGGCGGACTCTGATCGTTCACGTTGACGTTATCAAAGGCCGTCATCGACACGGAATAGACGCCGGGCTCCGAGAATGTGACGAGACCGGGATTCTGCTCCAGGCTGGACGACGGCGTTCCCTCTGGGAAGATCCATCTGTATGTGGCGACCGAGCCGTCGGGATCGGTCGCGGTGCTGGCAAAATCAACTGACTGGCCGGCCTGAATCGCGACGTCACCGACTGGAGAAGTAATCGTCCCATCTGGCGGCAGGTTGGTCGGTTTCGAGCTAAGGCGAACAAATTTTGCCACCGAGGGGACTCCCGCCTGATTCAAAATGAAGACCATATAGTAACCTGGCGGCGCGATGAACCCATTGGGCGGCGCGGTCGCGGTCAGTGTCCCGGGAGCGGATTGGCTGAAAGAAAGACCGACGAGTCGCTGTTCCTGGTCAAAGGCGTGGGTGGGAGAGCCCGGCCGAATTAGCACGACGGCACTGATATCGGCCGAGTCCGGCGTCTGGATCGAAAATGTTCTCTTGACACCGATCTCAGGAGTAACGCTCGTGATCACTGGCCGGACTGCCGGAACGACATTGCCGCCGTCATCAGTCGTAAACAGGTATGCCGGTGAATAGATCTCCATGTGCTCCTCGTAAATCCCAAAATCTGGATTGCTACCCGCCACCCACACGGTCGCATCAGGTAAAAGCAGCGAGACGGAATGATAGAGCCGCGGATAGGTGGCGATTCCTGCCGACGACCAGGTCTCCGTCACTGGATCGAACAAATCGGCAGGCAGGCTCGCCGTGGTAGGGTCCTCATTTACTTCGGAGCCACCGAGAGCGAGCACCTTGCCAGTGGGCAGAATCGTCGCGTTCATTTGGACGCGCGGCAACGACATCGGCGCAACCGCTCTCCAGCTGGGCCGCCGCACCGACATATCAATGATTTCCGCCGTGTTGGTTGCGGTCGGGAGGTCCGGGTCGTTGCCACCCACGATGAGGACGCGCGGAAGGAAACCGTTTTCAGCGCGCAGCGGGAGCAGAACCGAGCCGCCAGCCTTGCGTCTTTTGCCGTAGACGGTCGTGGCTATGTCCATAGTCCATGCTTTCGTCGAGGGCGAGAAGAGATTCGAGCTGGGCGTGTTCCCGGTGTACAACACCTTCCCGCTAGGCAACAGATGCATCCTCGGATAGTTCGGCGGACTCCAGGGTGCGAGGTATTCTGCGCTCCATCCTGATTTCACGCCGTAAATCTCGACCGCGTTATTACTCTCCCCCACCTCGGTTAGCCCCGAGAATGTCATCACAGTGCCGTCGCCGAGCGCTGTCACCGTGGCGTAGAAGCGGCCATGCGCCATGCTTTCAACCTGACTAAACTGCTCCGTCGCCGGATCAAATACGGCGGCCCGCGGCTCTCCGTAAAATGGGTTGTAATTGGTCGAGCCGCCGGCAAGCAGAATCCGCCCATCGGGCATAGCCGCCATCCCGCTGCAGAACACGTCCCACAGCAGCGTCTGGACGGCGAATGTTCCATTTTGCCAATCCCAGACGGCCGCCAGGGGTTCTTCAATCGCTCCGGCCTCTGTGCCGGCGACAACCAGGACTTTGCCCGTATGCAGGAGACCGACGTGCACCGGGTTGATCGCCACTTCGTACGGCAGCGTCGTCCACAAGCCTTCGGTCGCGGCCGTTTGCGCCTGCGCATTCCCGAGCGGTAAGCCCACGATGAGCGCCGTGATGAGCGCCGCTCCGGCTGGCTGGTACCACCGTTGCACAAAGCTTGAACAGGGTGCTTTCACAGCGCCATCGTGTCGGGAGTTTTCCCGCAAAGTCAATGCTATTATGAAGAGAATCCGCGGAACTCATTCGTGGCGCTGCCGTTGCAAGATGGATTTTTTACTATGGCAAATCGCGACTTTTCCCTGATTGTCCCTCGTCAGCGGTGTCTGTAGCTCAACTGGATAGAGCATCTGACTTCGGATCAGAAGGTTGGGGGTTCGAATCCCTCCAGGCACGCCACCATTGAGCGGCAGCGACACGGCGCTTTAACGGTCGAGTAACAGCCGCGTTACCTTTCCCGCTTTGCGATGGAGAAGTGATTGGGGCATCGGATACGTCTCAACCCCAGAGCAAGTCACACGAAACAACAAACGACACACAACAAAACCCCAATGATGAAAAACAATCGGTTCAAATCAAACAGAGCGGCACTCATGGGCCTGATGGTCCTGGGTTTCGCGTTCGCCGGTAGTCAGACTGCCAGCGCAGCGACTTTGACCGCCTTTGTCGAAGATCAGCAATGCCAGGGCGGCGATTTCGTTCAAGTCACGCTGAGCGCTACGCTGAATCCGCCACGAAACGTCCAGTACACCTGGGATCTGAACGGCGACGGCATCTTCGATACCGCTCCGAGCAGCAACCCGACCGTCACCACCACCTATCCTGACGAAGTGAACGTCACGGCAGTAGTGAAAGTGATGAAGGGCAGCCGATCCTTCACGGATCCGGTCACGTTCCAAACATTGCGCTGCGGAGGATAAGCACGCTCGGTTTCTTCAACGTCTGCTTCGTTTAACCGGCGCTCGCCGCAGCGAGCGCCGGTTTCGTTTCGCTCAAGTTCGACCGTTCACCGCAGCTTGACAGTAGTGGCAGGCAATGGGTACGAGTCGCAGTCGTGAGCGCAGCGGGAGAGGAACGTCGGGACCTTGATTCGATCGTCATCGGAGTCGAACTCACCCTGGCGAGCATCATCCAGGGCGTTGCCCTCTTTTTCTTGATCGACAATACGCGCGCCGTCTTCGGCTTCGACCAAAGCGCCTTCTGGCTTTACGCCGCCGCCGGGCTGGTGATCATTTTTGTCTTTTGGTCGCGTTCGATCGCGCACACGCTCACGCTCATCCGCTGGCCATTGGAATTCGGGCACAATTTTTTTTACATCGCCTGCGCGCTGGGTGAATCGCTCCTCTTCACCCGGCTCAACAACCCGCGCGGCTGGTTCGGTATCGCCACCGTTTACGCCGCGGTGGTGTGGCTGCTTTTTATTTACGATCTGCGGCTGATTCACGCGCGCGAACGCGAAGCCGGGGGCGAAGCGAGCAGCCGGCTCTACGCCGTCGTGCGGCGCGACCAGCGGCTGAACATCCTCCTGCTTCTTCCGGGCCTGTTCGTTTTCAATCTCATTTCCGTGATGGCGATTCAGATTCGCCCTGAATTGTTCATTGTGCGAAGCGGCCATGTCTGGCTGGCAGCGGCACAGTTCGTCGCGCTCGCCGTTTATCTCCTCTATGTCCTTCGCTTTTTCAGGACGCTCGTGCCCTTAATTACAGCAGCACGGCAGGAATGGCATCGCGACACGCGTTGAGTGCGCATTCGCTTTCGCGGCAGACCGAACGATTCGCGGTTTTTGTTCTCTGCGCTCTCGCCGGCGCGCGCGTGTTCGTCTTTGCGGCCGCGTTCCCGTTTTTCAATAACGTCGATGAACGGCGGCATTTCGATCTCGTGATCAAGTACAGCTCCGGCTATTTTCCGCGCGGGCCGGAGCTGATCTCGCCCGAGACGCTTCCCTATCTCGCGTGGTATGCATCGCCGGAATATCTCGCCGTGCCGGAAGATCTTCCCGGCGGCGATTACGGTCCGTTCTGGACGCATCCGGCCGAAGAGGTCGCGCCGACCATAGCCACCGTCGAACAAATCTGGGGACGCACACCGAACCAGGAATCTTCGCAACCGCCGCTCTATTATTTAGCGGCCGGACTCTGGTTCGATTTTGGCAAGCTCGCCGGGTTGAAGCACGGCACATTGCTGTATTGGACGCGACTTGTGAACGTTCCGCTGGCTGCGCTGCTCGTGTGGCTCAGTTATGTGGCCGCTCAGCGTGTGTTCGCGAACCGACCGGATCTGCGGGTTGCCGTGCCGCTGTTGATCGCCTTTCTGCCGCAGGACGCTTTTTACGGAATCGAGAATGATGTCCTCTCCCCGATCTGTTTCGGCGCCGCGTTCATCTGTCTCACACGTTGGCTTCGAGAAGATCGATATTCTCTGGGTCTCGGCGTTCTCACCGGGATAACGATTGCCGCTGCTTATCTGACCAAGGCGAGCAATTTGCCGCTCGTGTTGGTCGCGTTTGCGGCAATCGCATTTTGCTGCTTCGGCCAAATCCGTGCCGGCAAACTTCGCCACGGGGCAGCAGCACTGCTCGCGCTCATTTTTTCGGCGCTCGTTCCAATGGCCGCCTGGGCGATCTGGACCAAGATTAATTTCGGCGACTTCACCGGTGCCGCGACGAAAGCGCAATTACTCGGCTGGACCGCGAAACCGATCGCACAATGGTGGCCACATCCAATTTTTACCGCCGCCGGATTTTGGACGTTTTCTTCCGAATTGCTCGCCAGTTTCTGGCGCGGCGAATTCATGTGGCACGGGCACACGATTGGGTCAGTCTGGCTGAATCTGTTTTATGTTCTCAGCTCGATTGCGCTCTCTGCCGTTGCGATCGGTTCGCTTTTGCTCCGTCGCAATCCCGATCCGGGGCAGCGGCGCGTGCTGTGGCTCGCCGCGGCCAGCGTGATCGCAGCCGTCGTCTTCCTCGCGCTGCTCTCCCTTCAATTCGACTTTGGCAACTGCATCAATCCCTCGCGCGCCCGGCCGTATTTTTTCCAGGGCCGTCTCATGCTCGGTGCATTGGTTCCGTTCGCGCTCGTTTACGTTTACGGTTTGGACCGGCTCCTCCAGCGCTGGCCGTTTCTTCTTTTGCCGGTGCTGGGCGTTGTCATGATTATCGTTATGGCCGCGGATGCGTTTGCGAATCGCGTCGCTTTCTCCAGTCCCTACAACTGGTTTCACATGTGAGCGCGAGCGCGTGGCCTGCCCTGGCCTTGGCAAAGGGCGCATCGACAATTATCTAGGCGCCCGCCGCGATATTCCGGTGGCTCACTCGAGCTGACCGCGCGCCTCCCATGGGAAGCGAGCCGCTTCCCCCCACAGAAATCGAGCGCTACTCACGCCGTTGTTTCTCGACCAGGTGGCGAAGCTGGCGCTCCATGGTTTTGAAGGCATCGTGGATGACTTTGTTGAGCGGCTCGTGGGAACCGTTGTCCATTTGCTGTTCGTCGGAGACGAGTTCGTGGCGCGGGGCGACGGTTACGTCGATGCGGCAACGGTAAGGATTGCCTTTGTGATGGGTGCGATTGGTTTGCTCAATCGCCACGTCGCAGCGGTTGATGTGATCGCAAAATTTTTCAAGACGCGTTGCGTAATCCAAAATGAGATTGTCGATCTTGTCTGATTTTTCCAAGCCGCGGTAGGTAATGTTGACGGGAAGTTGCATGGTCGGTGCTTGGAAACTTAAACCTTCAGAGCGACCGAGTGCGAATGAAAAAACGCATCTCAAATCTCCCGCAGCGAGCGAAAATGGTTCGATAATTTCGCCGGTTCGATTTTAACCAAATCGGATTTCACATGTTCGACGATGAGGTCGCGGATACGGCCGGGCAGTAGATCGACAATGGCGGAATGAATTTCTGAGGGCGCGGCAAACGACCAGCCTGCAGTGCCGTTCTCGTTCACGACCTTTTCGATCTGATCGGCGAGTTGTTTTAAGATGCGTCGGTCGGTCTCGTTCTCCAGTTTGCTCTCGGCGATTGAGGCGGCATGATGCTGCCGTGCGCCGCCGTCGCTGACCGGAAATCTGCCGGCGAGATCGGTCAGCTTGTCGATCAATTTCCCATGCGCGTCGGTGAGATTGAGCGCCTGCACGAGATGGAGGCTCGGCCCGCGGGTAGGCGTTTCATCCACCCGATATGCTTTCAAGCTGCCGCGGTCGGCAACGACTACGAAGGAGGTCGGTGTCATAGCCAAAACAACCTTAGAACGATTGAGCGCGAGAAACGCGCCGTCGTGCACTCGTTCAACATTACTTCTACACTAAATTCGTCTTTCGCTGCAATTTTGCGTTCAAGAGAATATCGTTCATTGCCGCCCGCCGGCGCGCTCTTCGTCCGCGCTCGTGGCTTCGGGCAAACCGACCGGGCGTTTGCGCCACGATTCCTGACGCGCCTGAGGTTGCAAGCCGCGGGTCAACTTCAATAAACAGGCGGCGCGTGCGCCAAGATCGACATCGTCCCCGGAGGACAGCGTGCGGGGCTGCGCGAGAAAGCCAGCGTCCTCCATCGTGTCGAGGATCAGTTCCCACTGGAGATGTTCTTCGCCCGGCAGCATGAAGGGGATCTTATCGTAGTGCGCGTTGATCAGGAAAAAAAAGGTATCGTCGCGCACCGGGTTGCCTTCAACGTCGGTGATATCGGACGCATCACCGCTGAGCAGCATGCCGAGACAGCGCACGAAGGGCGAATTCCATTCTTCCTCAGTCATTTCGTTGCCGCCCGGGTTGAACCACATCACGTCCTTGATGTCGCCGCCGCGGACGCGCCGTCCCTGAAAAAATTTCGGCCGGCGGAAAACCGGATGCTCGCGGCGGAGCCGAATCAAAGTTTTGGTGAACTCAAGGAGCTGGCTCGCTTTTTCATCGCGCTCCCATTTGAACCAGCTCAGCTCGTTATCCTGGCAATAGAC
>JBHEMD010000104.1:0-8797 GCA_046262735.1 Chthoniobacterales bacterium | reverse complement strand
TCGCATCTTTCAATTCCTTCGATTTGTCTTCTTTGCCGAAAGCGATGACGAGCTCACTGTCGACGGGCGATTTCACGAAATGCGGATAACGCGGCGAAGGCGGCCGCAGATCGCGCGCGAGGAACGGCACGATCACCGCCCGCCATTCCGAGCCTTTCGCCTTGTGCGAAGTGATGAGCTGGATCGCGTTGTCGTCGGCGGAAAAGCGGACTGCGCGCGGCGTGGTGAAATCGTCCCGCAAATGTTCGGCAAATTCCGCCAGGATCATGCCGTTCGCTTCGGCTTGGGCCGCTTGCGCGAGCAACGCATCGAGCTCGCGCGCCAAATCGCCGAACTCGGTCGCTGGCAAAAGGAACAGACGTTCGCGCAGTTGCGTTTGGTCGACAATCAAGGCGACGGCGTCGAAAAGCGCCAGGCCCTCCACCCGTTGACGAATCTCCGCCAGGGTTCGCAGGTGTGATGAACTTTTGCCGGCGGCCGACAAAACCTGGTCGACCCGAAACCTCGCTTGTTGTCCTTCCGAAAAAACGGCGAGGTCGTGATCGGACACACCAAAGATTTCACGGAGCACGCCGACAATTTCGTAAGCGTTGAGCGAATCAACCATGACCGTAAGGAGCGCGGTCAGCCACGCGTAGGCCGGGCTGTCGCCTTTGACATCGCGCTCAGATTGGATCGCCACCGGCAGATCGACGCGCCGCAACGCCGCCGCCATCGTTTGAAGCCAGGCTTTGCGCGGACAAAGAATCGCCACCTCGCGCCAGGAGTCGGCCGAAAGTTTTTGCAGCCCTGCTTCCTTAATCCAGCGCGCGAGATATTCCGCTTCGATCCGCGCCTTCTGATAATCCTTCAGTTTTTTTCCTTCCGGCAACAACTCCTTCGCGTTCAGCGGTACGCGAATGACCCTGCCGGGAAGAATATTTGGCCGCGGCTGCAATTCGACGAAGCGCACCTGCCCAGCTTCTTCATTTAAAATCTCGCGAAATGTTTCGTTCACGAACTTGAGTTGGTTCTGGTCGAGGCGAAACGTGACGGCAAATTCCAAGCTCTCGCCGTTCTTGCCGGCAATGAGCGCGTCGTGAACGGCTTTGTAATACTTCAAGTCTGCGCGCTCCCAGTAAATCGATTGCTGAAAATCGCCGACCATGCAGAAATAGCCGGGCGGTGGCGGATCGACGCGCGTTTCCATCCAGTCGCCGGTCGCGTGTGGCGGGCGCGTCGCTTCTAGCAGCACGGAAAATTGCGACGGCTCAGTGTCCTGGGCTTCGTCCAGGATTATCCGGAAATTTTCTTCGCGAATCTGCCGCGCCGCGACCGGATGTTGCAGCAACTGCTTGGCGAGCGCGATTTGATCTCCATAGGTAACGAGTCCGTGGTCGAGCCGAAAATCCAGATAATCACGTTGCACTTCCGCGGCCACGCAGGTGGCTGCGTTACAGACCCATTTTCGCAGCGGCGCAAATTTCTCCTGCCACATCTGAGTGAACCGGGCGTTTGCCGCTGTAAAACAAACCGGCCAGCGCAAATATTCCCAATCGCCGGCGTAACGCTTTTCCCATTCGCGCAATTCCGCCTGCGATTTGCTGATGTTGTCGTTGCCCTTGTCCGGTTGTGCATAAACATCGGCGAAATCGAGCGTCGGACAGGGCGACACTGACGGCACACACAAAACCGTGGAGCCCGCGCGCCGCGCTAGCTCCATCAAATCGCGCGCCTGCACAAAACGCAAAAGGATGGCACGATCCTTCTCGCCTAGCGAACGGCCAATGCGGGTCTGGTTTTGCGCGAATTCCTGCCAGAGGTTGTCGTCGTCTTCGTTCACCAACTCGAGCGGCGCAGGCAAACCAAGATAATGACCGAAGTCAGTCAGCAATTTCATGCAGAACGAATGGATCGTACCGAAGAAGGCGCGATTGAATGCAGTCTGCACTTCCGGGCCTAAATTTTCCTGAAGCAAAACTTGTCGCGTGCGCTGCTGCATTTCGTCCGCCGCGCGATTGGTGAAGGTGACCACGACCAGGCGCGGGAGGATTTCCGCAGCGTCAGCTGAACGCGCGATCGATAAAATGCGTTGCGTGATCGCGGTGGTCTTGCCCGAACCGGCCGCGGCGACGACAGAAAAGTTGCGGTCGAGCTCGGTGCCAAAGCGAGCGCGAGCGGATTCATCGCGCGGCGTTACCATATTTCCCACTCCTCTTTCTCAAGCACGAGGGCCGGATGGGTCAGCGCCCATTTGTCTTCCAGGATGTCGTTGTCGATTGGCAACGTGGCCAGCGGATAAGGCGCGCTGTAACCAAACGCCGGCCGGACCTCACCTTTCATTCCGAAGACGCCGGTGCGCTGCATTTCCACGAGATCGGCGAAGACATTGGTATGCGGCGCAAGATCGGCAACGGACAATTGTGGTGCGACATTTTTTACCGCGAGCGAAATAATGCTCACGCTCACTTCCGCGGCGCCGAGCTCGCGCATGGCCAATGCGTAGAGACCGAGCTGCAACGTTGTGCCTTTGACCAGATTGTCGTGCAGATCGGAACTCTTCAGCTCTTTGGTCGGACCGGTTTTGTAATCGACAATCCAGATCTTTTGCCCGGTGAAACTGGCGGCGTCATTTTGCGCGAGCACGAGATCGACCTGGCCGCGCAACTGAAGCTCCACTTCATCGGCTATCTTGACCGCGCCTTCGCGTCCGACCGGCAATTCCGTCGCGATCCAGCCCCAGCCCGTGGCGTTTCCGATTTTGCCGCCAAGATGCCGCGCGAGATAACGCGCGTTCAACCAACCCGAACTCCACCAATCAGGAACAATTTTGCCTAACAAATCGCAAAGACGCCGAAGCGCCGCGCAGCGTTCGTCCGCGGCAAGACGAATACGCTGGTCGATCTCTATTAAGGACGGAAATGCCGAGAAAACCTTTCCCTCCGGTTTTTCGACAATGCCCGCCAGCCAGCGATGCACCCATTTGCCAGTCGTCGCTGCCCACGGATTCGTCACGTCTTCCGGCGCCTCAACGCCGAGATAGCGTTTCATCCAGATGATCGCCGGCGACCAAACCATGCGTTCGAGATCGCTCACGCTCAGCATCGGCAGCGGCCGATACGAGTCGTCAGGCCGCAGTGCAAAATCGTATTCGCCCGCGGGTTTGGAAGTGTCGCGGCGCGCGTCGAATGCGATCAGCGTTTGCTGCACATTGACAGCTGCGGGCGCAGGCTTCGGCAACAGCGCAGTGGCGCGTTGCAAATTTTTCAGCGTCGTTTGAGTGAGCGGTTCATGCCGCGTTTTGAGATACAGTTCGGTAAAACATTCGCTCGGATTCCAGAAACGCTCCGGCGCGTCTTCCTGGAGTAGACTGGCCGTAATCGTCACACTTTCATTCGCCGATTCGAGCAGTGCATCGAATTGCCGCAACGCGATCGCGCGTTGCTCACCCGGGCCGAGATAGAGCGAATGATTTTCGCGGACGCTGGTATGGCCTTCGCCCTGACTTCCCTGGCGCGCTGCGCGCTTGTTGAGCTGCTGCACGCTGCGGTTGAAGGCCCGAATTTCTTCCGCGCGCGCGAACTCCGCGCCGGCCGGCGGCGGCCACGCTCCTTCGTTCCAACCGGCAAAAATCAGGTGCGACCAATCCCGATTTTGCGCCTGCGCCACACTGAGCAATTGCACGCGCGCATACGGATGATTGCCTGCGTCTGAGCGGGCCGCACCCGACGTCACCGCGGTTTCTTGAAGCCAGCGCAAGAAAAGTCCGCGAGAAAATTCCGCGTCAAGACACTGCGGCCAATCGCGCGTGACGTTGGCAATTTCGAGAGCCTGCTGCTGCCAGCCAAGGTGCGCAAACGCGGCGTAAGTTTGCTCGAGGAACTGCGCGAGGGTGGCGCCTCGCGGAAGAAACGGCAACGCCCGCAGCGCTTCGGCGGCCAACTGAAACTTTTCGTCCGCGCGCGCCGAACAGAATTCACGCAGGAGCTCAAGATCGTCCAGCAGCATTTCTCTGTAACTTTCGTGCAGGACCTTTTCGAAAATTTGCCGGCTGAGTTTCGGCGATAAGACCGCCGGGTCGGGCAGCGCATTCAGGAAACGCAGAAAGGAACTGAGTCGCGGCGCCCGCTGCAATTCGATCCAGGCCTGCCATTCCGCCGATTCGAAAATGCCGGGAACAAGGTGCGCGAATCCGTCGTTGTGAGGGATCTCGAGTCGCACCAGCGAAGTCGCGACCAGACGCGGCAACGCGCCTCTTCCCGGAAAAATTACCCCAAGCCGCGTGCATTTTTCATCGGCCAAATAACGAACGCATTGCCGCGAGATTGCTTCGGCTTGCTCGGAGAAGTTTGTGCCGATGAGAAAATCGAAACGCTTTACCGTTTCCGCGCATCCGCGCATTTCCAGTTCACTGAAAAGCGAATCGCCGAGGGCAGCGGGTTTCGCCGTGTGCTTGGCTTCGCCACAGACTTCTTCCCACGAGCCGATCCAGCAAAGATCGACATCGGCAAAGTTTTCTCGCGGCTCTTCGAGCACAATGGTGGCGTTTTCGGCCAGCTCGACCGCGCTCCGGAGCAGAAACCAGTGCGGCCAATGCGCCCCGTCGAATCCGGTAATGAGCAGGTGGGAAAATTTCGGTGGGCCGCCGGCCGCTTGTTGTAATCGCCGTCGATCAGTTTCGCCCGGCAGGACAAAATAGCATTTTTTCAGCAGCTCGTTGAAACGCTGAACTACTGGGGCAAACGAGGGCAATGCCAGTTCTTCGAATTTCCAACCGGCAGTCTCCAGACGATCCAACGCGCGCAGAAGCGCTGCCGGCGCGCGAGAAACGGCTTTGGCGGCGAGGGCCTCAGATTCGTTAGGCCAATCTTCCATTTCGCTGGCGGCGAGAGCCAGGAGCAGGCGCAGATGTTCCGGATCGGCCGGCGGCGTGGCATCGTCCCGCGCGAGCAACGCACCTAAACTCGTCGGCGTCACAATCTGCAAGCCAAGGTGGGAAACGCCCTTTGCGATCAAGCGTCTCTTCAGATCGTTGGCCTGCCCTCGGGTCGGAACGACGACAAGCGAAGGTAAATCACGTTTCCAAGTCTCGGGCAAAACGTGTTCGAGCCAGGGCAAGAGAACGCTTTCCCAGGCGCTGGCGAACGACGAGCCGATGTGCAACGAAACGGATTGTTTTTGTTCTTCCGGCTTTCTGCGGGGCATCTGCTAACGGTAGCAGATTTTATTGTCGCGCGACGGCTGCAGATTTTGTTTCGCGCAATTGCCGCAAATCGCCGGTCCGTTGCGTAACGCCGATGCGATCCAGATATTCCAGAAACGGGATGATGATGCGCCGCGAAGTTCCGAGCTTTTCACGCAGCTGACTCGCCGTGGCTGGGCCATTTGCGGAAATGAATTCGACCGCCTGGGTTTTCATCTGCTCTAAGTATTCTCGGAGAAGCACGACTTCTGGCGCGACTTCAACGATTTCGCCATTGTCGATGAGAAACCGCAAGGCGGCGTCATTCTTGTTGGCAACACTTTCTCGCCCGGGTGGATCGAATGGTTTTGCAGACAGGCCAGCGCGAATCTTTTCTGCTGCAGCCTTCAAGGCCGGTGGCAAGCTGGCGCGGTGCGACCGTCGGGCGATCACCGAGCCCGCGCGAACGAAATCGGTTCGACAAAGATCGACTATCAGCGCGTCGAAAACGGCGGGGGAAATGGAACTGAGCTCAGTGCGGAGATCGTTCAGCTCGACTCCGCGACGCTCGGGATGACTCTTATGAGCTGCGTCAATGAACTGTGCGGCGCACTCGCGTAACTCGCGCCAAACCAGCATTTTAGCGCAGATATTTTCGCTCAGAAATATTTCGCCGTGCTCAGCCAGTTTTTGCAACGCCCGCGCGATCTCGGCTCCGCTGAAGCATGAGCGCTCCAGCATTGTGGCAGGTTCGATTATCCCTCGACATGAGATTTCCGTCCAAACCGCAAGAGCGACATCGTCCGGAGCGGTCGCGCGCGTGGCGAGAATCGCGCGTTGCTTGGCGCGCAGGGAATTTCCTGCGTCGATATCGAAAACAATTCCACCCGCGATGGTGTGCTGTTCCGACGCGTCACGCACAATCAATCGACCGCCAACGAAGACAGCGAGCGGCCTTTCCAAGCGCAACTGCGCGATCGCGCTCTCGCCGGCGCTGAGCGCAACAGCTTCGGTGAAAACTACTTTCGCGAGCGCGCGTGTTGTGCCGTGATGAATATACGCCGACCCACCTGTCTTCATTGCAGGTGCGCGGCGCAAGCGTGATGAGCGCGTCAAAACGACCTCGAGAATGGACGTTGTTTCGTGTGCGGCCGCAGTGATCACGTCGCCACGCTTGATCTGATCGAGAGCGAGATCCGGCAAATTGATCGCCGTGCGCATGCTAGGCTCCGCAAGATCGACATCACGGCCGTGACTTTGAATCGAGCGCGCCCGTGTCGAAATATTTGCGGACTGCATGATAATCGTTTGCCCGCTCTCAATTTTGCCACCAGTCAGTGTCCCGGTAACTACGGTGCCAATCCCCTGAAGCGAAAAAGCGCGATCGACAAATAACCTCGGCTTATCGATGTCACGCGGCCGTGGCAGTCTCGCGAGTTCTGCTGCGAGTGCCGATTTCAAATTTTCAATTCCATCACCGGTGCGAACGGAAGTTGAAATGATTTGAGAATCCGCGAACGGAGTTCCCCTTAGTTGCTCGTGAATTTGTGAGGTGACGATGTCGATCTTACCGAGGTCACTTTTAGTGAGCGCGACGACGATTCGCTTGACGTCGAGGTAGGTGATGATTTGGAAATGCTCTTCGGTTTGCGGCATCCAACCGTCATCCGCCGCAACTGCGAGGAGCGCGACGTTGACGGAGCCCACGCCGGCAAGCATGTTGCGGACGAAATCTTCGTGTCCCGGAACATCGACAATGCCGACATGAAACTGTTCGCCGTTCGGTGCGGTCAGATTTAGTTCGGAAAAACCTAAATCGATCGTGATGCCGCGCGCTTTCTCCTCCGGCAAACGATCGGGATCCGTTCCAGTCAGCGCTTTGACAAGCGCGCTCTTGCCATGATCGACGTGGCCTGCGGTGGCGAGAATGAAATTTGTCATCGAATCGTGCACGCGATGCGAATGGCATCGATTACCAGGTCGTCCTGGTGCGAAAAGATTGTGCGCAAATCGAGCCTGAATCGTCCGTTGCCGATGTAACCAATGATGGGCGGAACGGACTGGCGAAGAACACGCGCAAACTCCTGGACCGAGCTGTCCTCCGGCAGAAAATCGAGGGTGATCGAGGGAACGATGGACTGGGGCAAAGTGCCGCCACCGATTTTCGCTGTCGCGCTGCCGATCGTGATTTTCATCGGCAACCCCTGGAGACGGGTCACCATCGCAGCGGCACGGGCGCGCAATTCGTCTTTCGGAATTTGCAGAAGGGCGAGCGCGGGAATTTCACTCATGACCTGGTTGAGGTGAAGATCGACAGTCGTTTGGAGCGCACCGAAAACTAATTTGTCACAGCGCAGCGCGCGAAAGAACGGCTCGCTTTTGAGCGCTGCAATCAAGCGCTTTCTGCCGACAATGATTCCGGCTTGTGGCCCGCCGAAAAGTTTGTCGCCGCTAAAACAAACGAGATCGGCGCCGTCCTTCAAAGCTTCTGCTGGTGTGGGCTCGTGATGATGCAATCCGATCTGCTCGGTGGCGCTCATCGCGCCGCTCCCCAAATCTTCCACGAATGGGACACGTTTCTTTCGCGCGAGCGAGGAAAGTTCAGCCGTTGAAGGTGACTCGACAAAACCGCTCATAAAAAAATTACTTCGATGCACTTTCAGAATGAGCGCGGTCTGTTTGCCGATCGGGCGGGCATAATCCGCGAGCGTCGTCCTGTTAGTAGCGCCGACTTCGCGCAGTTTCGCGCCACTCGCTTCCAGAATTTCGCCAATCCGAAAGCCGCCACCGATCTGCACGAGTTCGCCACGAGAGATGATGACTTCGTTCTTCCGCTGAATGAAATGACGAACAATCAAGACGAGCGCGGCTGCGCAATTGTTCACGACGGTGGCTGCTTCCGCCTGGCAGAGGATGGCAAGTGCGCGCTCGAGATAAACTCCACGGCTGCCGCGATCGCCGGTGGTAAGATCGAGTTCCAGATTATTATAAGAAGAAGCAACGTTCCGGAGCACTTCGCCTGCGCCTTGGGGAAGGGGCGATCGGCCGAGGCTGGTATGAACGACGATGCCCGTGCCGTTGATCACCGGTTGGATCCGGCTGGCACGAAGCTTCTCGATCGAGGCGCGAACAAGATCGACAATCGCGGCGAATGCCGGGATGTGACGTTGTCGACGAATCTGCGCCAATTCTTGTCGGATAAGATCGACAATCAGCGGACGCGGCACATCCGTTTGGCCTAACGAATCGAGAACTTTGCTCACCGCTGGAATGGCGCGGCGCGAGCGCGATTTTACTTTGTCGCGCATATTAATTTTGATCGCCGCCGCGTGATGTGACCAATCACGACAGCACAAGGCGTCCGAACTTTCTTTAAGATGCGAAGAACTTTTGGCAGGGCCGATTCGGAAACAGAGAGCAGTAAACCTCCGCTGGTCTGCGCATCTGTCAGGAGCGTGCGCCGAAGTAGCCGTGCGGATTTCAAATCGGCGGTCTTTGTTGCGGCCTTCAAATTATCGCGGGTGCCGCCGGGAATGCAGCCGCGCTCGATCAGCTCGAAGATCTCGTCGCTGATTGCTGGCACGCGGTCGGGAAAAATCTCCGCGCTGACTTTGCTCGCACGGCACATGTTGGCGA
>JBHEMD010000103.1:0-27865 GCA_046262735.1 Chthoniobacterales bacterium | reverse complement strand
GCGCAAGAAAAGATCGCCCTGCTCAATGCCGAAAGCAGACAAGCCGCAAATGGATCTACTCTAGAGGCAGCCGCTGTTACTTTGGCGGGAAGGTGGTCAGAGCGCGAGGGACTCCTGTTTTGGAGCTGACGCGACCGAGGTTAGCCCGCTGAATTTCTTCACCAGCTCGTCGAGCTTGGCCACGTAGTAATCGACATTTTCATCGCGATTTTCCGGGTCGAACTCGCTGGCCAGCCTGGCAGCTTCATAGGCCGGGACCTTTTTGGGCGTGCTCTTAATATAATAGCTGACCTGGTCGCCGGGTTTGTAACTGCGGCCACTGGCGAGCGCGAGCTCGTAGGCGGCGGCGCGATTGCGGGCGGCGCTGGCGATCTTGGCTCGATATTTCTCAAGTGAATCCTGGAGCGTGTCGGTCTTCATCAACATGTCGATCTTCCATTCGCGGTTGCGGATTTTTTGCTCAAATTTTTCTCGAAGATCGACAATCGCCTCGGGTCGGCCTTCCATGATGAGCTTGATCATCTCCTCGAGGAAAACCCGCTGAAATTTCTCGAGTCCGCGCGATTTGAGCGCGCCGCCCTTAATGATGACTTCGCCGTCGCGGGCGAGCAGCGCGTAGTTCTTGGCCTTGTAGCTAAACATGGCATCGAACTGCTCGTCGAGTTCGATGTCGATGCCGGCCGGCAATTCTTTGGCCATCCCTTTATGCAAATCGGCGATGTCGATGTTGTCCGGTGGAACGAAATAAATTCCGTCGGTATCGACCTCGATCACTTTCGCGCCGTGAGCGTTGAGCCAATCGATCATTTTTCTGAGGAGATCGCGGCCGATCTGTGTGACGCGTGCGGCGGCGTCGAAATCGGCGAAATGCCCCTGGGCGAAGCCGAGATAGCCGTAAAAGCTGTTGAGCAAAATCTTGAACGTGTTTTGCAGCGCCTCGAGATGGTGCTGTTCCCTGGGATCGCTGGCCGCGCGCATTTTCGCCTTGGCTTCGAGCCGGAACTTCCGCAGATCGCTCAGCATGCTGCGGAAGATTTGAAGTTGATCGGTGGCGGGGAAGCAATCAAAGGCCAGCATGATCGACGGATAAAGCGAGGCGATATCGCAATGCCAGACGTTGCGCGCCACACCGGTAAAGAAAATGTCGGTGTAACCGCCTTCGAACGTCTGCGGCACCGGCAACTCGGGAATCGAATGCTTGCGCCGGAAATATTCACGCAGAAAGAGCGCATTGATCCGGGTGGCGTTGCCCCGGACGATGACATCCTGATAATTGTAGGGAAAAATCTGGGTCTGAATGAAATAGCTCGGGCTCAATAAATCCGAGATTGCGCGAGTTTCGCGCACCCCGCAGCGCGCCCGTTTCTGAAAACTTTTATTATTGTTGAGATATGCGCGCTGCAGTTCCTTGCCGGCGAGGCCGGAAAATTCGTCTTCGCACAATTCGAAATGCCTCGCCACATCGAGCCGCTCGAACCCGGTGAGCGAGCGCATCCCGACATCGTAAAATTGCGCGAGCAAAAACGTGTCTACGAAATGGCGGCCATCGATCGCGAACTTCGGATAGTCGATCGTCTTCTCGGCGATCTGAAGCCGCGACGGCCGTGAGCGCAAAAATCCGCCGCTGCGTCCCCAGTCGAGCTTGGTTTTGAGCTTTTTCGCGCGCGCAACCACGAATGAAAGATCGACCCGGAACAAGTCGTGGCCTTCGATCACGTCCGGGTCGCGTTCCTTGATCAGCGCGGTCAGCCGCCGAATCGCGTCGCGTTCCGATTCCTCGGCGGTTTTTGGATCGACGACGATGAGTTCCTCCCAGCCGCTGCTGTCCGCGACGGCGATGCTCATGATGCGATCGGTGTCGGCTTCGGGAAAGCGCAGCACTTCAAGCTGCATCCGTTTCAGTTCTTCAAACGCCAAATCTTTGAACAAAGTGCGCCCCGTGGCGGTGAGGTAATGCTGCACCGGGTCGGTGAAAGCGAAGAAATCGCGCCCGGCACTCTTGAGGCCGTTGCGCAGCGCGATCAATTCCTTCCAGCTATCCACCGTGACGAGCCAGCCGTACTTGAGATCGCCGCGCAGTTTCTCGGCTTCGATGCCAAGATCGACAACATCGCTGTCGGCCCAGACGAAGGGTTGAAACGGTTCGACCTCGACGGTCGTCGACCCATCGCGCTCGCGTCGATAAACCTTGACCGTGCCGGTCTCGCCCAGCTCGATCGCGACGATCCGCGGCATCGGGTCCGCGCCGAAGAGCATGGTGTTCTTCTCGAATTGCATTTCGTTCATCAAGTTTCTGTCATTCCGAGCGAAATCTCCCGCGGCGGCGGGATCATTGTTAATAGTAAGAGATTTCTCGACTTCGCTCGCCATGACAAAATAATTAAAGCATGAAGCTTTTCTCCTGCTCGATTGTGTTGCTTTCAACGCTGTGCGTGCTTTCGCTTCACGCCCAGCAAACACCGCAGGCGCTCGCCGATGCCGAGGTGCCATCGCTGCTGACGATTTACAAGGACCTGCATTCGCATCCGGAACTTTCCACGCAGGAAGAGCGCTCGTCCGCAATTGTCGCCAAGGAACTCAAGGCGGCCGGTTGCGAAGTGACGGAGCGCGTCGGCAAATATGACAAGCCCGGCCTCAGCTGCTTCGGGGTTGTGGGCGTGATGAAGAATGGCGCCGGGCCGACCGTGCTGGTGCGGACCGATCTCGACGCGTTGCCGGTGCACGAGGAGACGGGCGTTCCCTACGCGAGCACCGTCACCGCGAAAAATAACGAAGGCAAAGACGTGCCGGTAATGCACGCCTGCGGCCACGACATTCACATGTCGACGTTCATCGGCACGGCGCGCGCGCTCGGCAAACTGAAGGACAAATGGCACGGGACGATCATTTTCGTCGGGCAACCGGCGGAGGAGATGGCCGGCGGTGCCCGGGCAATGTTAAAGGACGGCCTTTACACTCGCTGGCCAAAACCGGATTACGCGCTCGCCTTGCATGACGACGCCGAGATCGAGACCGGCGAGATCGGCATCACGGAAGGTTACGCCTTCGCCAATGTCGACTCAGTCGATGTGACGGTGCACGGGATGGGCGGCCACGGCGCATATCCACACAAAACGAAGGACCCCGTTGCGCTGGCCGCGGAAATGATCAATGCCTGGCAAACGATCGCCAGCCGCGAGAATAATCCGCTCGACCCCGTTGTCGTCACGGTCGGCTCGATTCATGGCGGCACCAAGCACAACATCATTCCCGATGAAGTGAAAATGCAGCTGACCGTGCGCACCTATAAACCGGAAGTGCGCCAGCGAGTGCTCGCCGCGATCGACCGCATCGCCAAAGGTTGCGCGACTGCCGCGGGGTTGCCGCCCGACAAAATGCCAGACGTGACTGTGCTGAAAGATGAAACGGTAAACGCCACCTACAACAATCCCGAACTGGTCAAGCGCGTCAGGCTTGCTCTCAAAGCCGCGTTGGGCGACGACAAAATCGTAGTGAAAGATCCAACGATGGGCGGTGAAGATTTTTGCGAATACAGCATGGCCGATCATTCCATCCCGGCCTTCATGTTCGTCGTCGGCGCGGTCGATCCGGCGAAAGTCGCCGAGTCGAAGAAAACCGGAACGCCTCTTCCGAGTCTGCACTCGAGCAAGTTCGCGCTCGTGCCGGAACCGACCATTCGCACCGGAATTATTGGGATGACCGGCGCCGTGCTGGAATTAATGAAAAGGTAAGAACATCGCGCTGCGATGCCCGCGGACGGCGCAGCGCGCCGTCTCTCCCATCACTTCACCTTAATGTTCTTGCGCAGGAAAGTCGGCACATCGAGGTCCTGGCCTTCGATGATTGTCGGCTCGCTTTTTTCGAACCGGCCGCGCGTGACGGGCTCGAATTGCAAAACCTCCTGCTTGGCCTGATTGAATTTTTGTTTCGCCGGCTTCGGCGGTTCTTCCTCCGGAGCGGGTTTTTTCCGCGGCAAGATCACGCGGGCGCGCGGCTTTTCGGTAACCGGAATGGGCGGCGGAGTCTCCTCCATCGACGCCATCGGCTCGAACGGAACCAGGTCCGGTGCGACTCCAGATTCATCGGCAGCCGGCGGTTCCGGCAGGATGCCGATGTTTGGTGCGTTTTGCTGCGGCTCTTCCCAAACAGGAGCTTGCGTGGGAATCGGCGGCGGCGGCGCGGTGGCCTCGGTCGGAAGATCGGCATCGGTGCGCAATGAGCTGATGATCGTGACGGCGAGGCGATTTCCCATTTTTCCGTCCACGGCGGTCCCGAAAAGAATCTGCGTCTGCTCGTTGACGTGCCGGTTCAGCTCCTGCATCAGGATTTCCACCTCCGACAAGGTCATGCTCGGGCCGCCGGTTATTTGGACGAGAACGTTGGCGGCATCGGCCAACATTCGGCCTTTGTCCATGAGCGGATTTTTCAACGCCTGCCGGAGCGCGTCGTGCGCGCGATTGTCCGAATCGGATTCGCCGAACCCAAATAAGCAGCGGCCGTTGTCGCTCCGCAGCGCACTGAGCAGATCATCGAAGCCGATGCGAATGAGCCCAGGGCGCTGGATCAAATTCACAATCGAGCGCACGCTCTGGCTGATCGTCACATCAGCCATTGCGAATGCCTGATGAATTCCGGCCTTCGGCGCGACCATGTCGCCCATCCGGTCGTTTTCGAAACAAATCACCGCGTGCGCGATTTGATTGAGGCGGCCGAGCGCGGCCTGTGCTTGCGCGCTCCGGCGTTTGCCCTCGAACGAAAACGGCAGCGTAGCGAAAGCCACGACGAGCGAACCGGCTTCGCGCGCGATTTGTGCGATCACCGGTGCGCCGCCCGAGCCGGTCCCGCCGCCGAGCCCCGCACAAATGAAAATCAGCCGCGCATCGGCGAGCGCGTGCCGGACTTCGTCAGCCGATTCGACCGCTGCCTGCTGGCCGATTTCGGGGTCGCCGCCCGCGCCCAGACCGCGCGTGACGGCGCGCCCCAGTTGGACTTTTTGCGCCGCGACCGAGCTGGCGAGCGATTGCACATCGGTGTTGATCGCGATGAGGTCGGCTTTCTCCAGTCCGTCGAGCACGATCCGGTCGAGCGCGTTCGCGCCTGCCCCGCCGACGCCGACGATCTTGATCGGGATGATTTCCTCTTCGCGTTCGGGCAACGTGTAATTTTTGCTGAGCTGAATCATTTCGTTAACAATCCGAAGTCCAATTTTTTTACCGCGTCGACTTTCTGTCATCCCGAGCGAAGTCGAGGAATCTCTCATGGTTAGCGCTTAAAGATGTCTCGGCTTCGCTCGACATGACTATCATCGCATCCCGCTGAAGAGTTTTCCGAACAAGCGTCCCGCAATTCCCCTTGCTGGCCGATCGGTTTGCACCGCTTGGGCGTATTTGATCAGACCAATCGCGGTCGAGAACTGCGGGTTTTCAAAGGCGGAGGTAAGACCGGCGATGGTTTGGGCGTGTGCGGCGTGCGCCGGCATTTCAAAAACTTCGCCGGCGAGATGTTCGATCCCGTCGAGCAAACTGCATCCGCCGGTAATGAACACACCGGCGCCGATGTAATTAATGAACGGCTCTTCCTCCAGCGTCCGCTTGAGCAGCTCGAACGTTTCGCGGACACGCAGATTGATGATCGTGTTGAGCGTTTCCCGCTCGATTTCTTTGCCGGCGAAGCCGGAGTCGTCCTTCAACAATATCGTTTCGCCGGGCAGACAATTGCCAAGGACGCAGCTGCCCTCCTCGATTTTCAATTTCTCCCCGCGCGCCATCGGGATACGCAGCCCCATCGAGATATCGTTGGTGATATGATCGCCGCCGATCGCGAGCACGCCGCTCTGTTTCACCGCGCCATCGACGTAGAGAATGTAATCGGTCGTGCCGCCGCCCATATCGATAACGAGGGCGCCGAGGTTTTTCTGGTGCTGAGTCAGCACGACTTGCGCGGAAGCAAGCGCGCTAAAAACGACGTCCTCCACTTCGAGCGGCAACTCCTTGATGCACCGGATCGTGTTTTGAATGCGGGTGCGGACGCCGTGAATGATGTGGAAGTCGGCCTCCAATTTTTCGCCGAGCATCCCGACTGGATTGAGCACGCCGTCCTGACCATCGACGTGATAATGTTGAATGATCGAGTGCAAAAAGGCGTTCGATGCCGGAATGCTCACCTCGCGCGCGCTCACTTTCACGTCCTCGATGTCCTGCTCATCGATCTCGTCGCGGTCCTCCGGCACCATCAAGGAACCACGGTTGTTGAAGCTTTGGATGTGGCCACCGGCCACGGCGACGTAAACGCTCCGAATCATGACGTCGCTCTTTTGTTCGGCGTCCACGACCGCTTCGTGGACACATTTCATGGCCGTTTCAAAATCGACAATCTCCCCTTTGCGCACGCCGCGCGAGGGCGCCTGACCGACTCCAAGGATCTTAAGCATGCCGTCGGTGCGACCTTCGCCCACGACGACGCAAATCTTCGCGGTGCCAATCTCAAGACCGACCATCAAATCGCTGCTCGCCATGTTTAGCTCTTTTTTTCGTGTTCGACCGGCACCGCCCGTCGCATCGGCAATGGGGATACCGCGCTCTTCGCTCGCGGCGCGGGCGACGATGTCGATCTTGTCTCGGGCCGATGCACTGGGATCGCCTTTAAAATGCGCGGGGTCGCCTCCGGTTCGATCGTGTCGTTGATAACCGTGCGCGCGGGTTTGGCAAAGGTGACGGGGATATTGCGTTGCACGAGCAGGTTGATCGTGGCGAGCTCCTGTTTTGTGTCGTCGGCGTAAACCAGGAATTGCTCCAGCCGCTGCAATTGCGTTTCGAGATTATCGAACCCGAACGTGACGCGAGTGTGATTCTTGTCCGTCACGAGCAGGCAATAGCCCCTCGCTAAATCAATCTCCCGAATCTGGAACCGTGTCTGCATGAAACTGCGCGTGCTCAACCGCAGCAGCTCGAGCGAGGCTTTCGCTTCGAAGGATTCGACAACTTTTCCCGGCTCGAGCGGCTCGCCCGCGCATCCCGTGATCAGCGGCAATCCGAGATATTCCGGCAACAATCTCTTCTCTTTCATCAAAACACCGCGCGCGTCCACCAGAAAAGCAGCGTCGGAGACAAAAGGATCGTTCAGCTCCTTGTCGCTCGTGATCCACGCCACCGGCTTGCGCTCGGTGATTTTGATGTCGATCTCGGCCGGCAATTTGCGCAGGACCTGCACATCATCGACCTGCGGAAGCTGCTGCAAACGATCGCGCACGCGGCCGAGGTTGATCGTGAAAATGTTTTCCCCTTCGCGCAGCTCAGCGACATCGAGAATGCGCTCGCGCTGCAACGTGCCGTCGGTCTCCGCTTCAATCGTGCGCAATTGGTAATCAGGGTTCTGAAAGAAAAACCGGCGCGCACCTTCGCGGGCACCGAAATAAATGGCGGCGCAGAGCGCGACGACGAAGAGCGTTTTCGCGACAAACAGGAGAGCGCGGCGGGCGCGCTGCTGGGTCGCCTTGCGCGAGCGCACCTTCACATCGAGCAGATGTTGCTGGCGGCGCTGCCGCCAACTGGAGACCCGTCGATTGCGTGGCCGGTTGCGAACTCGCTTCATAACCGTGCGGGTTCCCGGCCGGCGTGCGAGTTCGGCATCGCCACGATGCAAAAACATGTTCCGAAGGAGCGTCTCATCTTCGCTTCGTTCGCGCGTGCGACAATTCGATGATGCGCCGGCAAAGATCGACATAGCTGATTCCCGCCGCGACCGCCGCCTCGGGAAGCAAACTCGCCTCGGTCATGCCGGGAATGGTGTTCGCTTCGAGCACGAATGGCTCGCCGGTCTCGCTCAGGATTATGTCGACCCGTGCGTAAACCCGGAGTCCGAGCGCGCGGAAAGCGCGCAGGGCCAGCTCCTGAATCTCCGTGGTCTTCCCGCTGTCGATTTGGGCCGGGCAAACATGCTGCGCGCTCGCGCCCGACTGCGGATTGAGGAAGGGATACTTCGTCGCGAAATCGTAAAAGCCGCCCTTCGGAATTATTTCGAGAACAGGCAAGGCTTGGTCACCGAGGATACCAATCGTCAATTCCCGGCCGGGCACAAATTTTTCTATCAACAATTCGCGGTCGTATTTGGTTGCTTCCGCAATCGCCGATTCCAGTTCGCTCTCGTTCTTCACAATCACGACGCCGACGGTCGAACCTTCGCGCGGCGGTTTCACCACGATCGGCACCGAAATCATCGGCTTCTGACCCGGGCGAATCACCTCCCATTCCGGCGTGCGCACGCCGTGGGCGCGGAATTTTTCTTTGGAACGAATCTTGTCGAAGGTGATCCGGCTTTCCTCGAGGCCGTCGCCGGTATAGGCAACGCCGCGATCCTCGAGAATTTTCTGGAGCTGGCCGTCTTCGCCGAAAGTTCCGTGAATGGTAAGGAAGGCAAGATCGACATCGTCGGGCAGCTGGAAATTTTGGTCGCGCACATCAATCTCGACCACGTCCGCGCCGAGCGAACGCAACGCCTTCGCCACGCCGCGCGCCGTCGCCAGCGACACTTTTCTCTCCGACCCCGGCCCGCCCATCAGCACCGCGATTTTCTCTGGCAACTCCATCGCATTGTCCTCGCGTGTCTTCACGCGTCCTCCCCCACGATTTGCACTTCGGTTTCCAATTCGATGCCGCGCTTTGCCCGCGCGGCGGTTTGGATTCGCTCGATCAGCGCGAGCATGTCGGCGGCGGTCGCGCCGCCGTCGTTCACGATGAAATTGCCGTGCACCTCCGAGACGCGCGCCTGTCCAATGCGCATATCTTTCAGCCCGAGCTCCTCGACTAATTTTCCCGCCGGACAACTGTCCGGATTCTTGAAAATGCAGCCGGCGCTTTTGGCGATTGGCTGGGTGGTCCGGCGTTTGTGCTGCGACTTCTGCAAACGCGCTTCAATCTCCTCGCGTGGCGCAGGCATGCCGTGAAACGTCGCCAGTACGGCGTAGTTGTTTTGCAGCAAAGGAAAGCTCCGATAATGCACGTCGAGCTCATGTCGATCTTGCGTGTGCGGATTTCCCTCAGGATCGAGATAGCGCACGCGGACGACGTGCTCGAACAATTGCGAGCCCATCGCGCCGGCATTCATTCGTAATCCGCCGCCGACCGCGCCGGGGATTCCTTCCATCCATTCGAGTCCACCAATCCCCGCCGCGCGCGCCGCATACGCGACTTCCCTCATTTTCACGCCGACGCCGGCGGTGATCTCCTGGCCATCGATGTCGATCTTCCCGAATTCGCCGCCGTTTGGATGAACGACGACGCCGCGGAGGCCGCCGTCGCGCACGAGCAGGTTCGATCCGCGGCCGATGACGAAAAGCGGGAGGCCTTCTCGCCGGCAAAACCGGATCAACTCGGCGAACGAACTTTCGGTGCGCGGCTCGATCCAGAACTGCGCCGGCCCGCCGACGCGCAGCGTCGTGTGTTTGGCAAGCGGCTCGTACAAACGAACGTCGCCTTCTTCGCCGACGATCTCTTTGAACTTCTCCGCCGTCACCAGATCGGCCGCCAGGATCGACAATTGTTCGTGAATGTTGCCCGCTCCGAGGCTCAGCACGAGGTCACCGCCATCCAGCATGCTGCCGACATCGCGATGGACCCACTCAAGACGCGGCTGATAGCTGACCCCGCGATGGCCGTGCGCCGCGATTTCATCGGCGATGGTTTTACCGCTAATTCCCGGAATGGGCGCTTCGCTCGCCGGATAAACGTCGGTAATGACGACCCGATCGGCATCGTCAAAAGCGCGACCGAAATCCTTGGCGAGTGCTTTCGTGCGCGAGTAACGATGCGGCTGGAACATGGTGAGCACGCGCTTGCGCCGCATCGTGCGCGCCGTCTTGAGCGTGGCTCTGATTTCGGTGGGATGATGCCCGTAGTCGTCGACCAGGAGAAACCGCGCGCTGTCGTACTTGATTTCGAACCGGCGCCGGGCGTGCTGGAATTTCCGCAGCGAGGCCGCGATCTTATCGAACGGCACGCCGAGCTCGTTCGCGAGCGCGATAACGCCGACGGCGTTGTGGATGTTGTGTTCGCCGGGGACGTTTAAAGCCGCCTCGCCCAGTTTCACGTCGCCGTGGTAAACCGAAAACGCCGAGCCAAAGTTGCGCAGCTCAATATCGGCCGCGCGATAGTCGGCCTGCGAAGCGAAACCGAAACAAATCACCCGCGGCAAAGATCGACATATGCGCGCCGCACCGGCGGCGTCAGCACTGTAAAACACTTTGTCGCGCGTTTGTTCGAGTAGTTGCGCAAAAACTTTCTCGATGGCGGCGAGATCAGGATAATAATCGAGGTGCTCCTCTTCAATATTCAGAATGAGAGTGTGCTCGGGGTGAAACAGCGCGATCGTGCCGTCGCTCTCATCGCCTTCGGCGACGAAATATTCCCCGCGCGTGTCCCAGTGGGCGTTTGTGCCGAGGATCGGGATCTCGGCGCCGACATAATGTGATGGATGCAGCCCGCCTTCGCGCAAGACATGCGCGGCCATGGCTGAGGTGGTGGTTTTGCCATGCATCCCGACGATGAGGATGCCGCGTTTGCCAGACATGACCGCGGCGAGCGCTTCGGCCCGGCGCACCGCGGGTTTCCCCGCGTCGCGCGCGCCGGCGAGAATCGGATTGTCGCTCTTGATCGCGGAGGAAAATATCACCAGCTCCGCGTTCGCCGCGTCCGGCGCGTGATGGTTTAGGTGAAAACGCAAACCGAGGCGCTCCAGGCGTTCGGTCTCCTGGGTGGTGACTTTGTCGGAACCGCTGACTTCGTGACCGAGCTCGAGCAGAAGCGCCGCCAGCCCACTCATCCCACTGCCGGCGACGCCGATGACGTGAACGCGATGGCGTTCGCACGTGAGCCATTTTGTAAGATCGACATCACGCACGCTTTGCATGCTCGGTGTATTTCTCCATCGTTGCAACGATCCGGTTGGCGGCGTCTTTCCGCGCGAGTCGCCCGCAGTTCTCGGACATCCGCCGCAGTTTTTGCCGATCTCCGATTAGCTCGTTGATTTTCTGCGCCAGCACGTCCCCCGCGATCTGCGGTTCCTTCACCAGCACGGCGGCCTCGGCGTGCAGGAAGATCTCGGCGTTGCGCGTTTGATGATCGTCGGTCGCGTAGGGAAACGGGATGAGAATGGCGGGCAGAGCAAACAAGGCGAGCTCGGCGAGGCTGGCCGCGCCGGCGCGCGCGATCGCAAAATCCGCCGCGCTGTAAATTTCTTCCATCCGATGATGAAACGCGGTCACGAACGCGGGCACATTTTCGCGCCGGTAATTGTCGCTCACCAAACGCTCGTCGCGCGTCCCGGCAAGGTGCACGATCTGCAATCCTGCAGCTGCGGGACGCAGCAGCGGCAACGATTTAATGATGGCTTGATTGATCCCGCTCGCGCCCTGGCTGCCGCCCATGACCAGCATGGTTATGGCGTCTGGACGGAGGCCAAGTTTTTGGCGGGCACTTTGCTGCTCCATGCGTTTCAATTCGGAGCGAACCGGCGTGCCGGTAACTTCGGTGCACGCCTTTGGAAAAAATCGCGCGCATTCCTTGAACCCGAGCAAAACGGCACGGACGAGCCGCGCGGTCATGCGGTTCGCTTTGCCGGGAACAGCGTTCGATTCATGAATGAACGTTGCGATGCCGCGCAAACGGCCGGCCAGAATCGGCGCGGTGGAGGTGAACCCGCCCATTCCGAGCACGGCCTGCGGGTCGAACTTCTGGTAGATCGCGCGACAACGGGCAAGGCTTTCCATGAAGCGACGCAAAAAGCCGAAAATTGCGGGCGAATAAAAGGATGGGAACCCGATGGTCGGCAGTTTTTCGAAGCGAAAATCCGATCGCGTCGAGAGCGCGAGCGTATCGATCTCTTTTTCGGAGACAAAGAGCATAACTTCGTGGCCGCGCTCGCGCAGCACTTCGGCCACGGCAATGCCGGGAAAGAGATGTCCCCCGGTACCGCCACAGGCTATGACTGCGTTCATAGCGAACCCATTTGACGTGTATGACCCTTCAGACCCATGCGTCGCGCTAAATGCGCGGAGTTACTCTCACTTGCAGCGGGATACGTTTCTTTTGCGGCTCGAGCACGGCCTGTCGGTAAATGTTCAAAAGCAAACCGATCCCGAACATGCAGCCGACCAGGTTCGACCCTCCGTAGCTGATGAAGGGCAAGGGCAAGCCTTTGTTTGGCAAAAGGGACGTGGTCACGCCGATATTGAGCGCGGCTTGCAAGGTGAGCAGCGATGCAATCCCGCAGCCGAGCAGCAAACCAAACCGATCTTTGGCGTGGAGCGCGATCATCATTCCGCAAACGATGATGAGCACGAACAGAAAAATGACGAGCAGACTGACACGCAGGCCGAGCTCTTCGCCGATGATCGGAAAAATGAAATCGGTGTGCGCGTAGGGCAGGTAAAGCATCTTCTGCCGCCCGTTGCCAAGGCCGAGGCCTTCCATGCCGCCGCTGCCCCAGGCGAGCAAGGCCTGCATCTGCTGCAAACCGGCGTCCTGTTTGAACCGTTGCGGATCGAGAAACGCGGCCAGGCGCCCCATGCGCTCCGACATTTGCGTCGCCAATACCAGAATCGCGCCGAGGCCGGCGAATGAAACCGATCCGAGCAGGATCGGATTCGCGCCGGCGACAAACATGATCACGAACGCGGTCGCGCCGAGGAGCACGGTCGTGCCGAGATCGACCTCGCAGACAATGAGTGCGAGCAACAGGCCGGTCAGTGCCAGAGGTAGAACAAAGCCGCGGAGCAAAGTGCCGCTCTCCTTTTCGTAACGCGAAAACCACGCGCCGAGAAAAAATACGGCCGCGATTTTCGCGAGCTCGGACGGCTGAAATGCGATCTGGTGCCAGCCAATCCAGCGGCGGGATCCATTGATGCGCATGCCGATGTTCGGAATGAAGCAAAGCGCCAGCGCGATCGCGGCGAGAGCAAACCAAAGCCACCAGGTGCGCTGCCAGAAATGATAGTCGATCAGCGCCGCAGCCGCGCAAAGGACAAGCCCGATGCCGAGCCAAACCGCCTGGCGGCGAATAAAGAAATAGACGTCGCCGTGTTTGTTTTGTGCAAACGCGCTCGTGCTGAAGAGCATGACAATGCCGATGACGAGCATGGCCAGCACTGCGAGGAACAGGATGTAGGCGCTCTTACGATGCATGATTAGATCGGATTGGGGAGCGGACTCTTCGCTGTCGCGCAAGATCGACATCTCGCGAAGATTGCGGCGAGGGCGCGGCAATCTGCGGGCGAGGCGCCCGCGCGACCCAGAAGGTGGCTGTCGCACTGATCATTCGTCGCCTCTCTTTGTTTTCGCCGGCTTGTTCGGGATCAGCAGCTTTTGGCCGACGCGCAGTTTGCGCGGATCGTCGATGTGATTGAGCGCGATCAACTCGTCATAAGAGACCCTGAACTTGCGCGCGATCGTGACCGGGTTGTCGCCTCTGGCGACGGTATACGTTTTATGGGCCGTATGCGTCGTATTTTCCGCTGGCAACGCGCGTTTTACGGGCACAGCCGGCGATCCGGTGATCTGGGGCGGCGCAGCAGGCGTGACGCCCACGTAGGCGGGCGCTGCTGCCTGGCGCGTCTTGATCGCGTTAAAAGCGATGATGCCCGAGACGGCCACGACGTGGAGCAGCAGAACAATCAACAGCGCGCGCGAAAGCCTCATGTTTGGCTCGGACAGCTCCTCGTAATCCGCCGTAGTCGCGCGCACCGCGCGGCGGCTCGCCGTGGCGCGCAACTTTTTGCGACGCTTCCGCGAGGTCAGCTTCGGAAGGCGAAACTGTTGAAACAGTTTCATGGTGTTGCTCGCTTCCTCTCAGCCCGCTGAAGTGAGGTGTTAAAAGTTCCCTCGCTTTGGCTCAGGCATTTCATTTCGGCAGCGCCTGGACGAAGGCGCGGAATTGGTCGCCGCGATCGGCGTAACTTTTGAACATGTCGAAAGATGATGTGCCGGGAGAAAACAGCACGATGTCTCCGGCCCTGGCGCAGGTGTGGGCGCGCTCGACCGCATCGGCGAGCGAGTTGGCGATTTCCGATTCGACCGCGCCGCTCCAATCTCGCGCAATTCGCTCGGCCATCTCGCCGATCAAGATTGTCGATCGAACCTTTTCTTTCACCAGCGCGCGTAGCGGTTCGAACGTGAACCCCTTGTCTTTCCCGCCGGCGATGAGAACGACCGGCCTGTTTTGCGCGAGCAGCGCTTTTTCGACGGCATCGAGATTGGTCGCCTTGGAATCGTTGATGTAATCGACACCGCCGATCTGGCGCACGAATTCGCAGCGGTGCGGGCGCGGCTCGTAGGCGCAGAGGGGCGGCACCATTTGCTCGAACGAAAGGCCGCGCGCCACCCCGGCGGCGAGCGTGGCCATGACATTTTCCACGTTATGCGAGCCGCGCAGCTTCATCTCCGGCGGCCGCAATATCGATTTGCCTTCGTAAACGATTGCCCCTGCGGCTAAACGAAAATCGGCGCGCTCGGTGTAAGCGCTGAAGGTGATCCGGCCCGCGGCGAGATCGGGCAAATTGTCGAGGGCATTGAGAATCGCGACGTCGCTCTGGGTTTGATTTTCGAACACGCGCAGCTTAGCTGCGCGATATTCGGCGACCGAGTGATAGCGATCGAGATGATCAGGCGCGAAATTCAACCAGATCGCGATCGAAGGATGAAACGTCCGGATGGTCTCCAGCTGAAACGAGCTCACTTCGACGGTGAGCACGTCGAACTTTTCTCCCTCGCGCGCGACCTCGGAAAGCGGTTTCCCGATATTGCCGCAGGCAATCGTCCGCTGGCCGCAGGCGTTCAATACCTGCGCGAGCAATTCGGTGGTGGTCGTTTTCCCGTTCGTGCCCGTAATGGCAATGACCGGAACGTTGAGTGAGCGCCAGCCAAGCTCCAGCTCGCCGACGATGTCGATCTTGCGCGAAATAAAATTGGCGGCGAGCGGCGAAGCCGGATCGATGCCCGGACTTAAGACGGCGAATTGGTAGCCTGTCGGGTCGATCTTCGTCGCTTCTGCTCCGCAAATCACGCGAATGCCCTGCCCGCGCAGATTATCAATGCTCGATTTGAGCAAGCTCTTCTCCTCGGCGGCGTCGAGGACTGTCACCTCGGCAGCTTCGGCTTTGAGCAAAACCGCGGCGGCCGTTCCGCTCAACCCGGCTCCCAACACCGCGACGTTTTGGTTCTTGGAGCGCAAATTTCTACCTCAACTTGAGCGTGGCGAGGCCGAGCAGTGCGCAGATGCCTGACAAAATCCAAAAGCGCACAATCACCGTGTTTTCCTTCCAACCGACCAGCTCGAAATGGTGATGGATCGGCGACATCGCGAAGATGCGGCGGCCGGTCAATTTAAAACTCAAGACCTGCAGGATCACGGAAACGGCTTCGATCACGAAAACGCCGCCCACGACCACGAGGAGCAGTTCCTGTTTGCAGCAGATCGCGACCACGCCAATCAATCCGCCAATCGCGAGTGAGCCGGTGTCGCCCATGAAAACCTGGGCTGGGTAACAGTTGAACCAGAGAAAACCGAAGCCCGCGCCGACGAGCGCGAAACAGACAACCGCCAGTTCCGCAGTGAATGGGTAAAATCGCACCTGCAGGTATTCAGCGACCCGAAAATTCCCCGCGATGTAGGAGAGCACGGTGTAAGCAATGGCCACGGTGATGGTGCACCCGATGGCGAGACCATCGAGACCGTCGGTCAAGTTCACGGCGTTGGAAGCGCCGACGATCACGAGGGCGAAAAAGATGACGGTGAACAAGCTCATGTTATCGATGACCGGCGCTTTAACGAAGGGCACGTAAAGCGAGCGCGCCTGCACTTCGAGCAAAGGACTGGTGAGAAACACGGCCGTGATGATGGCCGCGAGAATGATCTGGAAGACCAACTTGTGCCGGGCGCGGACACCGGTTGATTTTTTCTTCGTGACCTTGAGGTAATCGTCGGCAAATCCGAGCGCGCCGAGGTAAACCATGGCGAAGAGCGCAAGCCAGACGAAGCGATTGTCGAGCCGCGCCCAGAGGAGACTGGAAATAAAAACTGAGCCGATGATGAGAACGCCGCCCATGGTGGGCGTGCCCTGTTTGCCGCCGTGCAGTTCGGCAAGACGATGCACTTCCGACGCGAGCCGAATCGGCTGTCCCAGTTTGAGGGCGGTCAGTGTGCGAATCACCAACTTGCCGAAAACAACCGAGAGCAAAAATGCGGTCACTGCGGCGGCGACGGCGCGGAACGTGATATAAAAGAACACATTGAAGCCGAAGAACTGCTCACTGAGGCGATGCAGGTAATACATCATGGCGCGGCGCCCTCGGTCGGTTGCCGCTTCGCAAATTCCTCCAGCACAAGTTCTGTCCGCGCGGCGCGGCTGCCTTTGATGAGGACCAGGTCTCCCGGAGCTGCAATATCCATCAACATCGAGGCGGCTTCGTTTGTCGATCTTGCGGCGTGGGCATTTTGCAAACCGGCAGCACGGGCCGCATCGGCCATCGCGCGGGCGATTTCGCCCACGGCAATCAAGTAGTCGATCCCGAGATCGGCGGCGGCTTCGCCGACCTCGGCATGGCCGCGCCCCGATTCTTCACCGAGCTCGCGCATTTCGCCCAGCACGGCGATGCGTTTTCCATCCGTGTCGAGTTCGACCAGTGTGCGCAGCGCGGCTTTCATCGAATCGGGATTGGCGTTGTAACTGTCATCGATGAACTGGACGCCATGAATGTGTTTGATTTGCAAACGCGCTTTGGTGAGTGGCGCGGCAGCGAGACCGGTGGCGCCGTCTTCGAGCGAGAGACCAAAGACGCGTCCCGCCGCAACGGCGAGGATGGCGTTCTGCACCATGTGCAAACCCGGCACCGGCAATTGTGCGCGGCAACGGTGCGCGCCTTCGTGAATGGTGAACTGCGAACCGTCGGCGCTCTGGTTGATTTCGCTCGCCCGGATCGAGCCGCTTTTAATCCCTGCGAAAATCACCCTGGCGCGGCTGCGCTGCGCAATGCTCTCGCTGAACTCGTCGTCGGCGTTCAAAATGACCGAGCCCTCCGCACCGACGGCTTCGGCAAGCGCGGCCTTTTCTTCGGCGATGGCTTCGCGTGATCCCATGAACTCGATGTGCGCGACGCCCACGTTGGTAATGAGGGCGGCGTCAGGCGCGGCGATTTTCGCGAGCGCGGCGACTTCGCCAGGGTGATTCATTCCAATCTCCCACACCGCGACCTGGTGGTCGGAAGTCGCTTCCAGTATCGTGCGCGGCAGGCCGACGTGATTGTTGAAGTTGCCTTCGGTCTTTGCGACCCGAAATCTTCGCGCGAGAACGGCGGCTGCGAAATCCTTGGTCGTTGTCTTGCCGTTGCTGCCGGTGATGCAGAGCACGCGAAGCGCGAGGGAACGCCGGTAATTGGCGGCCAGTGTTTGATAAGCGCGCAAAGTGTCTTCGGCCCGAATAAGCGCGAAATTGTTCGGCACGTTTCCATTCCAGTTAAGATCGACAATCGCGCCCGCGGCACGCGCCTTTGCGGCCGCTTCAATGAAAGTGTGAGCGTCGAAATTTTCGCCGCGCAACGCGACGAACAATTCGCCCGGCTTGAGTGTGCGCGAGTCCGTGCTGATTTTCGCCACGATCGCATTTCCATCCTCCGCTTCGAGCGCGCCTCCCGCGAGCTGGGCAACTTGCGAAATTTGCAAGGGGTTCATGGGATTGGGAAGCGCATACATCCTGCGTGCACGCGGCGGCATTCTGCCGCCGAATTTGTGTCCGGCGGGATGCCGAACACCGCACGCTGGAAGCATGCGCTCCCCGGAATCGTGCGCGGATCAGGCCGTCGAAATCTGCGAAACTTCATTCTCATTCAAAACTCCACCGGGTAATTTTCGATCGCGCGGCGCGCCACCTGAATATCATCGAACGGAATCGTACGATCGGCGAATTCCTGATAGGCCTCATGGCCTTTACCGGCGATGAGGACGATGTCGCGCGGCCGAGCGAGCTCGACGGCGCGCCCAATCGCTTCCGCGCGATCGACAATTTGTTCGTAATGATGGAGGCGAAAACCTTTCTCGGTCTCGGCGATAATCGCGGCCGGATCTTCCTTGCGCGGATTATCGGAAGTGACGACGGCGTAATCGGCATTGCGCTCGACGACTTCGGCCATGAGCGGCCGCTTTTGCCGGTCGCGGTTGCCGCCGCAACCAAACACCACGATCAACCGGCGCGGCTCCAGCTCGCGCAGAGTTTTGATGACGTTGAGGAGCGCGTCGGGCGTGTGCGCATAATCGACGAAGACCTGGAACTGCCTTTTCGCCGGCACGATTTCGAGCCGGCCGGGAATCTGCGGTGACTGGGCAAGACTGAGGACGGCCTGGCGCAAATTGACGCCGAGCGAACTCGCGGCCGCGAGCGCGGCCATCGAATTGTAAACGTTAAACCGGCCGATGAGCGGCAAACGCACGAGATAACTTTTGCCGCGAGCGTCGAGCTGGTAGGAGGTGCCGCCAAATTCCATCCGGTAATTCGAGGCGCGAAAATCGGCGCGCACACCCATGCCGTAAGTCACGGTCGCAACCTGATTGTCGATCCTGGCGACCAACAGTTCGCCATAACGATCGTCGGTGTTCACGACCGCGACCGGTTTTCGCTTTTTCTCCTGCTGTGGCAACTGGGTGAAGAGCTTCGCCTTGGCGTCAAAGTAATTTTCCATGGTGCCGTGAAAATCGAGATGGTCCTGGGAGAGATTCGTGAACACCGCGATGTCCCATTCGATCCCGCGGGTGCGCTCCTGGGCGAGGGCGTGCGATGAAACTTCCATCGAGGCGGCGCGACAATCGGCATTGGCAATGAGCGCGAGCAGTTCCTGCAGATCGAGCGATTCCGGCGTGGTGCGCGTGGCCGGCAACACGCGGTCGCCGATTTCGTAGCGCACGGTGCCGATCAAACCGCAGCGCAACCCGGCTTTTTCGCAGATGTGTTTGATCAGAAAACTGGTAGTGGTTTTTCCGTTGGTGCCGGTGACGCCTGCGATCTTCAACCGTTGCGCCGGGCGCCCATAAAAGGTGGCGGCGAAATCGGCGAGCGCGCGGCGCGTGTTTTCGACCACAACGCTGGTGGCCGAGCCGGCGAGCGCGGCCGAATCCTCGCGTTCGGTGACGATTACCGAAGCGCCTTTGTCGACTGCCTGGCTGATGAACTGGTGGCCATCGGCTTTCTCGCCCCGCAGCGCCACGAACATGCCGTTCCTTTGAACTCGCCGCGAGTCATACGCGATGCTTTCCACCGCGCGATCACGTTTGCCGACGACCTCGCGCACTGAAGTGGCGCTAAGAAGCGTTTCGAGCTGCATCTGAGTTCGCGGTGCCGAGGCAGGCGCTCAATGGCTGTCGGCATTGCTCAAGGCAACCTGGCGCACCGGAAGAGCCTTGCGAATTTCCAATTGCGGCTGGAGATCAAGATAACGCGCGGCCTGCTCGGCAATACGCGAAAAAATCGGACCGGCGACGAGCCCGCCGTAGTTCAACTCGGGTTTGCTCGTCTGCGCGTCATCGAGCACGACAAGGCCGACAAATTCGGCATGGTCGGCCGGTAAATAGCCACTGAAGGAAACGACGAATTTGCCTTTGTCGTAACCGCCGCCGGGATCAACTCGCTGCGCCGTCCCGGTTTTGCCCGCGATGGTGAAGCCCGGGACGGCGGCCGCTGCGGCGGTGCCGCGATCGCTCACGACACCGCGCAGCGCATCACCTATCTGTCTGGCCGTCTGGGGAGAAATGACCTGGCGCACGATCACGGGCGAAAGCGTGCTCAGCGCTTTGCCGTCCCCGGTGCTGATCGATTTGACAATGCGCGGCATGATGAGGTTGCCGCCATTGGCGATCACGGCCATCGCCACCGTCATCTGCAGCGGCGTTACACCGATCTCGTGCCCCATGGGAAGGCGCGTAATGGAAATTTTGCTCCACGATTGCGGAGAACGAAGCAGGCCGCCGATCTCGCCAGGCAGCTCGACCCCGGTGCGCTCACCGAAACCGAAGCGCCGGATATATTCGTAGAATTTTTGTTCGCCGAGGGTGAGCGCGAGTTTGGCCGCGCCGATGTTGCTCGATTTAACGAGAACATCCTTCACGCTCAAATCGCCGAAGGGCCGGTGATCGTGGAGATTGGTGCCAGCAAAATTCCAGACGCCATTTTCGCAAAACACCGTCGAGCCGAGGCTGAGCTTGTGCTCGTTCAGTGACGCAGCCGCGGCGACAATCTTGAAGGTGGAGCCGGGCTCCATCATATCCGCGATGGCGCGGTTCTTCATCTGCTCGGGCACAGCATCCGATCGCTTGTTCAAATCGAAGCGCGGCCGGTTCGCCATCGCCAGGATCTCGCCGGTTTGCGGCCGCATCAGAATAATGGTCGCTTTGCGCGGCGAATATTCGCGCATCGCGGCATCGATCTCTTTTTCTACGATGCTCTGAAGATGAAGGTCGACCGTAAGATGAATTTGGTAGCCGTCGCGCGCCACGCGCTCCTGCCCGCGATAAAGCACCATCTCCTGGCCGGCGCGATTATGCTCGATATAACGGTAACCATCCTGCCCGCGCAGATATTCTTCCATCGATGCCTCGACTCCCGCGAGACCGTGATGGTCGAAATCGGTGAAGCCGATGACGTGACAAAGCATCGCGCCGTTTGGATAGATGCGAGCGGCGTCGTGCTCGAAATAAATGCCGCGCAGATTTTGAGCGCGCAGTTTCTCGCGCAACCCGCCGGCGAGCGCTTCCGGCACATCGCGCTTGATCACAATGTAACGGCGATCGCTGTCGAGTTTTTCCGTGAGCTCGGCAGGCGGAAGCTTCAGTTCGCGGCTGAGAAGATCGACAATCGCTGCGGTATCGTTGAGGTGCGTCGCGTCGGCCACGATTGTCTGCACCGGGACGTTGTGGGCGAGGACTTCATTGTTCGCATCGAGGATCGCGCCCCGCTCGGCACGGATGATCTGCTTATGGACGTGCTTTTCCGCAGCGAGCCCTGCGTACTCCTCGTGCTTGATCAACTGCAGGTAAACGAGCCGGAAAGAAAACGCGCTAAAGAGCGCAATAAAAGCGAGGCCGACAAAGGCACAGCGGAGGCGGCTGTTCCATTTCATTTGCCGGCACGCTCGTTTCTCACCGGCTGAATGCGCTCGTCATCCGGGCGGTGTTCGGGGAGAGTCAGCCGCACGATGTTGCGCTCGGAGATCGGGACCAGTTGCAGGTAACCTTCCTTGACGCGGCGCTCCAATGCGATGCGCGAGGTCAACGCCGCGATCTGTCCGGTCGCGACGTCGCTTTGGGTCCGCAAACTGGTCAGCTCGTTCTCGAGCGCTTTTTTGCGCTCGCCCAGATGATAGAGCTGCAGATTCAAATAAACATAACTCAGCCCAGTAAGGGCGAGGAACACCGTGAGCACGAGCCAGCGCGCGAGCGCGGGGGCATTGACCGCGTTCCAGTTTCTTCGGCGCGAGCGGTTCATGCGATTTTCTCAGCCGCGCGCAACTTCGCGCTGCGCGAGCGCGGATTGTCGCGTTGTTCCTCCTCGGTGGGCGCGACCGGTTTGGGCGTGATCACTTCGAGATCGTACTCGCGATTGCGCCGCGGCTGCGGCCATTCCGGCCGGTCGATCCATTCGCGGCTGTGATCGCGGAAGAAATTTTTGACGACGCGGTCTTCGAGCGAGTGGAACGTGATCACGGCAATGCGCGCGCCGGTCTCGAGACGCTCGGTCAGAACACGCAGGCCATCGGCCAGTGCGCCGAGCTCGTCGTTTACAGTCATTCGCAATGCCTGAAAAACCTGCGTGGCCGGATGACGGCGGCCGTGTCGCCCGACAATCCGCTCGATCGCGCGGGCGAGCGCGAGCGTTTCACGAAAGGGCGCAGTCTTGCGCATCTTCACGATCAAACTGGCGATGCGCCGCGCAGCCGGTTCTTCGCCGAGATCGCGAAACAAACGGGTCAGTTCCTCTGCGCTGTAGTGGTTGACGATATCGGCGGCGGTGAGCTGAGTGCGCGGGTCCATCCGCATATCGAGCGGGCCGTTGCGCATCACGCTGAAGCCGCGCTCGGCGTTCTCGAGCTGACGCGACGAGACGCCCAGATCGAGAAGGGCACCGCCAATTTTCGCAATACCAAGCTGCTCGAGCAGCTGATCGGCGTAGCGGAAATTAATTTGCTGCAGTGTGACTCGGCCGCCGAAGGGCGCCAATTTTTTGCCGGCCTCCTCGATTGCCTCCGGGTCCTGGTCGAGGGCGAGAACGTCCGCGCCGGTGGCAAGAATTGCCTCGCTGTGTCCGCCGCCGCCGCAGGTTGCATCGACGATGAGCGATCCGGCGCGGGGCGCAAGCAGCTCGACCGTCTCAGCCATGAGCACCGGGCGATGATAGGTGAAATCCTCCATTTGGTGCGCCTCCTCTTCCGGGACCGCTGGACCGGTGGCAAACCAGACCGGCCGATCAAATAATAATGCGTTCATGTCGATCTTGCCTACAACCCGATCACATTCGCGACGTGCTGGTAGGTCGCTGCCTCCTCTTCGTGGGCCTTTTTCCAACGCGGCAAATTCCAAATCTCAAAACGGCCGCGGCCGCCGACGAGCGCGACTTCAGCCTCAAGGCCGATTTTTTTGCAAAGCTCTTCCGGTAACACGAGGCGGCCCTGTCGATCGATTGCCGCGTGTTGCGCGCGTGAATGCAACTGCCGCAAAAAAACACGTCGATCGCGCGCCGACACGCTGGGATCTGATTCAGCAGCGGCGCTCATGCGAGCAAACTCCTCCGGCGACATAACGAGAAGAAATTGGTGAGCGGCTTCCGGCAGGAGAATGAATTCTTCGGCTTGTCCGCGGCGCCAGCGTGCCGGGACAGTGATGCGGTTCTTCTCGTCAACGAAATGACGAAACTGGCCGGCGTAGAAGGCTTGGGTTGATGCAGGCGCAGGCATAGCCGGTAGGCGGATCGATCCATTCTAACCCACTTGGCCCCACTTTTAACCACCTTCCGTGCCAGCCGTCAATAAAAATTCTACCCTAATTTGCGCCCGCTCATTTCAACCGTAAGCTCTGGCCCCACCGCGGATGCAGCGCTTGCTAAGATCGACAATCGCAATCACTGGACTCGTCGCGCTGGCGCACGTCGGCTCGGGCCAAACCAACGACCAGGGCGATGGCGGCCCGGTTCGCGTGACCGTTGCGATTAACCAGGACGGCTCGCGCACCGTTTACCGATTTGATGACGCACAGCACAAGGCGACTGCGGAAACCACCAGCGAAGAGGGCAAACTGCGCGAGAAGATCAGCTACAAGCTCGATGACGCCGGGCGTTTCTCCACCGCGTCGATCTTCGGGCCGGACGACAAGTTGCGCTTCAAGAGCCGTTACCAATACGACAACGCGGGGCGGTTGGAGGAGGAGCTGCAAATGGACGCAAACGACGCGCTGCTGCATAAAATCGTTTATAGCTACAGCGCAGCGGGGAAACCGACCGGCTATTCCGTGTTCGATGGGAATGGCAAACTGATCAACCGCGTCGCCGCGGGGGGCGCAGTTCCAATCGTTTCTCCCACTCCGCGCAAGAAAAGGTAACCGACTGCCGCAAAGGGCGGCTGCTTGCCTCCGTCGCGGAAAAGGCTTACAAAACGCAATGATCGATTACCTCCAGAAGGGCGGTCTGCTGATGTGGCCGATCCTCGTCTGCAGCATTGTTTCGATCGCCATCTTCGCCGAACGCCTTTTTTATTTTCATCGCGCGACAATTCACGTCGGCGAATTTTTGAAGGGACTTTCAAACCTGATTCAGCGCCGTAATTTCGCCGAGGCGTTGCACGAATCGGCGGGCACACCCGGACCGGTCGCGCGGGTCATTCATGCCGCGATTATTCGGCACGACGCGCCGCGCGCGGAGTTGCGCGAGATCGTGCAGGAGGCAGGGCAACTTGAAGTGCCAAAGCTGGAACGGTTCCTCGGCGTGCTCGCGACCCTCGCCGTGCTGGCGCCGTTGCTCGGATTACTTGGGACGGTGGCGGGAATGATCGACGCCTTCGGCACGATTTCCTCCCATGGTGGCTACTCGACAGTGACGGAGCTTTCCAGCGGCATCTACAAAAGCTTGCTTACCACAGCGGCCGGTCTGGTCGTGGCGACACCTACCTTCGTCGCTTACAGCTACCTTTCTGCGCGTGTGAACACGATGCTTCACGACATGGAGCGCGCCGGGATCGAGATCGTGCACATGTTGACCGAAAGCCGGCCGGTGGAGGGGATCATCAGTTTTCAACCGCCGGGCGAAGCGCGGCAGGAATTGTGAAACTGAGCCGCACGAAGGAATACCACTTCGGCTGGCTGGTGATTATTCCGCTGCTCGATGTGATTTTCCTGCTCGTTTTCTTTCTCCTGCTTAGCTCGAATTTTCTTTTGCAGCCGGGCATTGCCGTCTCGATGCCGTTCTCGCGTTTTACTCTCGGGCCGCAGCTGAACCAGCAAATCATCAGCATCACCGGCGGCGCAGCGCCGGCGATTTATTTTCGCGACCAGAAGGTGACGTTGGAAGAACTGGGTCGCCTGCTCGACGGCGCACGGAACCAGAGCAGCTCGGTCATTATCCGCGCCGACCGCTTCACGCCCTACGAACTGGTCGTGCAGGTGGCGAACGCGGCGCTCGAACACGGCATCACTTCGGTCGCGCTCGCGACCACGCCTCCACCATGAGTGAATCCATTGCTGCGCCCGCGTCGGCGCCGCTGCTCTTCAACTGGGAACCACCGCGACGGCGGCGGCTCAGTATCTTTGTGTTTGTCCTCCTCTCGCTGCTGGCACACGCATTTTGCTTTTATCTTTTCCAAATTGTCTATCCGCCAACGGTCGCGCTTTTGCCTCCCCCGGCGCACGTCAGTTTGATCTCGGCCAACACCGAAGAAGGTCGGACGTTGCTGCGCTGGATCGACGCCGAAGATCCGGCGCTGGCCTTCGCCACACAACGTCCTCCGGAAGCGAGACTGCGCGCCCTGCCGAAAATAACTCACGTGCCGTCGTATCTCGCGAGCGCGCCCGCGTTGAAGGAGCCTCCGCCGCCGGATGTCGATGTTCGCATGCCCAGTTCCCAGCCGCCCGGGCCGGTCCCGATCGCGCGCGAAGCGACACCCTCGTTCGGCGTCTCATCGACGACAGTTTTATTTTCCGAGGAATTCGCCGCCCTCGGGGTGCCAAGTTTGCCCACGCCGAGTTTTGTCGCGTCCACCAATGAGCCGCCGCAGGCCGTGCGTTTTCGCGTCGCCATCGACGGGCGCGGAGACGTGCGCTACTGCTTTCCGGTAAATTCATCCGGCGATCCAGCATTGGACGAACAGGCCAGGCATTATCTCATGCTCGGCCGTTTTCCCGGAACATCGACATTCAACGGAGCCGGCAACCAGTCGCTCGTCTGGGGACTGGCGACGGTTGAGTTCGGCAACGATGTCGCCCCGCCCAAGGCAAGCTCGAACAAAACCGGCGCACCGTGATCCGCGTCAGCCTCACCGCGCTCGTCACAATTTATCTGCTGCTTTTTCTTGCGGCGGTTTTTCTCTTCTGGATAGTGGGAGAATGGAACCGCGGGCGACGCGAGCGCCGAGCTTTACAGCACCGGGTGCGTTGCGTGATGTGCGCGTTCGAATTTGAAGATCGGAGCGACGCTTTGCTTCCACGGTGCCCGCGTTGCGGAAGCTTGAACGAACGATATAAACTGGAGCGTATTTAACCATGGGAATGTGGATCGGCCGCAACCGCAAAGCGCGGGTGACCTACGGCTTTGACGAAATCGCGCTCGTCCCCGGCCGGGTCACGATCAATCCGAACGAAGTCGACATTACTTGTCATCTGCCGCGCAAAAATGCGGAACCGCTTGCGCTGAAAATCCCGATCCTGGCGAGCGCGATGGACGGCGTAGTCGATGTGCGGTTCGCCGTCGCCATGAGCAAACTTGGCGGCCTCGCCGTGCTCAACCTCGAAGGCGTGCAGACTCGCTACAAAAATCCGCAGGAGGTCCTGCAAAAAATTGTCGACGCCGATAAGGCTGAGATCACCGCACTCCTGCAAAAAATTTATCAGGAACCGGTGCAGGAAGATTTAATCGGGGCGCGGATTCGGCAGATCAAAGACGGCGGTGCGCTCGCCGCGGTGAGTTGCACCCCGCAACGCGCGGCGGCATTTGGCGAGCTCGCGCAGGAAGCGGGCGCGGACGTTTTCGTCGTGCAGAGCACGGTCTCGACCGTGCGGCATATGTCCTCCGAATATGAATCGCTCGACCTGGCGAAATTTTGCACGGACATGCGCATCCCGGTGATCGTGGGCAACGCCGTCGGCTACGACGTCACTCTTGAGATCATGGAAAGCGGCCCGGCGGCGGTCCTGATCGGTGTCGGGCCGGGGGCGGCCTGCACCTCGCGCGGCGTGCTCGGACTCGGCGTCCCGCAGGTCACGGCCACGGTTGATTGCGCGGCGGCGCGCGACGCTTACTTCAAGAAAACATCGCGCTACGTGCCGATCATTACCGACGGCGGCATGAGCAACGGCGGCGATGTTTGCAAAGCGCTCGCCTGCGGCGCGGACGCGGTCATGGTGGGCAGCGCGTTTGCCAAGACCGAGGAAGCGCCAGGGCGCGGCTACCATTGGGGCATGGCCACGCCGCACGTGAACCTGCCGCGCGGCACCCGCATCAAAGTGGGCGTAACCGGGTCTCTCCGGCAAATTCTCTTCGGCCCGGCCGATGTCGATGATGGCAGCCAGAATCTCGTCGGCGCCATCACCACTTGCATGGGTAATGTGGGCGCGCGCGACATCGCCGAGTTCCAGCAGACCGAAATCATCATCGCCCCATCCATCCGCACCGAAGGCAAACTTTTTCAGACCGTCCAAAGCGTCGGCATGGGAACGCGCTGAATGGAAGTGATGAGTGACAAGTGGTCGGTGACGAGTTAATTGTCGCCGACTTGCTTGCTGGCTCGTCACTCGTCACTTATCACTCCTCACTATGTACGATCGAAGAGTCGTTATCACCGGAATGGGTGTACTGACGCCGATTGGCAACGACGTTGAGACCTTTTGGTCCAACCTCAAGAACGGCATCAGCGGGATTCGTCTCGTCGAAGCGTTCGACACCAGCCAGCACGATTGCAAGATCGCCGGCGAAGTGCGCGGCTTTGAGCCGAAGCGGTTTTTCAAAAATCCAAAAGATCTGCGTCGCACGGACCGGTTCACCCAGCTGGCGATGGGCGCGGCCAGGATGGCGCTGGACGACAGCGGAATCGATCTCGAAAAGGTCCGGCGCGATCGCTTCGGAGTGATCGTGAGCAGCGGGATCGGCGGCCTGAAAACGCTCGAGGAACAATACCGGATCCTGCTCACGAAAGGACCGTCAAGAAATTCCCCGTTCACCATTCCGATGTTGATCAGCAACATGGCCAGCGGCCTCATCTCGATGGAGTACGGCCTCCAAGGTCCCAACCTTTGCATCGTCACCGCATGCGCGACCTCGAACAACGCCATCGGCGAATCGTGGCGCACCATTAAGTTCGGCGACGCGGACATCTTTCTCGCCGGTGGTTCCGAGGCTGCGATCGTGCCGATCGGTCTGGCCGGGTTCGGCGCGATGAAAGCGCTCAGCCTGCGCAACGACGAGCCGGAACGCGCGTCACGGCCGTTCGACCGCGACCGGGACGGCTTCGTCATGGGCGAAGGCGCCGGCGTCGTCGTGGTGGAGGAACTCGAGCACGCGCAGAAGCGCGGCGCGAAAATTCATTGCGAGATCACCGGCTACGGCCTTTCCGCCGACGCCTATCACATGACCGCGCCTCCG
>JBHEMD010000102.1:0-6275 GCA_046262735.1 Chthoniobacterales bacterium | reverse complement strand
CGCGAGCAGATCGCGTGCGGTGACGTCGCTCGGGCTCAACGTGAGCGCGGTCTGGAGAAGCGCGCGAGCCTCGTCAATTCGGAAGCGCGCCAGCAACGCGCGCGCATAAAAGGTGTAACTATCGGGCAAAGACGGCGCGAGCCGGAGCGCTTCGCGGAAATGCTGCTCAGCCCCGGCCCCGTCGTTGGTCGCGTCTTCCGCGACGGCAAGGTTAATAAGCAAAACCGGATATTGCGGCGCAAGCGCAAGCGCGCGATGAAAATAATCGAGCGCGCCGGCGAAGTCGCCCGTGGCCATGAGCGTGTTGCCGTAATTCATGAGACCGCGCGGATTCCTCGGGCCCTTGAGCGTGACGTCGCGCCAGAGTGTTTGTTCTGTTTGCCAGACCTTGTTGCGCTCGAACGTGGCGTAGCCGCTCAGAGAAAGAACCAGCAGCACAATCGCGGCAAGCGCGGCCTTTACTGCAACAGGTCGGGCGATCACCACAGGTTCAAATAGTACGGCCACACCGGCGAGAGCGATCACCAGTCCGATGTACGGCAGAAACGTCCGATGATCGTTCATCACCTCGGCCAGCGGGAAAAGCGAGGTCGGCAGAAGAGTCACGAGAAACCAGAGTAGGCCGAACCCAACCACGCGCGTGCGTTTGAAGCACGCGCACAAGATCGACATCGTGACCAGGAGCGCGACGAAGACAACCCCAGCGCAGAATCGCGCGTCCTCAGTCGTCGTGAGCGGATCGAGATCGTAATCGGCCGACAGGCCGCTCGGCCAAAAGAACGTTCTGAAATAGAGCAATGCGACGTATGGCTGAGTGATCAGATAATTGCGCGCATTGGCCGCGCCGCTTATCCAGGTGGACGGCGTCATCGCTTGCGTGAAAAGCAACATTGCCGCGCAGATAAGAAACGGGGGGGCAATTTCGCGGAGCCATGTTGTCACCACGTTCTTGTGAAGTATGAGACCGCCCACATGGCGCTGGCTATCGCGCACGTCGTCCGAACAAAACACTAAACGGTATAGCGCGAAAAGTACCGGGAAAATCGCCGTCGGCGGCTTGGCGAGAACCCCAAGCGCAGCGGGAAGAACGTAAAGGTAATACCGGCGCAGTTGCGGAAAGGCGAAGTAAATGGCGAACGAGCCGACGATCCCGAGCGCCGACATGATTTCGGCGACAGCGATGACGTAATTGACGGTGTCCGCGTTGGCCGGATGCAATCCGTAGAGCGCCGCGATCGCCAGCGCGATCAAACTGTTCGCTGGAGAAGCCGCCACTTGGTCGAGCAATTGCTTGACGACAAAGCGAACGAGCAAAACCAGCCCGACAAACAACGCGAAGATTGACAAGTGGAACCAGAACGGCCGCAGGCCGTGGCCTAACGAGTAATCGATCGCGAGCAGCGTCGAAACGAGCGGCCGATAAGATTGGTTGCTCGGAAGCGCGCTGAACGTCGTCGCGTCGCTGAAGAAGCGCGGGACATTCCGCAGCTCGCGGATGGCGGCGTTGTTTACGACCGTGTGCGCGTCATCGAAATGGAAGCTGTTTTGAAAATGATTCCCGTAAGCCGCGAGAAGCCCGGCCAGCAAAAGCGCACCGCCCACACCGGTGAGGGCTTTTTCTCGCACTGCCGTGAACGTGGCTCCCCACATCCAATCACTCTGCTGCAACGCGGCGCGTCAACGCAAACACCCTTCTGTCGCGGCAGGCGGGCCGCCTTGGAAATCGCTTCGCTTTTCACCTCTGCTGTCGCGTCCCGCGGGTCGAACCGGGGTTCGAATTTTCATTCGCTCACACGAAACGGCGTGGTAATCGCCGTTGAAGGCAACGTTCTTAGAAATAGCGCGGAGGGGGTGAGATTCGAACTCACGAGGCCTTGCGGCCTTCCGGTTTTCAAGACCGGCGCGATCAACCACTCTGCCACCCCTCCGGGAGAAATGGTGATCAGTGGTCGGCGGCTATTATAGCAGCAATGCTCGATCACTCCATATCAGGGACGCTCGCGCTGCCAGGCGCTCTGCTTGCCACGCCGAAGGTTGCGAAGGCGGGTGCGCGTCGCAAACTTTGAGCCGCATTAGAGCGACCGCGAATGCTTTGGGCGAGATTTTGCTGGCGCGGCTGGCGTTTTGGTTGAGAATTGCCGCGATGAGCAAGCGCGGGCTTGGCGTGATGACGGCGGTGCTCGGTCTCGGCTGGTGCGTGGCGGCACAGCCGACAAATCGACCTGAGAAACTCTTGCTTAATAATTCTTCGCCGCGTTTTCCGTCGCTTGAGCTTTCGGACGCGCAATATTTTTCGTTTGCGACCGCGTTCAACTGGCTGGAACCGGCCGCGACTGATTTTCTTCCGCCGTTACCCACAGCGCCACAACCGGCGACAATTGCTCACGTCGAATCCGCGAAGGATTCATCCAAAGAAGATGTCGATCTTAGCCGAAAGAACTTGTTCGATTACGCGCACGGGGAGATTGGCTTTTTGTACGGGAGAAGCACCGGCAAGTTTGATCGGGAGGTTGAGCAGGGATACGTCATCGGCACGGTGGGCAACGACAAACTCCAGATCACTGCCGGCGCCCTTTTCGAACATTCGAGCGGCGACATCCGACGCTTCGGGCACAGGTAGGCCCAGCGTGCTGGGGTTGACGCCCGAACGCTTTCGGGACAACGCGGCTTCAGAGCACTACCGCACGTCAATACGGCATTAGCGCGGATAAGTTTCACGTTTTTGGAGTGCGGCACGGCTGCGCCACTTTGCGCCAAAGCGCGTTACAGCATGGGCAGTGGCTTTCTCGATTTTGGCGGCGGGAATTCTCGATCGAGTTCGGCAAGATCTTCTTCGGTCAAATGGATGTCGAGCGCACATGCGTTTTCGCGGACGTGGATCTGGTTCGAAGCTTTTGGAATAGAAATCACATTTGGCTGGTGCACCAGCCACGCCAACGCGATCTGCGCAGGGGTAGCATCGTGCCGTTGCGCGATTTGTTTTAACTTCGCGTTATTCAACAGGCCGCGGCCATGCCCAACCGGCGCGTATGCCATGATGGGGCAAGTGAACTGTGATCGCCGACGAGCGACGAGCGGCAGAAGATCGAACTCAATTTCGCGATGCTTGAGATTATAGAGGACTTGATTGGCGGCGCAGTTGCGGCCGTTTTCGATTCCAAGAAGTTCTTTCGTATCGGTAGCGTCGAAATTCGAAACGCCCCAGTTGCGAATTTTGCCGGCGGCGCGCAGGCTCTCGAATGCTTCAACCGTTTCTTCGAGCGGAGTGGTTTTTTCGCGCCAGTGAAGTAGGTAAAGATCGACAATATCGGTGTGCAGCCGTTTGAGACTGCGCTCGCAGGCTTGCGGAAGCTTTGTGCGAGATGCGTTGTGCGGATACGCTTTCGTGACAACGAAAACTCGGTCGCGCTGACCGGCGATAGCGTCGGCGACAATCTCTTCCGCGCCGCCGTCACCGTACATCTCGGCGGTATCGATCAATGTCATGCCGAGGTCGATTCCCAAGCGCAACGCTGCGATTTCGTCTTTACGCGCAGCTTTCTTTTCGCCCATGCGCCAGGTCCCCTGCCCCAGCGCCGCCACCAACATGCCATCGGCCAATTCGACAGTTTTCATTGTCCCATTCCACTTTGGCCGGAATTCGCCGGCCTTGGCCCGAGCGGCAAAGACGAGCACTTAGTCGCTCGTTTGGTGAGCGTTCATGGTAAAAGTTCCCACGTGTCACCCAGGACAGTGTTTCCATTCTGGCCACCGAAGACGACGAGACGACCAATCCTTAAATCATAAGCGATACCGGCGCCTTCGCGGCGTGGCGGCACGTGCGGTGTGCGCACATGTTGCCAATCGGAACCTGTCCATCGCCACGAGCTGTTCTGGGCGGAGCCACCGCTGGCGCCGCCGAAAACGACAACCCCCTGGAAATGCGGATCGAAACTGGCCGAAGGTCCGTAAACCAGTGGCGGTTGTGTGAGCGGTGATCGCATTGTCCAGCTCGCGCCGTCGTAGGTCCAGGTGTTCCAAGGGTTGACGTCCGCCAGACCGCCAAACATCACGATTTCGCTGGTCAAAGGGTTCAGCGCAACCGCAGCGGAGGAACGCGCGTAAGGAACGGTTGGCGGAAAAAGCTGTGTCCAATCGGCGCCGTTCCATTGCCACATCGTCGCCTGATAAAAGCGGCCATCGAATCCTCCAAACTGGTCAACCCGGCCGGATGGATCGTTGAAAACCATTGGCCCGGTCACGGCGGGCGGCGAATGCAGCGGCGTCGCCTGGGTCCATTGTAAAGTGCGGCCATCCCACAGCCATGTGTCTCCGAGATATGTCCCGTTGTATCCGCCGAAGAGCACAACTTTGTGAGTGACAACGTCGAAAGCCATTTGGCAGTTCACACGTGCCGGCGGCGCGGCGGGAGTGTCTGCTCGAGTCCACGTAATCCCATCGAACATCCACGTGTCGGCCAGATAAGAGGCGCCATCGAATCCTCCGAACAGAATCACTTTGCGGCTGACCGGATCGTAAGTCATCGCGGGATAGGAGCGCGCCGAGGGCGAAGTCGGCAGGGCAATCTGCATCCAGCCGATCGAGTGCGTGTCATCAGCGATTGCCGGCAAAACAATGCCAATCGGAAGGCAGCAGAACAGGAGCTTGCTGCACCAACGCGCGAGAAAAACAGAGCGAAACTTTTTGGAGGTCATCGGGCCGGCACTTAAACCGAGGAACGTCCGTCTTGTCAAATTTGCGCGAAAAATTTCCTGCCGTTGCCGTGCTCGCGGTAGACGGGCGCAACACGCAGTGCGATGTAAGTGGCACCAATCGCGAGACACATGGCTTGGCGCATTAAGGACGGCGTTGTCCGTGGCGAGATCGACAATCGCACGCGCGGCCGGGTGCTCGGACGCTTCTGGCTGACCGGACGCGAGGACCCGATCGTGCTCGATCTGCGCGGTAATTGCTGGCGCGACCTTGCTGGTTGCCTGCTTCAATTTGAGAACCCGGCGCCGAAACGCGTCGAGGACGAACACCTGAATCTGGCGGCCGAACAAGCGGGGGTGAGCGGCGACATGACCGCCTCGCGCAAGGTGCGGGTGCTCGATGTGTCACTCGAAGAAGCGCGTCGCCTCGCCAACGCGGGCGCACCCGTCCCCGAGCACAGGGCCAACGCGATTTACCTCGAATGGTTCAGCGATGCGAACGGTCGCGTGGTCATTGAGAGCGCCGATTACAAGATCGACATCTCGTCGCCGGCGTGGACGCTCTCTGCGGAAGAGCAACAAAAACAAATCGCCGCCACCAGACAGGCGATGCGCGACTGGCTCGAACGACTCGATGAAGCGCTCCATTCGCAGGCTAGCGCGGAGTTCGATCCGGAGGAGGACAAGCCGCTCGATGAATTCGGTTATGAAAAATTGATGCGCGAATCGGACGCGCGCACCGATAAATACATGGAGTTGCTCGACAAATATGAAGGTCATCCCGACCGGGAGAAAATCGTCGCGCGCGAGATGGGTTGGACGTGGCTCGAAGAAGCGCTCGAAGCGGATGAACGCGGGGCGCTGCCGCCGCGCGATGAATTTGAAGTGCCGCCGCTCGAGCCGAATCCGCTGAGCGAAGGCGTCGATTGGGTGCGCGACAAGGACGGCCACATTCATCATCCCCTGACCATTCGGGCGCGCGAAAGCGGAGTGGCTATGTGGCGCCACTGCGAGGAGCGCGGTCTGCTCGGCGAAGAGGGCGACACCAATTTGCACGAAATGATTTTCCAGTTCCAAACCGCCGGCGCGAAAATCGCCGGCGCCCTCGATAGCCTCGCCTATGACGACGACGATTCGCGCGACGGCGGCTTCGTCGTCGCGGCGCTCAAACGCGCGCTCAATTATCTGCACGCGAGCATGGCCGCAGCCGAAAAAGTCGCGGCGAAGAACCTGCTCGAGGTCGCGCGCCTTGATTCATTCCGGGCCGAGCTCTTCGGCGTGCGGGAAGAGGTTCTGGCGCTGATGGAACGCTTTCGACAAAAGCTCCCCTGACGCTTCGGCAATCAAATCAACCTCCGAGAAAGCGTGATCGACATGACTTTTCGCTCGTTTGCCGGCGTCGCACGCGTCATCATGAGCCAAGATGGTACCGATCTTCTCTTTGTCGCCCTCAAAAGCAAGCCGGATTAGGCCCGAAAAATGGGCATTTGCTTTATTAGACCCAAAAATTGGGCCGAATTTCGTTAGATCGTGAGCGCGGATTCATGGCCGTTCGATCAGCCGCGCAACTGCGCCGTGTTCACC
>JBHEMD010000101.1:0-3112 GCA_046262735.1 Chthoniobacterales bacterium | reverse complement strand
CCGTAAAGGCGATTCACATTTGAAGTTTATGAACGAGGCAGAGATTCAGCGGCAGAAGGAAATCAAAGAGGCGGAAGAGCTACTCTTTACTGGCCCGCAGGCGCTCGGGTTTGCCAAGGGAATGTTTCTCGGGCGGTTTGTGTCCGACTGGGTCATGCCGTATCCGCGGATCCCGGCGGCGCAGCAGGCGGAGCTCGATCAATCGCTCGCCGAAGTCCGACAGTTTCTCGACGCGGAACTCGACCCGATAGCGATCGATCGCAACGCGGATATTCCGCGGAACGTAGTCGACGGCCTGGCGCGCGCGGGCGTTCTGGGAATGACGGCGCCCAAGGAATATGGCGGGCGCGGATTTTCGCAGCGGGCCTACTGCAAGATTTTGGAAGAGATCGGGGCGCGTTGCGCGTCGACTTCGGTTTTCACGAATGCGCATCACTCGATCGGGATTCGCGCGTTGCTCTTGTTCGGGACGCGCGAACAGAAACAGCGCTGGTTGCCGCCACTGGTCACGGGCCAACAGCTCGCAGCCTTTGCCCTAACGGAACAGGAAGCGGGATCCGATGCGGCGAACGTGCAGACAACGGCGACGCCGAGCGCGGACGGTTCGCATTTCATTCTGAATGGCGAGAAGCGTTACATCACGAACGCCTCGATCGCGCAGTGTTTGACGGTGATGGCGCGCACGCCGGTGCCGGGGTCCGACAAAACGGCGATCACCGCGTTTCTGGTCACGCCGGACATGCCGGGATTCACGATGCTGGAGCCGCGAATGGAAAAGCTCGGCATCAAGGGAACGGCGACGGGCCGTTTCGCGATGCGCGACATGGTGGTGCCGAAGGAAAATATCCTGGGACCGATGGGCAAAGGGTTGAAGGTCGCCCTGACGGTTCTCGATTTCGGCCGGACAACGTTCGGCGCCTGTTGCACGGGTGCGGCAAAGACCTGCCTGCAACTTGCGGTCGCGCATGCGAACAAACGCCGGCAATTCAAAAAGACCCTGGGCGATTTCGACCTGGTGAAAAAGAAGATCGGGCGAATGGCGGCCAACCTTTACGCGATGGAAGCGATGACGGCGGTGACAGCGTCGCTCATCGATCGCGGGCTCGAGGATTACATGGTCGAGACGGCGATGCTCAAAGTCTACACAACCGAACTTTTGTGGGAAGCGGTCAACGACGCATTCCAGATCTACGGCGGTTCGGCGTACTTCACCGATCTGCCGCTGGAGCGAATGCTGCGCGACGCGCGGATCAACCAGATCGGCGAAGGAAGCAACGAAGTGCTGACTTCATTCATCGCGCTGGTGGGAATGCGCGGACCGGGAATGGAGTTCAAGGAGATTTACGACACGGTCTTCAATCCGGCGCGCGGTCTCGGCAAAGCGTGGACGGCGGGAATGAATCGTCTCGGCGCCGCGGTTCGAGTGCCGAATGTTCCGGTGAAAACCGAGAGCCTGCGCAGTCAGGCGTCGCAACTGGGCCGATTGATCTGGCGTTTCAACCTGAGCGTCAATCGCGCGCTGATCAAATATCGCGAGCCGGTTATGGATATGCAGTTAGTCCAGGAACGGATCGCGGGCGTGGCCATGGAAATGTTCGCGTCGGCGTGCGTGCTCAGCCGGCTGGATTCCGATTTGCAGGGGATCACGCAGAATGGCGCGTCGGCCCCGGCCAGCCGCCGAGCGGCCCAGTTGTTCCTCCGGCAATCGTTCCATCGCATCCGCCGTTTTTTGGGCGAATTGACCGATAACGATGACGCCGAATTGCTGGCGACGGCGAATTCCGTGCTCGGCAAAGAGCCGAGCGTTGCCGGCCAGAACGGCAGTTAGCCCAGGCGGCGAATTCTCGGTGCGCGATCAAGGCATCGAGAATGCTAAACGACGCAGATCGTGACGACCGCTATTGCGCGCAAGCCTTTCGGAATTGAGCGCCACGCCCTGTGGCTGGCGTTGCTCACGGTCGCGGTCTCAATCGGCTGGTTTCTTCTTGATGGCCATTTGAAGATCAATTTCGCCGACGAAGGATTTCTCTGGTACGGAGCGGACGCGATTCGTCGCGGAGAAGTCCCGATGCGCGATTTCGAGGCATACGATCCGGGACGTTATCTTTGGGTCGTTGGTTGGAGTTTCCTGCTGGGACAGGGCCTCGTCTCGCTCCGGCTAGCTTGCGTATTATTCCAATGTCTCGGTGTGTTTTGCGGGCTGCTCGTGGCGCGCCGTTTATCCAAGAACTGGCTCTTTCTTGTGTGCGTAGCTCTGCTCCTCTGCGCATGGATGCAGCCTCGCTTTAAGCTCTTCGAGCAAAGCATAGCGCTCATGGCAGTTTATGCCGGAGTCCTGCTGCTCGAGCGCCCGTCGCTCCGGCGCCATTTTTGGGTTGGCGTTTTTGGAGGGCTGAGTGCGTTCTTCGGACGCAATCATGGGGCCTATCATGTTTTCGCGATTGGACTGTTGATCGCGTGGTCTGCCTGGACCGAAGGCTGGCGTGCCTGGCTGCGACGGAGCTTTGTCTGGGGGTGCGGTCTGTTCGTGGGGTATCTGCCGCAGTTATTGATGTTTCTGTTCGTGGCGGGTTTTTTTCACGCTTTCGTGCCCTACATCACGGGCATACTTAAGAGCGGCAGTACGAATTTGGCTACGTCAGTGCCGTGGCCGTGGATCGATCGCTCGTTCCTTCCATTTTGGTTTCGGCTCGCGGGAACGGTCGAGGGCTGCTGGTACGTTGGCTTACTGCTCTTTTTCGTCCTCGCTTTTGTGCGCCTGGTGAGATTGGGACGCAAACAGCTTGGCGATCATCCGGTGCTTCTCGCGAGCGCACTCGTGAGCCTGCCCTACACTCACTTTGTTTTCTCCCGCCCTGATATTGTGCATTTAGGTCATGGCGCGCCGACGGCAGCGCTTGGGGCACTCGCCCTCGCATTTACTTTTTCTGGTCCGGCAAAACGGATCGCGTTCGCGCTCGCCCCCGTTCTGCTGGCGGCGAGCGTGATGGCTAATCTCTTTCAAATGGGGATATCGCTTCGTCTGTTCAGCCCAGCAGAACAATTGTTCGAGGTGGAAGTTCGAGGCGAACGCATGGTGGTCCCGAGAAGACACGCGCAAGTGCTGGAGAGC
>JBHEMD010000100.1:0-7878 GCA_046262735.1 Chthoniobacterales bacterium | reverse complement strand
CGCGGGATCGCTAGAGCACACAAAGATCACAGAGAACAACAACAATCTGTCTCCGTGGCGGCCCGTGATCTCTGTGGTGATCACATCGGCGTGTCAGAGTGTCGATAGTAAGCTCTGATTTCTTCCCTTCTGGCGCTGGCCAGCGTTATTTTGGCCGCTTCTTTTTTGACGATTTGCGGCGCTTGCTAGAAGCCTTGTGCTTCTTCTTGGATCGTGCGTGCTCAGGCAACTTCTTGACGCCAGTCTCGCGATTCCATTCCTCGTAAGTTTCCGGCTTGATCTTTTCCTCAACCAGCAACTCAGCAAACTTGCGGCGCTGCGCTTTACTTTTGAAAGGCATATTTCGGCTAACAGAAAAAAGATAGGCGACTCGGAAACGCGTGGCGAGGCGGCTTTATCGATTCGCTATACGATCTGCCGGACTGAGAAGGCTCATTGCTTTCATCGCTATTCACATGCGGTTTCCGGTCGACAGAACGCACAGGATGACGGCCGGTTGTCGATACTAAGCGTTTCGCCCGAATGTTAAATGTTTCGACACAACCTTTCTTTCCCCCGCCTTTTCTATTGATTAGCCCCGGGTGGACTCTCCGATGGCACTTCTTTTAACGCCTCGTCGATAACGAACAGGTCGCCTTGAATTTCTTGTTGCTTGGCCTGACCACCGATAATCGCGGCACGCTCAATCAACCGGCGCGCTTTCTCTAGGCTGCTTCGCTTGATGACGGTATCTGTCGGCGTCAGTGCATGTCGATAAAGACACTTGCCGTAGCACCTGTAGTTCCGGTAATCGCCGGAGTTCAAATCCAATGCACGCTGAAAGCTGAGTAATGCACCGGGAAGATCGCCAACATCGTCAAGTTTATGAGCAAGAGTATGATGAACCTGTGGCGAGTTCGGGAATTCTGTGGCGAGCTTCCTTAATTCGGCAACCGCTGTGGAACGATCTCGGCGATCCGCTATTAGTTCGGCGAATTCGAGGCGTGCTTGTATGTTCCTTGGATTGCTGGCCACGATCTTCTTGAGGTCCTCGATCCGCTGAGGCAGCGACATTTTGGTGCTGATGTGGAAATGAAGCTTATCGGGCCCCTCCATACGGCACGTGAGAGGCACTGACGTAATCGCTAGTACATAGTCCATCGCATGGATGAGAGCTTCCGCCAGGTTATCACGCTCAAATGAGATGTACTCGTAGTCGCCTTGGAGACCGCCGAAATTGCGGACACCACTTTCAACGAATAGCAGCAACCGCTTTCCGGCTGCAAGAGCTGTCGCTTTTTCGTCAATTGTCCACGCTGAAGTTGAGAAGGAACCATCCGCCTGCCTCTGGTCGCGCGTGAAAATGCCCACGAACAATTCGGCGGCATGAATGCGTTCCTTGATCTTTTCGCTGATACCCTTCGGCTCCGGCCGCTTGCCGCTATCGCACTTCACGCCTAGTTTCGACAGAAATCGTTGGATTTGGTCAACGACCTTCTCGTCTTGGTCTGCGAAGCTGTGACCGACGAATGCTGTTGCTTCCCGAACAGCAAATCGAATTTGTTGCAGGATGTACGGCGGTACCATAACGAGAATTTTATTGTCATGCCCAAGCTCAGCCAGCATTTCGGCGGCCGCAAGCGGCGTACTGGATAAGCAACTATTCGTGGATCAACAACGCACAATGTCAGAGCTTCAGAGTTGGCGACAATTTACCTTAGGAATGCTGATCGTACGCGGTCCGCGCAAGGAGGACGATTCCAGGGCAGAAGTTATATCTGGTGCTCGGTCGCAAACTGTGGCGGTCGCGGAAAAGCCAAGCGATAGCAGAATGTTGGACTGACCAGATGCTTTCAAGCCACGTTGCAATGTGCTCGGTCATGCCGCGCTGTTTGCCTATGGGATAGTATGGCGCGACAAACAGAATGCCGATCTTCTGTTTGCGCGGGCACTGCAAGTCATTTGCAGCGGTCACAGCCCTCGTCAGTTTTTCTTCAATTGCACCGGTACCTTGGCGACTAGTCGCGCGGGACCACATGTGCTTAGCCTCAATCTGAAATTCATAGTGGCGCCGCCGATAAAGATAAAGGTCGCAGCGGCCTTTGCGCGGATTAGCGCTAGGCCCCTTGTCCGTTCGCCACTCCTCTAAAGCCACGCCACCCATGCGCCATACTGCCGCAGCCAAAAAGCCGACAAATGCCCGCTCATGATAATGCCAGGCGTAATCGTCTCCGGTAGCTGAAGTATAATCGCGCAGAGTTGCTAACCACGCCTTTAGGAGTGGCATAAATCCCGGGATTCCAGGCGCGCTGCAATATTCGTCTTGGGAGTAGCGTTTCACTTCCGTCCGGGCCGGAAGAAAGCTCCCAGGCCTATCGATCTCTTTCGCCCCTGATGAATTGCTCGACGCAGCGGTAGGCTTCGTCGTCGGTCATTTGGACGGGCGGATGCTTGGCGAAGAAGGCACTGGCGGAATGGAGGACGCCTCCGATGCCGCGGTCGAGCGCGAGCTTGCAACAGCGGATGGCGTCGATGGCGATGCCGGCGGAGTTGGGTGAGTCTTCGACGGAAAGACGGACTTCGACTTCCATCGGCACGTCGCCGAAGAGGCGGCCTTCGACGCGGATAAAGGCGATCTTGTTGTCGAGTTGCCAGGGAACGTAATCGCTCGGGCCGATGTGAATGTTTTCGTCGGCGAGGCGTTCGCTCATGACCGATTGCACGGCTTCGGTCTTGGAAGTTTTCTTCGAGGCGAGCCGGGTGCGGTTGAGCATGTTGAGGAAATCGGTGTTGCCGCCGGTGTTGAGCTGATAAGTGCGCTCGACTTTGACTCCGCGTTTCCGGAAAAGATCGACAATGTTCCGGTGGAGCACGGTGGCGCCGAGCTGCGCTTTGATGTCGTCACCGACGATGGGCAGATTTTTGTCGGCGAACCGTTTCGCCCAGACCGGGTCGCTGGCGATGAAGACGGGGATGTTATTGACGAACGCGATGCCGGCCTCGAGTGCACAACTGGCGTAAAAGCGGGTCGCTTCCTCCGAGCCGACCGGGAGATAATTGACCATGATCTCGGCGGCGGAATCTTTCAGCTCGGCGACGATCTGCTCCCGGGTGGATTCCTTTTCGAGAGGCAAAAACGTGCGCAACGGGTCCTGGTCGCGCATATGGTCGGCGTAACTGTCGAGCACCGCCCCCATCTGCACGATCGCGCCGGTGAGGGCGATTTTTTCGCAGAAGACCTTGGTGCAATTGGGCGGGGCAAATATGGCGCGGCCGACGTCGAGCCCGACCTTGCGCCGGTCGATATCGAACGCGGCGACGACCTCGATGTCAGAAGCTCGATATGGCCCGATCTGGCGATGCATCAGGCCGACTCCAGCCCCATTCCCTGAGGAGCCGTGGTAAAAAGTTATCCCCTGAAGGAGCGAACTGGCGCAGTTGCCTACGCCGACGATAGCGATTCTAATTTTTCTCATGGGAAAGCTGGTAAGCTAGACGGAGCACCTCGGGAGGGGCAAGGCGCAAGTTGCCCATACTTCCATAGTCGCGGCGGGTTGCAAGAACTGATATAACTATAACCGGCAGAGGGGATTTTTATTGAAAATGCGGGAGTCGCGGGAGAGACAACACCGGATGCGCCTGGAATTTTGGGCCCTGGCATTGTCGATCTTGCTCGGTTTGCCGGGCCGGCTTCCGGCCGGCGTCCCGACCTATACGGTCGGCCAGGCGGTAGCGCTCGCCCAGGCACAAAACCCCGAGATCGCGATCGCGCGCAAGAAAATGGAAGCGGCCAAGGGCGGCTTGGTCGAGGCACGCGCCGGTTATCTGCCGTGGGTGATTTCGACCGGGTTGCTCGACAAACGGCAGGAGCAGGAGGACACCCGGCTGCGCAATGAAGATTACAACGCGTCGCTCCGCCTCCAGCAGAATGTTTACACCGGCGGTGCGACCACGAACCGGGTCGCAATTGCCCGGCTCAAGATCGAACAGGCCGATTACGATTTCCAGGAGACGGCCAACCGCATCACGATGGAGACACGGATCGCGTTTTACGAGGCGCTCCTGAACCGGGCCAAGATCCGCGTGCACGAAGATTCTGTTCGCGCACTCGACGAGGAAGCAAAAAACCAGGAGGAGCGTTTGCGCGCTGGTTTGGTCGGGACGCTGAATGTGCAGCGGGCCGAAGTGGCGCTGGCGAACGAGCGGCCTGAGCTGATCGACGCGCAGACGCAGCTGAAAAACTCGTACCTGCGATTGGCCGAGCTTCTCGGGGTCGATTTCCCACCCGATGGCGGGCAGCCGCCATTCGAAATCGCGGGGGAACTCGAATACTTACCGGGCACGCCTGCGGTAAACGAATGTCTCGCCCGTGCCGACGCTGAGCGGCCGCTGATCAAGACGCGCCAGCGCGAGATTGAGATCGAAGATCGACAATACATCGTTGACCGCAGTGAGCTGCATCCGCACGTCGGGGTCTTTTCGGGCTACGAGGTCTACAGCGAACGCGACCCGGCTGTCGGCCAGGAATTCAATCATGGCTACGTCTTCGGAATAAGCGGGACCTGGAATATTTTCGACGGTTTCGCGACCAGGGGCCGGATGCAGGCAACGCGCGCCCGGCGCGACGCCGCGGTGAAGGCGCTCGAAGCGGCGCGGCGTGCGGTGGCGTCGGAAGTGCGAAGCACATTTTTCGATCTTCAGCAATCCGACCGCGTGCTCGAATCAGAAAGGAAAAATGTGCACACGGCCGACGAATCGCTCGCCATCGCGAGGAGCAACTTCGCCGCGGGCCTGGGAACGCAGCTCGATATTCTGCAAGCTGCTTCCGATGTGACGCGCACTCGCACAACGCGCTTAGGCGCGATTTATTTGCATAACGCCGCGCTCGCACGGCTGGCGCGAGCCTGCGCCTCCACACCCGAGTCGCTGGCGTTCATGAGCGCCGGTAACAAAAAAGATCAGACTGACGCGGCTATTTCAACCGTCGCCGAGCCACCGGCGAATTTGGGCGCGCGATGAAAGAGCGACTCTTCTGTAGCGGCGGTCTGCGACTGTCGCATTATTTGTCCGACGCTCACAGAGCGCCGCTACAGAAACCGCCGCTTAAGCTCATCATCGCAGTTCTGGCACTGTCATCATCGACGAGCTCAGCCATCACGCTCGACGCGGTGATGGACAGGACGCTGGAGAAAAATCCAATCATCCAAGGCGCGAAAACGAAACTGGAAGAAGCGGCCGGGCAGCGGCTGGTCCTGCGCTCGATCATGTGGCCGGGTGCGAAGGTGGGCGCGCCGATCGGTGTCCAGGGCGGCGATCGCGCAGGCGAAAGCGGGACAAAACCGTTCGGATTTGGGCGCGGCGCTTTGACTCAGGCGCTGTTCAATCGGGCGATCCCGCCATCGCGTCGTTTGGGAGATGTCGATCTTTTGATTGCCGAACAACAGCTCAATGTCGCCGTCGTAGAGCAACTGCACGCCGCGCGGCTCGCCTTTTACACCGCGCTTTACAATCGACAGTTACAGTCGATCCGCGAAGACCAGCGGCAGCGGCTGGACCAAAACGTTACGAGTCAGAAACAGCGCTACGAGGCCGGCTTGACTAATCGCGGCGCATTCACCGATGCAACGGTGCAGGCGCGCGAGCTTGATTCGTTAATTGAGACGGCGCAGCGCGCGTTTGGCGAAGCGCGGTTAAAGCTCGCAGAGGCGATGGGCGCAGATCTGGGACCGAATGCGCGGTTGCCCGAACCGGAGGGCGCTCTGCAGTTTACGCCGGTGACTGTCGATCTTGAATCGGAAACGGAGCGCGCGCTGGAGCGCCGCGCCGACTTGAAGCTGGCGCGGTTGCTCGTGCGTTCGGCGAGTGAAGAGCAGCACATTATCGAAGCGGGCTATTATCCGACGATCGGCGGCAACTTGATTGGCAATTACGTTCCGGTCACCGGCATTCATCAGGAGGGTTCCACCAGCAAGACGCAGGATTTGCTCGGCTCGGAAGCGCGCGAAGGAGCTGCTTATACCTGGCGCGTCATTGACAACGGCAAAGTAACAGGCGCGGTGCGAGCGCAGCGCGCGGCGCGCGAAGCAAACGAGCTGACCTATCGCAAACTGGAGGCGAACGTCGGCCGCGAATTGTTGCGTATTCGAAATGAACTGATCGCGATCGAAGCGCGACAGAAATCGTTTGGCGACGCGATGACAGCGGCTGAACAAAGCGCCGATGTCGTCGGTCAAAATCTCGCCGGTGGTCTCGCCTCGCAACTCGAGTACCGCCTGACCCAGAATGGTTTGCTCCAGACCAAAAGCGGATTACTCACCGCGACGTACGAGCACAACCTCGCCGTGGCCGAGTGGGATCGCGCCACCGGGCGTTACTTTCAATTCGGAAGCGACACTGCACCGTGACCGTGGCGCGCACGAAATTGTAGGACAAGCGCACCGCTTGCCAGTCAGTTCGGCAGCCGGAGCGGCTGCCCTGCAATTGTAGCACTTGCTGCGAGGATATGTTCTAGTTCCAAGCTTTGAAACTGCCGGAATCGAAGAGACTCCTGTGGGTGAGCGGCACGCTCCTCGTGCTGATTCTTGCCGGCGCCTATTATTTTTTCATGCCGGTCGCCGAAGTGGCGGTTGCCCGGCGCGGCACGGCGATTTCGGCGGTTTATGGAACAGTGCGGATCGAGCCGACCTTTGTCGTCCCGATTCGGGCGCAAAACGCCGGGTTCATCAAGCTGGCGGAGGCGTTGGCCGCCGGACGCGGCGCGATTGGCAAACGCGTGACGAGCGGCGAACTCCTTGCGACGATTGCAGACGAAGCGACCGCGCGACAGCTGAAACAGGCGCGCACCGATTTGGAAGCAGCACGGCAACGGGCGCAACTGACTTTGCCGTCGGAGGAGCCGTTAAAAGCGGCAGAAGATAATCTGCGCCGGCTCGAGCAGGTCGCCGCTTCCGGCAATGTCCCAACTGTGGAGTACGAAAAAGCGAAGACGGAAGTAAACCGGTTGCGCAGCGCCTTGGAAGCGGAACGGATCGAGCGCGACCGCAATTTGCGAGCGCTCGAAGAAACGGTGAAGAAACTCGAAGCGCAGATGCAGAGCTCGGAGGTGCGCTCACGAATCGACGGCCTCCTGACCGATATTCGCGCCATCGACGGCCAGCTGGTTTCCGAGGGGAACGAGTTGTTTACCGTCGCCTCGGCCAAAAATTACGTCCGCGGCGAGGTCAACGAAGAGGACGTGGGCGAAGTGAAGCCGGAGATGAAAGCGACCCTGCAGTTGTATGCCTACCGGACGCGCAATTTCACCGCGCACGTGACCGCGGTGCAACCGGCGGCCGACCCGACTACGCAGCGCTACACCATCGCGCTCGACCTCGAGAATCCGCCGGACAATTTGATGGCGGGGATGACGGGCGAGATGAACATTATCATCGGCACGCACGAAAACGCGCTCCTCGTGCCGACCCGCGCGTTACTTGTCGATCAAGTATTGGTCGTGAAACGCGGCATCGTGCAACGGCGCACTGTCAAGGTCGGTTACAAAACACTCGATTATTCCGAGCTGCTCGGCGGACTGGAGCAAGGCGAGCACGTCATCGTCACGGACCAGGATAAATTTCGGCCGGGCAAAGCCGTGCGCGAGCGCAAGATCAACCTGCCTAGTCCGCCAAAAACATCGTGACCCCGCCGCTCTACATCGCGCTACGTTTCGTGCGCCATCGCAAGCGGGCGCTGCTCCTGAGCCTGAGCGGCGTCGTGTTCGGCGTCGGCTTTTTTGTCTGCACGCAGGCGCAGACCGAGGGCTTTGCCCGTCATTTCATCAACTCGACGATCGGCAGTAATGGCGCACTGATTGTCCGGTCGCGGTTTCGCCCGCACTACGAAAGTCTGGCTGTGCCCTCG
>JBHEMD010000099.1:0-41624 GCA_046262735.1 Chthoniobacterales bacterium | reverse complement strand
GGCAAGGGCGAGCAAAAAGAAAAGTGCGCTCAGGACATCTTTATGCTCGGAAATCCACGCGACCGATTCGACGTGCATTGGATGAACGGCGAAAACCGCGGCGACAAAAGTGTTCCGCCATTCATCTGTGGCCGCGTCCCTATGAAACGCGCTCCGAGCCGGAGTGGCATCAGCGTCGCCCACAGCGCGTCGGCTACAGTCAAAGGGCGTCAGCAGCCGTAAGACCAGAAAAAGCAGCACTGCATTTGCAGCGTGTAGAAGGATGTTGGTTAAATGGAAGGCGCCGGCATTTTTTCCAAACAACTGTGCGTCGAGCATGAGCGACAACCAGGTGAGCGGATGCCAGTTGCCGGTGTGCCAGGTAGTGAATGCCCAGGCGACGTTGCTCGACGTCAATCCGCCGAGAACGTGCGGGTTCTCCGAAACATAGAGGCGATCATCGTACGTAATGAAGGGGTAATGCGCGGTGCGCCAATACAGCGCGAGCGTTAGACCCGCTAGACCAACGCAGATCAAGAGCGTGCGAACTGGCGAATGAGTAGTTGTCGATCTTAGCGAGGGACGCACGCGCAACTTCTAGCATGGAGGGATGCGCTCTGTCGCGTCCCACTAATTGCTGTAGCCGGCATCGATGCTGCCGGCTATCGGGGTCATCGACCCCGGCTACAACGCTTGCGCTTTTGTTGCAAGAAATGAAGCGCAAGGACACCGAACACGAGGCCAGCTCCGGCCCACGTGGATGGCTCCGGCACGACCGTCGGCGTGATTTCGTAATAACCACCGCCGAGCGAAAACTCGCTCGCGCCGGGCGCGTAACCGCTGAACCAAAAATTACTCAGGTTGCCCGACTGATCGGAATTGAAAATCAATTGATCGGTACTCGGGCTTCCAGCGGTGTTCGGGACCCCGGTCCAATTGTCGATGATGAGCGTGTTTGTCCCGGGGCTGAAACTAGCGAAGCAAAGGATGCCGACTGTGCCGCTGCCGAAATCGATGCGCGATCCGCTGGCCGTGAGGGTAAGCGCGCCCAGACCGAGGGAACCCGCGGTGCCTTCGCTGAAATTCCCTTTCGCGAATGTGCCGCCGGCCAAAGTGATCGGCGCACTGTTATTTATTTGATTGCTATTGCCTAGGGCAAGCGTGCCACCCGAGTTGACGGTGATTGACGATGTCGATCCAAGCGCGCTGCCCGAAGTCGCGGCGGCGGTCAGCGTGCCTCCGGAAACTGTTGTCGAACCGGAGAAAGTATTTGCGCCGGTCAGGACGAGACTGCCTGAGCCGGTTTTGAGCACAGCGATGTTGCCTTGCGCGCCGCCGTTGGTTCCTGCAATCACGCCGGCGAACGTGGTGGTAACGCCGGTGTCGGGATTGACGGTAAACGTGCTCGTCGTGCTGGCGACGCTGTTTTTTACGGTGGCAGAGCTGTCGCCAGTGAGAGAAGCCACGCCGTCGCTGTAACTGGCCATGTCGAACGCGCTCGAGGTATTTACCGTCAATGCAGTCTGGGGCGAACTTGGCAGAACATTATTTGCGCCGAGTTTCAGTATGCCGCTGTTCTGCACTGTCGTCGGGCCATTGTAACTGTTTGGCGTATCCAGGACGACAGTCGTCCCATCGACAACGAGATCGGAATTGGGCGAACTGCCGGTGATTCCATGGCTCATGATGTTGACGGTGCCACCACCCGAAAATGTGAGCGTGGTCCCATTTTTCGAGATGCCGCCGGTGAGATTGAGCGTGCCGCCACTGGCACTGATCGTACTGTTAGTGCCAACGTTAATGGCGCCGGCGAAAGTGCTCGTACCGGAGTTGGTCAGCGCGCCGCCGCTGGTGATGCCGCTTCCGTTCAATGTCAGCGCTTCCGCCGTGGAATAGTTGACGGCGTTCAGCTTCAACGCTGCGCCCGATGCAACCGTTGTGCCGTTTAAAACCGTGCCGAGTGCGTTGTTTGCGTTCACCTGCAGCGTTCCGGCAGCAACGGTTGCTGCGCCTGAAGAGGTGTTCGACGCCGCCAGGATCAACGTGCCGCTGTCGTTCTTAACCAACCCGCCGGTGCCAACGATCAATCCATTCTGCGTTAAATTACCAGCGCCGCCAAGCGTAAGAGCAAATCCGGCGTTTGTGATCCCACCGCTAAGCGTCAATGTGCCGGCATCGGAAGTGATGCGGCTGGCTGAGGCGAGCGTGATTGCGCCGGAGTAGCTGTTGTTGCCGCTAACATTGCGCAATGCGCCGTCGCTCGCGACTCCGGAGCCATTCAGCGTCAATGACTCTGCGCCGATAGCGATACCGCCTTGGAATTGGAGCGCGGCACCGGTGCTGACTGTCGTGCCCGCGGCCGTTGTTCCGAGTCCATTGACACTTTGAACGTTTAAGACACCAACGTTAACCGCCGTTGCTCCCGTGTAGGTGTTTGCGCCGGACAAAACCAGTGTGCCGGTGCCAGTCTTATTGAGGGCGCCGCTACCGCTTAAAATGCCGCTGGCCGTAAACGTCAGGGTGGGATCGACCATCACCGTGCTGGTCGCGTCGCCGAGCGTGAAGTTGCGTGTTGAACTGACTGTCGCGGCCACATCGAGTGTGGCGGCATTGATCGTGGCCGCGCCGCTACTTGCGCCGAGACTGCCGCCATAAACGATGGTGGTGCCGCCGTTCAAGGTCGCGCCACCCGTAAAAGTACTCACGCCGGTCAGGTTCAAAGTGCCGCTGTCATTTTTAATGAGCGACCCGCTACCGCTGATCGACGCGCTTTGCACAATTGTGCCCGCGCCGCCGAAGGTCAGGGCAAATCCGCCATTATTAATCCCACCGCTCAGCGTCAATGTGCCGGCATCGGAATTAATCCGGGTGGCCGAGGCGAGAGTAATCGCGCCGGCGTAGGTGTTATTGCCGCTGATATTTCGCAATGCGCCGTCATTTGAAATACCGCTGCCATTCAGCGTCAATGCCTCGGCGCCGACCGCGATTCCTCCTTGAATTTGCAACGCCGCGCCGCTGGTCACGGTCGTTCCGGCCGCAGTTGCGCCAAGAGCGTTGGCATTTTGAATGTTGACTGCACCCGCGTTGACGCTTGTGGCACCGGTGAAAGTGTTCGCGCCGCTCAAAGTAAGCGTGCCCGATCCCAATTTGGTGAGACTGCCGCCCGAGCTGGTCAGCGCACTCCCGAGGGTCACACTCTGCCCGTTGGTATCCAGGCTATAGGCCTGGTTGATCGCCGTGCTGAAGCGGCTGGAATAGTCCGTTGTATTACTCGCACTGTATTGCAAGGTGCCGCCGCCAAAACCAATCGTGCCGGTGGAACTGATCGCGCCCGAACTGGCTACATACAGTGTCCCACCATTAACGGCCGTGCCGCCGGTATAAGTGTTCGCGCCGCTTAAAGTCACGGTTCCGGCGCCGGTTTTCGTCAACGCCGCCGTCCCACCGAGAATTGCGCTGATTGTTCCGCTTTGCACGGCATACGAAGAGCCAATGAGCGTTGCGGTGCCGGTGCCGGTGATCGAGCCACTCGTAAGACTGACCGCGCCTACGGTTTCATTGAACCCTTGCAAATCAAAAGTGCCGCCGGAAACGGTGAGCGAGCTTAGGTCCGCGATGCGATCGCTCGCGCCGATCTGCAACGTCCCGGCGCTGACAGTGGTTAAGCCGTTGTAGGTATTATTCCCGCTGAGAAGGAAGGTGCCTGCACCGGTCTTACTCAAAGCGCCGGTCCCCGCGATAATGCCGGCATAGGTCAGTGTGGTTCCCGATGCAATGTCGAAAGTGCCGCCGCCCGTGCCGAGCGAGATACCACGTTTTGAATTGAGAGTGAAGGTGGCGGTAGTACTCAACTGACCGCCCGCAAGGGCCAGTTTGCCGGGTACAGCTGCGCCGGACGGCGCCGCCCCGAGATTATTGTCGGCGCTGATACTAAGCGCGCCGGCATTTATGGTGGTGATGCCGCTATAAATATTTGTCCCGGATAGCGTCAGTGTACCCGAACCAACCTTGGTTAAGTTAAAGGCGCCGGAGATGATTCCGCTCAGGGTCAACATTCCAGCGTCGCAACCAATGGTTGAATCCGAGGCGAGCGTTACCGCACCGCTCAGGCTGTTGCTGCCGCTGATACTTCGCAAGGCGCCATCATTTGAACTGCCGGTGCCATTAAGCGTCAACGCTTCCGCACCAATGGTAATGTCACCTTGCATTTGCAAGGCTGCGCCAGCCGTGACGGTCGTTCCTGCCGCGGTCGTGCCGAGGCTCGATGCGGTCTGGATATTCAATACGCCTGCGCTGACCGTCGTCAGCCCGGAGTAGGTGTTTGTGCCGCTGAGGGTCAGAGTGCCAGTGCCGCTCTTAGTCAGCGCGCCCGTGCCGCTGATCACTCCACTTTCCACGGTTGCGCCCGCGCCGGAAAACGTGGTGGCGAAACCGGCGTTTACGATTCCGCCGCTCAACGTCAGCGTGCCCGAATCGGAAGCGATCGTGCTGGCGAAGCCAAGCGTGATTGCGCCAGTCAGGCTGTTGTTACCGCTGACGCTTCGCAATGCGCCATCGCTCGAGATTCCGGACCCGTTCAGTGTCAATGACTCCGCGCCGATGGCGATGCCGCCTTGCAATTGAAGCGCTGCGCCGCTGCTAACCGTTGTGCCGCCGGCGGTTGTTCCAAGACCGGTCGCATTTTGGATATTCAAAACTCCGGCACTGATCGACGTCGCGTCGGAGTAGGTGTTGGCGCCGAACAATGTGAGCGTGCCCGCTCCTGTCTTGGTCACACCGCCGGTTCCGCTAATTACGCCGGTCGAATCCGTATTAAAACCGCCGCCAATCGTGAGCAAAAATCCGCCGTTCGCAACGTTCCCGCCGAAGACAAGATTGCCGGCGGTTGCCGACCACGTCTGCGCGATGCCCAGCGTAATGTCGTTATTGATCGTTTCGGTGCTCGCGCTGTTGTTTGTGACGCCTGCACTGGTATTGATCGTGTAGGTGGCATTACCGCCGAGGGTAAACGCGCCGGCGCCGCTATTGAAAGTGAGCGAGCCAACGGTCAGCGCGGAGCTTAATTGTGGTGTCAGTCGGACGCTGCCGGCAAAGATGAGGAGATCGCCACTGGCTGGCGTTGCGCCGCCCCAGTTCCCATTGTTCGAGACGCTGTTGTTGTTGCCTCCGCCATTCCAAGTCAGAGTGGCCGCTTCCGGCGTCGCCGCTGCCAAAACAAAGGAAATCAGCGCGAAACCGCGCAAAATTCGCAGACGGATTGCGTAAACTGTTCCACTTGCGTGGACACGAGGGAGCAACACTCGCTATGCTCAAGCCGTTCCTGTGCCATAAAGCAGCACATTACCGGTAAATGGCCCGGCGCGATCCTAAGCCAATGCGAATCGGCGCAGCCAGTTTCGCAGCGAAATTTGCTGATTGAGATTGACGGTTCTCTCGCGAAAACTCAGTCTGCCGGGTGGGACCCGAGTGAGACAGAGAACGCTTATCCCGGTAGCTTTTTCTTCCCTCAGGTTTCGCCGCCAAATCATCCTCCACCGGGTGAAGGAAAACACCATATGTCTGAGTTGATAACTTCGATCCTGTCGATCAGAAAGTGCGCCGATCATTCGGTTTCGCGCCGATTTATTCTTCTCCTCAGCATCGCGCTGCTGGTTCTTGGAGTCGCACCCGCCGCGCCGGCGGCGCCACCGAGACCGGATGGAAACATTGGCAACGGCAATACGGCCGGCGGCAACGGAGCGCTCATCAGCCTCACGACCGGGATTGACAACACCGGCTTCGGTTATCAAGCGCTCAACCGCGACACGACCGGCAGCTATAACACGGGGACCGGTTTTCAAACCCTGACCACGAACACCACCGGTTACGCGAACACCGGCACTGGAGTTCTGGCCCTCCAGGCGAATACGACCGGTGCGGCCAACGCTGCCCATGGCGCTCAGGCCCTCTACTTGAACACGGTCGGCAACGCCAACACCGCCACCGGCCAGATCGCGCTCTACAGTAACACCACCGGCAACCAAAACACCGCCACCGGCAGTGAAGCGCTCTTCTACAACACGACCGGTTTTCAGAACACCGCTGACGGCGGCCAAGCGCTTTACTACAACACCGGCAATTTCAACACCGCGCTCGGATTTGAGTCGGCCTATTTCAATACCACCGGCAATTACAATATCGCCCTGGGCTATTATTCGGGCGCCAACCTGACTACCGGCTCATACAACATCGACATCGGCAACGCCGGTTTCACCGACGACTCGGGTGTCATCCGCGTCGGCACCGCGGGAAATCAGATCGCCACGTTTATCGCCGGGATCAACGGAGCAACTGTTGCTTCGGGCGCGGGCGTAGTAATCGACGCGAACGGACAACTCGGCACGGTCGTTTCCTCGGAGCGGTTCAAGACGGATATCAAATCGATGGATGCGATTAGCGAAACGGTGCTGGCTTTGAAGCCGGTGACGTTCCATTACAAACGCGAGCTTGATCCAAAGAGAGTTCCGCAGTTCGGCCTCGTCGCCGAGCAGGTGGAGAAAGTGAACGCCGATTTGGTTCTGCGGGACGCGGAAGGCAAAGCCTATACCGTCCGCTACGACGCCGTGAACGCCATGCTCCTGAATGAGTTTCTCAAAGAACATCGCAAAGTGCAGGAACAGGAAGCCACTATCACGCAGCTAAAATCCGCTGTGGCCAAACAGGGCAAAACGATTGCCGAGCAGCAGAACGGGATAACTGCGCTCCGAGCCGATCTCGCCGAGCAGGCATCCCAAATCCAAAAGGTTAGTGAGCGCCTTGAACTTACGAAACCCGCCCAGCGAATGGTTGACAACAGCCGCTAAGAACCAACGGATTGCAGCGCCACTAGTAAGGTTGCGTAATCGCTACTCGGCGGATGCGAAGCTTTAACCTTCGGCCATGCAGTGCAGCCGCGATCTTGCGACCGATTGCGGAGACAACGACTTTCAGCAAACTGTCCACGTATTCAATCAATCGAGCACTTTATGTGCCCGCAGCGGCTCTTAGCACTTAGGAGATCGTCCCCCGCCAATCCGGCTGATCACAACTCACGCAGCGCGCAATCGAGAACTTCGAGCAGAAAATCGGCGTCCTGTTCGTTGACGCACATCGGCGGCGAGAAACGAAGCGTTTGGCCCCACAGACCGCCTTTGCCGAGAAGAAGGCCGAGCTCCTTGCATCTTTCCAGCAGCTGTGCGCATTCTTCTTTCGCCGGCTCTTTTGATTGTCGATCTTTCACAAGCTCGATTCCAAGCATCAGGCCTTTGCCGCGCACGTCGCCGATGATGTTGTGCTTTTGCTGGAGTTCGCGTAGACCCGCGAGAATTTTGTTTCCCATCTTGAGCGCATTCTCCTGAAGCTTGTCGCGGTCGATGATTTTCAATACTGCTCGGCCCTGCGCGCAGACAACGGGATTTCCGCCGAAGGTGTTAAAATGAACTCGCGACGCGAGCGTTTGCGCAATCTTTGGCGTTGTCACAACGGCAGCAAGCGGGCAGCCGTTGCCGATTCCTTTCGCCATTGTCATAATGTCCGGCGTCACGCCCTGGGTTTCGAATCCCCAATAATGCGTGCCGGTGCGACCGATCCCCGCTTGGACTTCGTCCGCGATACAAACACCGCCGGCCGCGCGCACATGTTCGTAAGCGTGTTTCAAATAGTTGTCCGGAAAAACGACGCAGCCGCCGACGCCCTGGATTGATTCGGCAATGAACGCCGCAACCTGGCCGGTCGTTCCGAAGTCGATCAGGTTCTTCACATCGGCCGCATATTTTTTTCCAGCATCGGCATCGTCGCGTCCCCAAAAACCGCGAAACGGATCGGGCGTCATCGCGTGGTGCACGCCGAAACTATGCGGGACATTGTATTTCCAAGTGCGATGCGCCGTGAGACCCATCGTCGCCATGCCGCCGCCGTGATACGCGTTGCGCAATGCGATGACGTCGTAATTGCCCGTGTAAGCGCGTGCCATCAAGAGCGCGAGATCGTTCGCCTCCGAGCCGGAATTTACGAAATAGCAAACCTTCAGCTCACCTGGCATTTTCGCGGCGAGGTCGCGCGCGTACTCGGCAATGTTCGGATGCAGATAAATCGTCGTCGAATGTTGGAGCGTTTCGTTCTGCTTGGTCGCAAGATCGACAACTTCCGGGTGACAATGGCCAACCGAGATGGTGACGATGCCGCCGAGGGCATCGAGATATCCGCGGCCGTGTTCGTCCCAGACATATTGCATTTTACCTTCGACCAGCATGAGCGGCTTTTTGTAGTAGAGGAAAATGCCGGGATTGAGAAATTCCCGGCGCAGACGCAGCACCTCGTCGGCGGAGGGTCCGGTGTATTTGCGCGGCTGGTGATCGAACGCTGGCAGAATGGGCTTGTCCATGATGCGGTGAAATTCGCGGCTAATTTGCGCACGGCCAATTGAAAGCGCAATGACGCTGTCGCGCGGGCACGCCAGCATGTTCGCGCGCTGGCGGCTTCAGCTTGAGAGAGTCGTCGTTTGTCGCAGTTTAATCGCGAGGTCCCGCGCGTTTTCGCGCAACAACTCCGGCGCGCGCGCCATGTTCTCCGGTTCGCTCATCCCGGCCCGCGCGTTCTGGTAAATGGCGTCGAAAAGCTCGCGCACTTGTCGATCTTCGCTTGCGCGCCCAACGATTGCGAACACGCGCTTGCCGAGCTTGCGCGCCATTCGCGCCACGCCGGCTGGGGTTTTTCCCTCGAGTGTTTGCCGGTCCAAACTCCCCTCGCCCGTTATCACAACGTCGGCATCTCGCATCTTTACTTCGAGTCCGACTGCTTCGGCAACGACCTCAAAGCCCGGCCGGATCGTTGCGGCGCAAAAACTCAGCAACCCGAACCCGAGACCACCCGCGGCACCAGCGCCAGCCTCGTCCCGAAAATCGAACCCAAATTGTTTTGCCCCGACGTCGGCCAGCCGCGTGAGCGCGCGCTCCAGTTTCTCGATTTTCTCCGGCGTCGCGCCTTTCTGCGGCCCAAAAACTCGCGTGGCGCCGTTTTCACCGAGCAACGGGTTTCGCACATCAACTGCTGCGACGATCTTGGGCAATGTCAGATCTTTCGGTCTCGTGATCTTCACAAGATCAGCGAGCCGACTCACCTCACGCTCACGCTCATGCTCGTGATCGAAAAAGCGAAACCCAAGCGCGCGTGCCATTCCGAATCCGCCGTCGTTCGTCGCGCTGCCGCCGAGGCCGATGATGATTTCGCGTGCGCCGCGTTTCGTCGCATCCAAAATCATTTCGCCGACTCCGAACGTGTTTGCTCGAAGCGGGTCCAATTCACCTGACGCGAGTCGCCGCATCCCCGCGGCTTCGCTCATTTCCATAATGGCGAGGTTTTGATCCGCGACCCAGGCGAACCGCGCCTCGATTTCGCGTCCGAGCGGATCGTGCGCTTTGCAATTCAACCACGAGCCGCCCAGCGCCTGCGAAATCACCTCCGCCGTGCCCTCGCCGCCATCGGCTATCGGCGCTATGTCGATCTTCGCCTCTGGCAGTGCTTCGCGCAGACCGGCGGCAATGTTCTCGGCAACCTCGCGCGCCGACAGCGCTCCTTTGAATTTGTCAGGCGCGATCAGGATTTTCATGCCTGCGAATTAATTGAAAACGCAAGCCAGAGGCATGCGCTACTTCAGCTTCCGTTCCAAAATTTCGCCTGCCAACTGCGGATTCGCTTTGCCCTTCGACAGTTTCATCACCTGGCCCTTCAGAAAATTGAGCGACGCGAGATTGCCGGCCTTGAAATCGGCCGCTGGTTTGGGATTCGCGGCGATCACTTCATCGCAAAATTTTTCTATGGCCGCGGTGTCGCTCAATTGTTCGATCCCCTTTTCTTTTACGACCGCGGCGGCGCCTCTGCCGGTGCCGAACATTTCGGCGAAAACTTCCTTGCCCTGTTTGCCGCTGATTTTCCCGGTGTCGATCAAATTGACCAGCTCGTCGAGCGCCTCGGGCGGAATCGGGCAATCGTTGATCGTTTTGTTGGCCGTGCTGAGCGCGTTTTGCAGATCGTTCAGGATCCAGTTGGCGACGCTTTTTGGTTTTTTCGCGCCTCTCGCCGCCGCCTCGAAGTAACGCGCCAGTTCGAGGTCGTTCGCAAGGACAGCCGCATCGTAGGGACTCACCTGATATTGTTCGACAAACCGCGCGCGCCTGGCTTTGGGCAATTCCGGCACCCGCCCGCGCACTTCCTCGAGCAGCATTTCCGTTTTCACCGGCACGAGGTCCGGATCGGGAAAATAACGGTAGTCGTGCGCGAATTCTTTTGTGCGCATGAGAAACGTTTCGCCCGCAACATCGTCCCAGCCGCGCGTTTCCTGTTGCAATTTTTCATCGCGCTGGAGCGCCTCGATCTGACGCTGGATTTCAAACGCAAGCGCGCGCCGCACCCCTCTGATCGAATTCATGTTCTTGATCTCGATCTTGGCGCCGAGCTCGGCCTGCGTTTCCGGCCGCACCGAGACGTTGCAGTCACACCGAAGCTGGCCTTTCTCCATATCGGCGTCGCTCACCGCGCCGTAGATCAGGATTTGCTTGAGTGAGGTCAGAAACGCGAACGCTTCCTCCGGCGAATTGATCTCGGGTTGGGTGACGATCTCCATCAATGGCGTACCGGCGCGATTGAAATCGATCCCCGTCGTGTTCTCGAAATGGAAGCTCTTGGCCACGTCCTCCTCGAGATGGATTCGCACGAGATGCACTTCCTTGTCCGGGGAGGCGATGCTCTTTTGCGCGTCCTTCGGGTAAGCAAGATCGTGCAACGGCACGCTGCCGTTCGTGCACAGCGGCATGTCGTATTGCGAGATTTGGTAGTTCTTCGGCATGTCCGGATAGAAATAATTCTTGCGATCGAATTTGCAGGTAGGCGCGATATCGCAGCCGAGCATCAGCCCGGTCAAAACCGTCATGCGCAACGCCTCGTGGTTCATCACCGGCAGCGCGCCCGGCAAACCCAGACATACCGGACAGGTGTGGGTATTCGGCTCTGCGCCAAATTCCACCGGCGATGCGCAGAACATCTTCGACCGCGTCTTGAGCTGGACGTGCACTTCCAAGCCGATCGTGGTGACGTAATTCATTTCTGCGGCCGGAATTTAACCACGAAGCGACACGAATTGACACGAAGCAAGCATCAGACAATGACGAATCCAGCAGCCACAGCGGGACGAATGCAGCGCCACGACGGTCCAGCCTTTGTCATTGGCGTTTGGTCATTGACTCGTCATTCATCATTCGAACGAATTCGTGTTTATTCGTGCCCATTCGTGGTTGTCGCGTAATCTAACGCGGCGCTGGAATCGAAATTCTTGATCGCCGCCACCAGCGCAGGATCATTGGCCGCATCGATGATCCGCCGATCGCGCATAAGATCGACAATCCGCCCCTGTTGGATTTTCTCGGCAATCTCGGGATCGCTCCGCAGCGCCGCAATCTTTGGGTTCTCGCTCAACTCCCGCGCCCCGGGGTAGGAAAGAAAACGTTCCGCCGCTTGCGGGTTGCAGGCGATGCGACCGACCTTGGCCAAAGTGTCGTAGGTTTTGCTCGGAACGACATCGCTCCTTTTCACCGCGTCACCGATCACGCCCATCTCGAGTGAATTTCTCAGCCGCGCGAGCGAAGTCATTAACTCCGAAGAGCCTGCGTTCGTCTCGCCCGCGAAACCGCGCCGGACATCAACCGCGTGAACAATCGGCGACCGCGCTGCCTGTTCCCGCACGTGCGCATCGGCAATCGCGCCGATCGATCTCACCCCGACGACCAATGCCCAGACGAGAAAGGCGCCGAAGAAAAGTCCAAGGAACGCGCCGCTCAGCCCAAACACCAGCCGCACAATCGCCGTTGCATGTTGGTTGGTTCGCTTGAACAGGAGCGCCCCGAGCCCGCTGATCAGCGCATACACCGCAATGGCGAGGAGCGCGCCGGCGACAATTGTTGCGACGACGTCCGGCATTTTCAAAAAAGGGCGCGCCAATGGCAGGAGGAGTTTCCCGCCAAAGAACGCGGCGAAATACGCGGCGACCAGCGCGCCGAGCCGGGTCAACTGCCGCGCGCCGCCGCGCCGCCAGCCGCGCAGGATTTCGTAGAAAACGAGCAGGAGAGCGAAGGAAACAAACACGAGCTGCCACATGGGCGAGCCGGCCGCCTGCTCTAGTTGCGGATTCATTTGTCCGAAGAAATTGCTCGTTGACGCAGCGCGTGGTCGCACAAGACCAGCGCCGCCATTGCTTCTACCATTGGCACAGCTCGCGGCAAGACGCACGGATCATGTCGCCCGCGCGCGACAAGTTTTGTGCGTGCGCGCGCTGCCGTGACGGTTCGCTGTTCCCGCGCGATCGAGGCGGGCGGCTTGAAAGCGACACGAAAAGAGATGTCTTCGCCATTGCTAATACCGCCCTGGATTCCGCCGGAAAAATTTGTCGTCGTCCGGATTTTGCCGCGCTGCATCTCGAATGGATCATTATGCTCCGATCCGCGCATTCGGGTCGCGGAAAAGCCGGCCCCGATCTCAAAACCTTTGGTCGCCGGCAAGCTCAGCATCGCTTTCGCCAGATCGGCCTCGAGTTTGTCGAACACGGGATCGCCCAATCCCGCCGGGACATTTCGGATGACGCAGTCGATCACCCCGCCTAACGAATCCCCTTCGGCACGCGTCTTCTCGATAAGGGAAATCATCTTCCTGGCCGCGGCCGAGTCCGGACAGCGGACCATATTCGCCTCGACGTTTACGCGTTTCACTCTCGAGCTGTCGATCTTCCCGACGACGTCGTGCACCTGGCTTACGTAGGCGACGAGGTCGATCTTCGGATAAAATCTTTCCAGCACTTTGCGCGCGATCGCGCCCGCCGCGACGCGACCGATTGTTTCCCGCGCCGAAGCGCGTCCCCCGCCCTGCCAGTTTCGGATTCCATACTTGGCCTCATAAGTGAAGTCGGCGTTCGAGGGGCGAAATTTACTTGCGATCTCGGCGTAGTCCTCCGGACGCGCATCCTTATTGCGGACGAGTATGGAAATGGATGTGCCAAGCGTTTTCCCTTCAAATACGCCGGACAAAATCTCGCACCGATCTTCTTCCTTCCGCTGCGTCGTGATTTTACTCTGGCCCGGCCGGCGTCGATCCAGTTCGCGCTGAATCTCCACTTCGTCGATGTCGATCTTCGGCGGGCAACCGTCGATCACGACGCCAATGCCGCCGCCATGCGACTCACCAAATGTGGTCACACGAAAAAATTGGCCAAAGCTGTTGCCCATCGCGGCGAAAGATTAATTGCCCCGCGGGTAATCACAACGGCAGATCTCAAGGAGCGGCGGCTTCCGAGCCGCCGATTAAATTAAACGGCGCTCTGGAGAGCGCCGCTCCTTGATGCGCTGAGGCATGGCAGCGTTCTCAAATCGCTTCGAGTGCGGTCTGAAGATCGTCGATCAGATCGCGCAGGTCCTCGACGCCGACCGAGAGCCGGACGAGCGAATCGGTCACGCCGAGCGCTTCGCGTTGTTCCTTCGGGACTGAAGCGTGCGTCATGAGCGCGGGATGATCGATCAAGCTTTCGACGCCGCCGAGGCTTTCGGCGAGCGCAAACAAGCGGGTGTTTTCTAAAAAGCGGCGCGTCCCGGCGAGGTCGGTCTTCAACACCGCGGTGACGATTCCCCCAAAACCGCGCATCTGCGTGCGGGCGAGGTCGTGTTGCGGATGCGATTTTAGCCCGGGATAACTGACCGATTTCACTTCATTGTGCTCTTCCAGCCAGCGCGCGATTTCGAGCGCGTTCGCGCAGTGACGTTCCATCCGCAGCGCCAACGTCTTCAAGCTGCGTAAGACGAGAAAACTATCGAACGCGCCGGCAATCGCCCCGACCGAGTTTTGGAGAAACGCAATCTGATCTGCCAGTTCCTTCTTTTCGCCGACGACCGCAACGCCGCCCACCAGATCGGAGTGGCCGTTCAGATATTTTGTCGCGGAGTGCACGACGAGATCGAAACCGCGCTCGATCGGTCGCTGAATCCACGGTGTGGCAAAAGTATTGTCGCAGACGGAGATGATGTCGTTTTCCCGCGCGATCTTGGCGATCGTTTCGAGGTCGATGATCTTGAGCAGCGGGTTGCTCGGGGTTTCAACCCAGACCATGCGCGTGTCTGGTCCGATCGCATCCTCGAATGCCGCCGCGTCCGTAAGATCGACAAAGGTGAAGTCGAGCCCGGCCGAGCGACGCCGGACCTTTTCGAAGAGGCGAAACGTACCGCCATAAAGATCGTCGCTCGCCACTACGTGCGAACCGCTATCGATAATCTCGAGCGCGGTAGACATCGCGGCCAGTCCCGAGGCAAAAGCAAACCCACGCGTGCCGCTTTCCAGATCGGCGATGCACTTTTCGTAGGCGAGCCGGGTGGGATTGATCGAGCGCGAGTAGTCGTAGCCTTTGTGCTTGCCGGGACTTTCCTGCACGTAAGTCGATGTCGCGTAAATCGGCGTCATGATCGCGCCGGTCGTGGGGTCGGGCGCCTGGCCGGCGTGAATCGCGCGCGTGGCAAACTCGTGTGGCTTTTTCATGTGAGTCTTAGCTTAACTGCGGATTACACGGATAAATACAATACGCTAGGTCTGTCATTCTGAGCGAAGCGAAGAATCTCTGACCTTTACGTGCCCGCAGCGATATAAAAAGTCAGAGATGTTTCGCTCCGCTCAACATGACAATCTAAGAGTGCCGAGGTTGCGTTCGCAGCCATTCGCGTGATTTCGCGGGCGTAAAGGTCACGAAAATTCGCGCTCGGTGGGCGCGGCCGATTTGGGCATGTGACGGCGCAGGTAAGAAAGCAGATCGGTGCGAGTGATGAGGCCAAGGAATTTGTCGCCCTCCATTACCATGGCAACGCGGCCGCGATCGAACACTTCGAGCAAATCCTTGATCTTCGCGCCGGGCGGCAGTGTCTCGAGCCGGTCGGTCATGGCTTTTTTCACCGGATCATTAAAATGCGTCGCGTCGCGGTGCACTTTCACGAGCAGATCCGATTCATCGATGATGCCGAGGGGCCTTCCGCTTTGATCGACAACCGGCAGTTGCGAGACATCCGAGTCGCGCATCCGTTTGAAAGCGGTGAGCAGCGTGTCGTCCGGCCCGACCGTAATCACTTCGCCGGCTTCGTAGCGGTGCGTGATCAAGTCGCTCAAGTCACCGTGCGGGGGCCGATGAATGAATCCCTGCTCGGCCATCCAAAAGTCGTTATACATCTTCGAGAGATATTTGTTCCCCGTGTCCGGCACGAAACTGACGACCCGTTTCGGCTGCGTCTGCTTGCGGCAATACCGAAGCGCTCCAGCCACAAGGGTGCCGGTCGATGAACCGCCGAAAATTCCTTCCTGCTTCAACAAGTCGCGTACGGTCGCAAAACTTTCTTCATCGCCGATCTCGAATGCATCGGTCACGAGCGCCATATCGGCGATCTCGGGAATGAAATCTTCACCGATGCCTTCCACCGCCCAGCTGCCCGATTCGACCAACTCGCCGGTCTTGACATACTCGTAGAGCACCGAGCCGGTGGGATCGGCGAGCACCATTTCAATGCCGCGCCGCGGTTTCACGCGGTTGAAAAAGCGGCCCAGACCAGTGAGCGTTCCGCCCGAACCGACGCCCACCACGACCGCATCGACATCGTGCCGCATCTGTTCCCAAATTTCCGGGCCGGTGGTGCGCTCATGCGCGAGAGGGTTCGCCGGGTTACCGAACTGATTCACATAAAAGCCGCCCGGAATTTCTTCGGCCAAACGCGCCGCCACGTCCTGGTAATATTCAGGGTGGCCGCGCGTCACATCCGAGCGCGTCAGGCGCACTTCGGCGCCGAGCGCCCTGACATGGGAAATTTTTTCCTGCGACATCTTGTCGGGGATGACAAGGAGAACGCGGTAACCTTTTGCGCCAGCGACGAGGGCGAGCCCGAGCCCGGTGTTACCCGCAGTCGCTTCAATAACTGTTCCGCCCGGCTGGAGTTTTCCCTCGCGCTCGGCCGCTTCGATCATCGACAGCGCGATGCGGTCCTTGATCGAGCCAGTTGGATTCTGGTTCTCCAATTTCAAGAAAAGCTGACACGGCCCGGTGTCGAATTGCGTGATCTCGACCAGCGGCGTGTCGCCGATGCACGACAGAATTGCCGGCGGCTTCTTGGCGACTGTCGTCTGAACTGTGGAAAGCTCGGTCATCGCGCTCAGTCCGCTAACTTCGGCTCGCCTTTGTGCGACCACTCCGACTTGCTGTCGTCAAGCAATTGTTGCAGGACGGGAAAGCGCACCTCGCCATAATTTAGTGCGTAACGAAGATCGCCGTCTTTGTAAATCCAAGTCGTGGGAATCCAGGAAACCGGGAGACCGGCAAACTGTTTGATCTTGTTCTCGCCGCGACGCGGTCCCGCATCAGCGAGCACAGTAACGTTTGGCTGCTCGGCGATTTGAAATTTGCTCAGCATCGATTTGCCATTGCCGCCGTCATTCCAAACCGACACGAAATAAAATTTCACGTCCGGATTGTCCTTGATCATTTTGAGCCAGCCTTCGCTTTTCAATTCCGCCTGGCAATTGGAACACCATGGCGCCCAAAGGTGAATCACGCTGAGATCGGGCGATTTGATTGCGGCGAGGACTTTTTGTTCGGCCTCGCCCGCCGCGTGCAGCGAACCGAGGCTTAGCAAAAGCAAGATCGATCCGCCTAGGCCAAGGCTATGGCGGACAGGCAATCGCAAGATCGACATGGTCATTCAAGGTAGCGGTGAAACGTCGAACGCTCAACGCCCAACGCCCATTATGGAGTGAGAAGGTGAGTTGACCAATAGCGCGAAAACGCCTACTGTGGCGCTCCGTTTTCCGCAGCTCGCTTCGCGGAAAAGCCGGCTCCGCCTCGGCGGGGTCGCCACGCCCCGAGGAGGCAATTTATTTATGGTGCAAATGCAGGATGTGATGTCGAAGCCGATGCCGGACTTCCGGGAAGGCAGCATCGTCAAAGGCAGGGTCTTGGAAGTGCGCCCGCGCGAAGTCCTCGTGGACATCGGCTACAAGTCCGAGGGCGTGATCCCGATTGGTGAATTTGAAAATCCCGAGGCGCTCGAAGTCGGCGATGAAGTGGACGTGCTGCTCGAACGGCTGGAGAACGAGGAAGGCATGGTCGTGCTTTCGAAAGAAAAAGCGGCCTATCGCCAAAACTGGAACAAGATCGCCGGCGTCTATGAGGGCGACGGCCTGATCAAAGGCAAGGTCAAATCCGTCGTCAAAGGCGGTCTCATGGTCAACATCGGCGTGGAAGCGTTCCTCCCCGCGTCGCAGATCGACATTGTCCCGCCGAAAGATCTACAGCAGTTCGTTGGCAACACTTATGACTTTAAGATCGTCAAGATCAATGACGACCGCCGCAACGTCGTGCTTAGCCGGCGCGAAATCATCGAACAGGAGCGCAGCGAAAAACGACAGAAATTTCTCGACGGCGTCAAGGTCGGCGATCGCGTCGCTGGCACCGTCAAAAACCTGACCGACTTCGGCGCGTTCATCGATCTCGATGGCATGGACGGGTTGCTTCATATCACTGACATGACCTGGGGCCGGCTCGGACATCCCAGCGAGCTCGTCAAGGTCGGCCAGCAACTCGAAGTCGTCGTCCTCGACATCAACAAGGAGAAGGAACGCGTTTCGCTCGGGCTGAAGCAGACGCAAAAGAATCCCTGGGACCAAATCGAGGAACGCTTCCCGGCCGGTCAGCGCGTCAAAGGCAAGATCACCAATCTTGTTCCTTACGGCGCGTTCGTGGAACTCGAGGAAGGCGTCGAAGGTCTCATTCACGTCTCCGAGTTGTCATGGACCAAACGAATCATGCGTCCTTCCGACATTCTCTCTGTGGGCCAGGAAGTCGAAGCCGTCGTGCTCGGCGTTAACAAGGAAGAACAGAAAATTTCACTCGGCCTGCGTCAGCTCGAAGCGAATCCATGGGACGAGATCGAAAAGAAATTCACCATCGGCAGCCGCGTCAAAGGCAAAATCCGCAACATGACCGCCTACGGCGCGTTCGTCGAGCTGGAGGAAGGAATCGACGGCATGATCCACGTCTCGGACTTGAGCTGGACGCGCAAGATCAATCACCCGAGCGAAATGTTTAAGAAAGGCGACGAGGTCGAAGCCGAAGTCATCGACATCGACAAGACGAATCAGCGGATCAGTCTCGGGGTCAAACAACTGAGCGAAGATCCGTGGAAAAACATCGATCAGAAATACAAGATCGGCGACCTCGTCAAAGGTCAGGTGAGCAAGCTCGCCAGCTTCGGCGCGTTCGTGCAATTGCAGGACGACATCGATGGGCTCGTGCACATTTCCCAGCTGAGCGAAGAGCACGTGGCGAAGGTGAAAGACGTGCTCAAGGTCGGCCAGGAAGTCGAGGCGCGCGTCATCAAGGTGGACAAGGTCGAGCGGCGCATCGGATTGTCGATCAAAGCCGCCAATTATTCCGAAGAACAACTCCGCAAGGAGGCCGAGACCTTCGACACGCTGCGGCCAGGCGAGGACATGGTCGGCCTCGAAAAAGCCTTCGCCGCCGCGGAGCAGGAAGAATATCGCCCCGGCGAAGCCAAAAAAGAACGCTCGGAGCCAAAAGCGCCGAAGGAAGCCAAGCGCGAGCCGAAGAAGACGAAGAAATAAATTACTCGACGCCCAATCGGCGTTTTCGCCGTTGCTTGCGCTCGCGCGTTATAAGCGCGTTATAAGTGTGCGGCGTTTGCCAGGAAAGATCGACAATTCACTTCGATGACAAGGTTTGGCCGAGTAAGAAGGACAAACCGAAAGGTATCGGCGTGAAATCAGCCGCGCTCGTCATCCTCCAACCAGGTGGAACTCTCCCCTCCAGCCGAGACTCGAAAACTTCCCAGAAATAGTTCAGGATCACCGCGTCATGGCTCCGTTCAGCCGGCGTCCCCTTCGCTCGATCGCAACTGCCCTTTTAATATCGGTTCTGATCGGCTGCGGCGGACCATCGCGCGAGATCGTCGGCAAATGGCGATCATCCGCAGATCGCGATGCCATCGTTTGGGAATTCGCTTCCAATGGCCGCGTTTTGATCGGCAACACCCGGGGCAAATACACGTTCGGCGATGGTGACCGCGTGAAAATTGAAACCCCTTTCAGCACGTCAGTTTATCACGTGGAAATCTCGCACGATCGGATGACCTTCGGTGAGTCGACTGGTTCGCGAATGGAATTTACCCGAATCAAGTAGAGCGCCGTCCCCGCGCGAATAATCGGCGGCGCAAAAGGCGCGCCCCAGGCTAGGTCGAGATCTACCGCTGCAGCAAGGCGCGAAGGTGCGGGACGAGGCGTTTGCTAAACTCGACCGAATCTCCCGCCGACAGGTGCGACCACTCAGGACAAGTGAACCCGGCAAGTTCGGGAAAATCGGAGTAATAAATTCCCGGGGCACGCGTCATCTGCAGCAATGGGTCCCATGTTTGGGCGCGTGGCGTCTCGCGATCTTCCAGTTCTTTCAATCCACCGCTGTGCGGAAATCGAACGAAAACAATTTTGCCTCCCCGAGCGCGGATTTTTTCCACGGCTGCGGTCACGTCGGCAAAACGCTTTTGAATGGCTTCAGTCATTTTGGCGAAGAAAACCTCTTTCGGAATATAAGTCGGAGGCGGAGGCGGCGTGAAAAGCGGAATCCAGATTTGCTGGATGCGCTTGGCCAGTTCGTTGCCCGGTCGCGCGCACTCCTCGATCATTCGCGAGCGACGTTCCCGATCGAGCGTTCCAAAATACGGTGGAAGCTGCGGCGCCACGAGAGCGCTCGGACGATTTTGAATCGGCAATTTTTTTAAATAATCCTCGAGCGTCAGCTCTTCTTGTTTCAGAAAAGCAACGTGCTCCTCCAACGGAAAGGCGAGGTATTCGCTCGCGTGCTGAGCGGGCGTTTGCGAATGAAAACGTTTCACCGCTTTTTCGCCGCGCTCGAATGGCGGCGTCCCAGGGGGAGCGAAGAATAATCGCGGCACAATGCTGCAAATAACCGTTCCATGAAAATTTTCGTCGTTCGCAAGATCGGCAAGAACCGGAAAACCGCACATGCCGCCGCCGGCGAGCTGGATCGGACGCTTGCCCAGACCTTTTTCGAGCTCGTCTAGATCGACATCGAACCATCCACGCGAATCGCCGACGATGACGAGGGACTCCGGCTCCACTGCCCGCCGCCGCATCGTCCAAAGGTCCTCATTGTCGTTCAATGTCGGACCATACCCGAGTGAGCGGACGTACAATTCCCAGGAAATCGTCGCCGTTACGACGATCAAAATGACGACAACTGTGATGCCACGCCATGGAATCGGCGGAATCGGCCGCTCGAATTCCAGCGGCGGGCCGCCGTGAATCTGTTCTTCGCGCGAGGGCCTGCGGAAAAACATCCGCGGGAGCCGGAGGCGTTGTTTAAAATTGGAAATAAATGAAGGCATTGCTGCTTCCTTGAGTGAGAATGATGGCGCAGGCCATGACCGACCAGATCGCGGTCACGGCCCATGCCGGCAACCGCATCACGGCGGTTTCAAACGCATCGTCGCGCATGAGCCAATGCATCGAGATAAGCCCTGCGGTAATGATGCCGATTTGCAGGAGTTCGCGGGTGGTAAGAATCATGTCGCCGTGCGCGTGTCCGCCAAACATTCCCGACAACATGCGGCTGGCGATTGTGAAATCAGACGCGCGAAAAAATACCCACGCGATGCAGACCGCGACATACGTTGCGAAGCCGGCGAGCAATCGAACCGGCAATGTCGCCGCCCACGGTTTTTCTTCAAAGAAAACGCGGATCACGCGCTCGATCACGAGGTAAGAGCCGTGCAACAATCCCCAAACGACAAATGTCCAGGCTGCGCCGTGCCACAGGCCGCCAAGGAACATGACGATGACGAGATTCGCTGCCGCGCGAACCGGCTTCACCTGGTTGCCGCCGAGCGGAATGTAAAGATAATCGCGCAGGAATGTGGAAAGCGAGATGTGCCAGCGTCGCCAGAAATCCGAGAAGCCGACCGCGGCGTAAGGAAACCGGAAATTGTCCTTAAGATGAAAGCCAAGTGTTAACGCGGCGCCGATCGCGCAGAGCGAATAGCCGGCGAAATCGCAGAAGATCTGGCCGGCGAATGCGAGCACGCCGGCCCACGAATCCAGAGCGACGAGCGGCCCGGCGTAACTGAAAACGCGATCGGCCGAGCCTGACAGCAAAGTGTCGGCGAGAACAATTTTCTCGAACAAACCCAAAGTCATTAACGCTAGACCCCACAAAAACTGATTCGTCTTCAAGCGCGGCGGGTGAACTAACTGCGGCAGAAAATCGCCGGCGCGAACAATCGGTCCCGCGACAAGCTGCGGGAAAAATGAAACTGCGAGCACGAAATCCCGCAGCGACCGCGTTGGCTGGAGGACACCGCGGTAAATGTCCAGCGTGTAGGAAAGCGAATGAAAGGTGTAAAACGAGATCCCGACCGGCAACAGAATGTCGAGGTGCGGCGGCTGATAGATGACGCCGACACGCGCGAGCAACCATTGGAAATTCTGGAGCAGGAAATTTCCATACTTGAAAAACCCGCGCATGCTCAGGTTCATGCAGACGCTTGCCACCAGCCACTGGCGCCGTGATTGTCGATCTTGCATTTTGCCCATCTGGCGGCCGAGCCAGAAGTCCATCGCCGTCGTGCCGAAGAGCAACGCGGCAAACGGCGGGTTCCACGCGCCGTAGAAAATGTAACTCGCGACTACGAGCAGGTTTTTCCGCAGCGTCCACGAGCGAATGCTCCAGTAGAGCGCCACCACAACCACAAAAAAGACGACGAAAGTGAGCGAATTGAAAAGCATGGCCGCTGCGGAAGTCCGGCCTTTTTAGCCGATGATTCCAAGAGCGCCAGCAATTTGTTTTCGCGCGCCCGGGGATGACAAGGTCAGAGCGACGGCGTTAATGCGCCTCAAAACAAACGCGCCCTTCCGCTCCAGGCGAAAGATTCGCCGGAGCAGAAAAGGCGCGATTCGGTTAGTGGTTAACTGATTAGCGTTCTGCGTGATTAATCCTCGTCGAGGATCACGCGGTCGACGAGCATGTTGTCACCTTCGGTGACGTAATGCACGCGCACCGGCACGCCCACACGTACGCGGGTCCGCACGGTCGCTTCGTCTAGTTCCTTACCGCTTCTGGTCACATAAACGACCCGTTTGCCGAAGTGATAACTTCTCGGACCAGCAGTTTCCTTCAGCACAATACTACTGCCCGGAGAGAACTCCGTGATTGTGCCGTTACCCTCAGTCGTGGTCGTTGTAGTGGAGGTCGAAGTGACCTGGGCCCACGCGAACGGCGCCGCGACTGCCAATGCCATACTCAGTATTAGCTTCTTCATCGTTCTATCTTAGACGTGGCGCTCGTGCACCGTATTCGCACAAAATCTCTTTCTCGGTGCTTTCTGGAAAAAGGATCCAGCGCCGCGCGTGAACGCGATTAGTTATCGTGATGAAGATGAAAGACAGAGTGCGCGCGCACACCGCCAGAGAAGTTAATCAAGAGATCGACCAGGAAACTGAGCGCCGCATCTTGCGAGCGGCCGGCTTGGGCGAAGCTGCGATCTCGCGTCAGATCGACGAGCTCGAAGAGGAATGGGACATGGAACGCTGGCTCGAAGCGAACGCCGCAGCCCTCGCGTTCACCGGCACGGTGCTCGGCCTGCTTGTGAACAGGAAACTCTTAGCCATTCCATGCCTCGTTTTGCCCTTCCTCTTCCTGCATGCGGTGCAGGGGTGGTGCCCGCCCGTCCCGTTCCTCCGTCGCGGGGGCGTGCGCACACGCAAAGAGATAGACACGGAGAAATATTCGCTCAAAGCGTTGCGCGGCGATTTCGATGACGTCGGCGACGGCAACGGCGACTCGTTGAAACGCGCGCGGCTGGCGTGGCAAGCCGCCAACGCCTGATTCACAAAATAAATACCTGCGTCAGGTGCGAAGCTAAAATTCGGCGCTGCCGGGCGTGCGCGGGAACGGAATTACGTCGCGAATGTTCGAGACGCCGGTCACGAACATGAGCATGCGTTCGAAGCCGAGACCGAACCCGGCGTGCGGCACGCTGCCATAACGGCGAAGATCGAGATACCATTTGTAATCGGCCGGATCCATTTTGTGCCGGCGCATGTTTTCCTCCAGCACTTCGAGGCGCTCTTCACGCTGGCTGCCGCCGACGATCTCGCCGATTCCGGGCACGAGCAGGTCCATCGCCGTGACCGTCTTGCCGTCGTCATTCAAGCGCATGTAGAACGGTTTGATTTCTTTTGGGTAATTGAAAATCGTGACCGGCGATTTGAAATGTTTCTCCGTGAGCCAACGCTCGTGCTCGGACTGCAGATTAAGCCCGTAACCGGTGGGGAACTCAAATTTCTCGCCGCTTTTTATTAGAAGCTCGACCGCTTCGGTGTAAGGCACGCGTTGAAATTGTCGATCTAGGACGAAGTCGAGTCGCGGCAACAGCTCATTGTCCACGAACTTCGCGAAGAGCTCCATGTCCTCCGCGCAACTTTCTCGCACATCGCGGATGAGATATTTCACGAGCTCCTCCGCCAAATCCATGTTCCCCTGCAAATCGCAGAACGCCATCTCCGGCTCGATCATCCAAAATTCGCTCGCGTGCCGCGACGTATTCGAGTTTTCCGCGCGAAAGGTCGGGCCGAACGTGTAGACTTTGGAAAGCGCGCAGGCGAATGCTTCGGCTTCGAGCTGCCCGCTTACCGTGAGATAAGTGCACCGTGCGAAAAAATCTTTCGCGTAATCGACGCTCCCGTCGGCGCGTCGCGGCGGGTTCACCGGATCAATCGCGGTGACGCGAAACAATTCTCCCGCGCCTTCGCAATCGCTCGCGGTGATGATCGGCGTGTGCACATGGACGAACCCGCGTTCGTGAAAAAATTTGTGGATCGCGAACGCGAGCCGGCTGCGCACACGAAACACGCAGCCGAACAGGTTCGAACGCGGCCGCAGGTGCGCGATCTCGCGCAGGAACTCCGACGTATGCCCTTTTTTCTGGAGCGGATAGGAATCGTCCGCGCGCCCGACGATGTCGATCTTGTCCGCGATCAATTCCCATTGCTGGCCTTTGCCCTGCGAGGCGATCAGGTCGCCATGGACGACGATCGCGGCGCCGGTCGTGATTTTTTGCACCTCGGCGTAATTCGGCAGCGAATCCTTGGCGATGACCTGCAGACTCTTGAGCGACGAGCCGTCATTCAGCTCGATGAAGGAAAATGTTTTCGAATCGCGCCGCGTGCGCGCCCAGCCCTGCACGGCGATGTCGCTGCGCGGTGCGGAGCTGTGCACCGCATCCTTTACGCTTGTCGCCGTCATCCGAAACATTCGACGTATTTGATTCCTGAGCCGGTATTAAAAATAACGATCCGCGCGCCCATGTCGATCTTGCCGGACGCGCGCATTTTCTTCAGTGCGACAAAGCAGGCCGCGCTTTCCGGCGCGATGAAGAGACCTTCTTTGCTGCCGACTTCACGCACAGCGGCAATGATTTCCTCATCGTCGATCGCAATCGCGCCACCACACGACGCGCGCAGAATTCTCAGAATGAGAAAATCACCGATCGCTTTCGGAACGCGCAGACCGGATGCGATCGTGTGGGCGTTTGCAAATTCCGCGGCGAATTTTTCGCCGGCCTCGAATGCACGCACGATCGGCGCGCAGCCGCTTGCCTGAACAGAAAACATGCGCGGCCGGCGACTGTCGATCCAACCGAGCGCTTCCATTTCATCGAACGCTTTCCACATCCCAATCAGACCGGTGCCGCCGCCGGTTGGATAGATAATCGCGTCGGGCAGTTGCCAGTCCAGTTGCTCGGCCAATTCGTAGCTGAGTGTCTTTTTGCCTTCGATCCGATAGGGCTCTTTCAGCGTGGACATGTCGAACCAGGCCTCACGTTCCCTGCGGCGCGCGATCTCGGCCCCGCAATCGGTAATGAGTCCGTCGAGGAGCGTGACGTGCGCGCCGAGCTCGCGGCACTCGACAATGTTCGCGCGCGGCGTGTCGCGCGGCATGAAGACATGAGCTTCGAGGCCGGCGCGAGCGGCGTAGGCCGCGAGCGCGCCGCCGGCGTTGCCGGCGCTCGGCACGGCGAGTTTCGTTGCGCCGAGATGTTTCGCCATCGAGACAGCCACGCTCATCCCGCGCGCTTTGAAACTTTGCGTCGGGTTAAGCGATTCGTCCTTGATCCAAAGATCAACATCGCGTTCGCCGGCGATTTTCTGCGAGCGCAACAGCGGCGTGCCGCCCTCGCCGAGCGAGATCGGCTCGGCGTCGGACGGCAGCGGCAAAAGCTCGCGATACCGCCAGAGCGACTTTTCCCGCCCGCGCAAACTCGACCGCATAAAGCGGTCGAGTTTTTGAACCGCGGCAAGATCGACAATCGCCAAGAGCGGTTTGCCGCAGGCGGTGCAAAGATTTTGCAGACGGCGCCACTCGTGGCGTAGCCCGCAAGCAGTGCATTCCAAATGGCTCAGAAACATAAGAGTTGTCATCCACAGATTACGCAGATTTACACAGATTGGCTGTTTTAGGGTTTCTTAATCTGCGAAAATCTGTGAAATCTGTGGACGTAAAGATGAGTTCTCCGGTTCCCGCCCGCCGTGCGTGGTACCGCCCGTCGCTTACGACGCAGATCGTGATCGGACTGGTGATCGGCGGGTTGGTTGGCTGGCTCTGGCCGGATTGGGGAAACAAGATTTATTTTCTCCGCGACATTTTCATCAACCTGATCAAATCGATCATCGCGCCGCTGGTCTTTTCCACGATCGTGGTCGGCATCGCAGGCGGCGGCGCGCTGAAGAAAGTTGGGCGCATGGGAGTCAAGGCGCTCGTTTATTTCGAGATTGTCACGACCGCGGCGCTGTTCATCGGGCTCGCGGTGGTGAATCTGACGAAGCCCGGTTCAGGGGTCATCCTCGCTGCCACCAATACCGACGTGATCAAGAACATCGGTCAGGCGCATCCGAAGAGTTTGGTCGAAACAATCGTGCACGCGTTCCCGTCCAGCATTGTCGAGGCGATGGTGCGCGGCGACGTTTTGCAAATCGTTGCCTTCTCGGTGCTGTTCGCGCTGGCCGTGTCGGCAGTCGGCGAGAAAGGTCGACCGATCGTGCGCGCGATGGAAGGCCTCTCCCAGGTCATGTTCAAATTCACGAATTACGTCATGCTCTTCGCGCCGATCGGCGTGGGAGCGGCCATGGCGCACACCATCGGCACGCAAGGTCCGGGCGTGCTCGTCAATCTGGGTAAACTGATCCTCTCGCTTTATCTCGCGCTGATCATTTTCATCGTTTTAGTTTTCGGAGCGGTCATGTTCATCGCGCGCGTGCCGGTCCGACAATTTGTGCGCGCGGTGCGCGAACCGGCCGCGCTCGCGTTTGCGACGACGAGCAGCGAATCGGCGCTGCCGAAAGCAATGCAGGCAATGGAACGCCTCGGCGTTCCCCGACACATCGTCGGATTCGTGATGCCGACCGGCTACTCATTCAACCTCGACGGCTCGACGCTTTATCTGGCGCTAGCGTCGGTATTCGTCGCGCAAGCGGCCGAAACAACCATGGGCTGGCACATGAGCTTTGCTCAGCAGATCACGATGATGTTGACCTTAATGTTGACATCCAAAGGCGTGGCCGCAGTGCCTCGCGCGTCGCTCGTCATTCTGCTCGCGACGCTAAACACATTTGTGCCCGCCGGCCTCGGCCCGATCGGCGTCGCCATCATCTTCGGCGTAGACGAATTGATGGACATGGCGCGCACCTGCGTGAACGTCATCGGCAATTGTCTGGCAACAGTCGTGATCGCGCGTTGGGAAAAAGAATTCGACGACAAACGCGCCCGCATCTTCGGCACACCGGCTGAGGCCGAACTGGATCTGAAATCCGGCGATGTCGCTTTCGCCGAGGCTGTCCGGCAGGGCAACTAAGGAATGATGGACGACACGGAGGTTGTCCCTCCAGTGCCCAATCGTAAGATCGACAACCTGCGGCTGATTCTGTAGAAGGAGCCGCTTATGCGCACTGCGGCAGATCAGTTGATGCAGATTTTGGTGTCGGCCTTTCTGGCCATTCTGTTTTTGCAATCCGGGTTGGACAAAATTATCGACCGCCGCGGCAATCTCGAATGGCTCACCGGCCACTTGGCGAAAAGTCCGTTGGCCCGCGTCGTCCCGCTACTGCTCACCATCATCACGACGCTGGAAACCGCCGCTGGCGGTTTTAGCGCAGTCGGTTGCGCGCTGCTGATTGTGACGCACAATGCCACCGTCGCGTTTTACGGCGCAGTTCTTTCCGCGTTGTCGGTCCTGGCGCTGTTCTTCGGCCAGCGTATGGCGAAGGATTATGTCGGCGCGGCCATGCTCGTGCCTTACTTTCTCCTGGCGCTGGCCGCGATTTATTTGTTGGGCGGATACTAACTCAGCGGCAGCCAGTTGCCGGGTTGCGGCAAGGGGCGCGCGCCGTTGAGTGAAAGATAGGTGTATTCCTGGAGGAGACGCTCGTAATCGGCGAGAAGTTTCATTGCGTCATTTGGTTTCATGCGGTCGCCTTTGATCGCGGCGTCAACTTGGGTTTTTAAAAGACGCATCAGTTCGACCTTGTCCCACTGAGTCATGGCGAGGACTTCCCCAATGGTGCTGCCTTCGATCACTTCCTCGATGTACCAGCCGGACTCTTCATCGGGGTCGAGAAAGATGTGCACCTCCGTGACGCGGCCGAACAAGTTGTGCAAATCGCCCATGATGTCCTGATAAGCGCCGACCATGAACACACCGAGGTAATAAATTTCTCCGGGTGTGATGCGGTGCAGGGGAAGAGTTTCGCGAACATCCTGCAAATCGGTGAACTTGGAGACTTTGCCGTCGGAATCGCAGGTGATATCCACGATCATGCCGTTGCGGTCGGGTTGGGTGGTGAGCCGGTGGATCGGCATGATGGGGAACAATTGGCCGAGCGCCCAGTGATCGAGGAGCGATTGAAAGACCGAGAAATTGCAGATGTACTGGTCGCCTAACGATATTTCGAGTTGTTTGATTTCATCGGGAACGTAGCGCAGGCCGCGGTGCATATTGACGATTTGCTGGGCGAGCTGCCAGTAAGCGGTTTCGATCTTGGCTTTGGATTCGAGATCGAGCAGGCCGAGATCGAAACTTTGCTGCGCTTCCTCCTTGATCTGCTGGATGTCGTGCAAGCTCTCCATCCGGTTGCCGCGTCGGAGGCGCTGTTTCACATCGAGAATGTCGCTCACCAGTTTGTGATCTTTCTCGGTCGCTTCGACTTTTAATTTTGGCGCGGTTCTTTCAATGGAGCTGAATGCTTCCATCACGAGCACGGAATGATGGGCGACGATGGCGCGCCCGCCTTCGCTGACGATGATCGGATGGGCGACGCCTTCCGAATCGCACACGTCGGCGATGTTCCAGACAACGTCGTTGGCGTATTCCTGCAGCGAATAATTCGACGAACTATCGAAATCGCTGCGTGAGCCATCGTAATCGACGCCGAGACCGCCGCCCACATCGAGATAGCCGAGCTCGTGGCCGAGCTTGCATAGCTTGGCGTAGTACCGCGCCGCCTCGCGCACAGCGCGTTTGATGGTCGAAATGTCCGGCACCTGTGAGCCGACATGGAAATGCACCAGCTTCAGACAATGCGCGAAGCCGGCATCCTTCAACAGCTGACTCGCCGCGACCAGATTTGTCGTGTCGAGCCCGAACTTGGCGTTCTCGCCCCCGCTCGGCAACCATTTCCCAGAACCTTTGCTGTGCAATCGAACGCGAATGCCGATGTGCGGTTCGACACCGACTTCTTTCGCGGCGCGAATCGTCTGCTCGAGCTCTTCGAGTTTTTCAGCGACGATCACGACCGACTTGCCAAGCTTGCGTCCGAGCAGCGCGATGCGGATGAAGGCACGGTCCTTGTAACCATTGCAGACGATCAAGCTCTCGGGGTCTTTATGCATGGCGAGCGCCGCGACCAACTCCGGTTTGCTGCCGGCTTCGAGGCCGAAATGAAATTGCTCGCCGGCATCGATGATCTCTTCGATCACCTCGCGCAATTGGTTGACCTTGATTGGGAACACGCCGCGATAACAATTGCCGTAGCCGAACTCCGCGATCGCGTTTTCAAATGCGCGGTTGACCGATTCGACGCGATGTCGCAACAAGTCCTGGAACCGAATAACGAGCGGAAAACTCAGCCCGCGCGCGCGCGCTTCGTTGACCACTTCGAGCAGGTCGATCGAACCGCCGTTGTCCTGGAGCGGCCGGACGATGACGTTGCCGCTGGAGTTGATCGAGAAATAGTCCCCGCCCCACCGGTCGATGTTGTAAGTGGCGATGGCAGACTCAACGTCCCACTCGGTTTTCATCTGGGCTGAGGCGGGCGACGGCGGCAATGCGCATAATCATTCAGCGCGCTCAACATGCAAGCGCTCTTACAGAAAATTTCGGGCCAACTTGTTCGCTGCCGGCGCACCGCTTGTTTTTCCGCGCCCCTCGGATAACTTCCGCCCCAGATGAACAAAACGGTGATCGAGGTGCAGGTGCGGGCGGTATTGCCGACCAGTGGCGGGTGCGCGGTTTTTTTGGGCAACCACGACAAGGTGTTCATCATCTATGTCGATCAGACAGTGGGCAGCGCGATTACCATGTTCATGCGCGAGATCACGAAGGAGCGGCCACTCACTCACGATCTGCTCGGCCATTTGATGGCGGCGCTCGGGGCGAAAGTCGAGCGCGTGATCATCAACGACCTGAAGAACGCCACTTACTATGCCCGCGCAATCATTCGCGCTGAAAATGAGCTGCACCAGGCGAAGATCATCGAGCTGGATGCGCGCCCCAGCGATTGCATCGCCATGGCCACCCAGCAGAAAGCACCCATCTATGTCAGCCAGGAAGTGTGGGACGAAGTGGACGACATGAGCGACGTCCTGCGCAAAATGGAAGAGGAAGGCCTGAAGCCGGACCCGGAGACCGAAGAGTAGAGTAGGGCAAGCCTCCGGCTTGGCCTTTAGAAATAGATCGCAAGCGAGACGCTTGCTCTACTTTAGCCCAGCAAATCCCCGTAGCGCTGGTTGGCCAGCTCGAGACAGCACGCCAGAACTTCGGAAGCGGTCTGAAGCTTGAGCGCTTGATCGACAAGTTCGCGGGATTCACCAATGGTCAGGCTTTGCACGGCGCGCTTGACCCTCGGCACGAGTGTCGCCGATGCGCTTAGTTCATCCATTCCCAGGCCGAGGAGAAGTGGAATGAGTGCGACATCCCCGGCCATTTCACCGCACACGCCAACCCAGATCCCATTCGCGTGCGCGGCGTCGGCCACCATCTTAAGCAACCGCAATACGGCCGGATGGGTTGGCTCGTAAAGGTGCGCGATGCGCTCGTTCATTCGATCGACCGCGATCGCGTACTGAATGAGATCGTTCGTGCCGATGCTGAAAAAATCGACTTCGCGCGCGAGGATGTCGGCTGAAATGGCGGCGCTCGGGATCTCGATCATCGCGCCGCATTCGATTGCATCGCCGATGGGAACCCCGGCCGCGCGGAGCTCATCGCGACACTCGTGCAAGATCGACATCGCGCGCCGCAGCTCGTCCACGCCCGAGATCATCGGAAACATCACCTTCACGTTGCCGACCGCGCTCGCCCGTAGAATCGCACGTAGCTGCACCTTGAAAATCGCCGTGTTCTCGAGACAGAACCGAATGGCGCGCCAGCCAAGAAACGGGTTCAACTCGTCGCTGATTTCGACGGTTCCCGGCGCAAGCTTGTCGCCACCGAGATCGAACGTCCGGATAATGAGCGGATTGGGCGCGACCGACTCGGCGACTCTCCGATAAACGGCATATTGTTCGTCTTCACTCGGAAGAGTTTGCCGGTTTAAATATAGGAACTCGGTGCGATAAAGCCCGATTCCTTCGGCGCCATTGGCCGCGACTGCATTGACATCCTCGGGCAGCTCGATGTTAGCCGAGAGGACGATGTGGCGGCCGTCGCGCGTGGTCGATTTTGTCTCGCGTAAGTCTTTGAGCTTGGTGATCACTCTAATTCGCCGCGATTCAAGTTCGTCGTAATGAGCGCGCGTCTCCGGTGTTGGATCGACAATCACGAGTCCGCTCGTGCCGTCGATGAGCACGTGTTGGCCGGTCTCGAGTTTGTCCGTGATGTTATGCAACCCAACGACCGCGGGAATATTGAGTGAGCGCGCGAGAATCGCCGTGTGCGAGGTGCGGCTGCCCAGATCGGTGGCGATTCCGAGGACGCGGTCCCTTTGCATGGTCGCGGTGTCGGAGGGGGTGAGATTGTGCGCGACCAAAATGTGCGGCTCGGTCAATCCGAGCATTGGCTTGGGCGCTTTGCCCTGGAGATTGCGCACCACGCGCTTCATCACATCCTGAATATCGAGCGCGCGCTCGCGCAGATAAGGATCATCCATTCTGCTGAGGGTCTCGACGTACCTGGTCGCGACTTCCTGGAAAATCCACTCGACATTGCAGAGGTCGCTTTCCAGCTTGCGCAACACCTCATCAATCAACGTCCGGTCCTCGACCACCAAAAGGTGCGCGTCGAAAATCCCGGCATCCTTCGCGCCGATCGATTGCGCAATCTTCTGCTGCATCTCCAGGATCTGCACCCGCGTCTGGATCAGCGCAGACTCGAAGCGCGCGATTTCGTCCCCGATTTGCGCCGGTTGAATGCGATAGCGTGGCACATCATCCGCTTCGTCGCGCACGACGTGGATCTTGGCGCAGGCGATGCCGGGCGACACGCCTGCTCCGTGAAATCGAGTTTCCTGCCGCGCCGCCTCGCCCATGCCGGCTCATAGTAAGGTCGTTGTCAGCCGCGGGAAAGCTTTCTCGATTCGTCCTGGACAAGCGCGCGCGGCCTAAGTCTCCCATGGCTCGCAGCTCACCTTCGGCTGCGTGATAGGGAGGAGGAGCGCTGAGACGCGGACCGCAACGACGCTGAGGCGTTGTTATTCCTCGTTGAAGCGCGCCTTGATCAACTCCTCGAGCTCGGCCATCGCTTTGGGCGCATCTGGTCCTTCGCAGCGAATGCGCAATTTCGAGCCCTGTCCGGCCGCTAACATCATCAGACCCATGATGCTTTTGCCGTTGACCTCCTCGCCTTCTTTCGCCACCCAAATTTCGGAACGATATCGGCTCGCGATGCGCACGAACATCGCCGCCGGGCGCGCGTGCAGGCCGAGGCGATTCACAATCGGCACTTCTTTCTCAATCTTTTGGGGGCGCTCTTCTGCGCTCGCCCGACGACGCAACAAAGCCATTATCTCAATCCCGTCTCCGTCTTGCTCATGCTCTTACTCTCACTCCTGCTGCTGCTCATGCTCCTGATCGAGCCTGTTCGAGCACGAGTATGAGCAAGAGCAGAAGCATCGGGTTTGATGCTCATGTCGATTTTGGCTCCATGAAGCCGAGCAGCTTGGCATTAAACTCGCGGGCGCTGTTTTGTCCGAGTCCTTTAAGTTTTTGGTCCATCGCCGCCACTTCGATCAACCGCGCGATGTCGCGTCCGGGTCGCACCGGGATGGTGACGTGGGGCACTTTCATGCCGAGGATCTCGTAGAACTCCTGGTCGAGTCCAATTCGATCCACCGATTCGAGGTCCTGCCACTCCTTCAATGTCACCACCAGATCGAGCCGTTTCTCGATCCGAATGCTGCCGATCCCGAAAACCGAGGCGACATTGATAATGCCGATGCCGCGCACTTCCATGTGATTGCGCGTCAATTCAGGCGCGGTCGCCATCAGCTCCCGCCCCTCCAGCGAGGTGATTCGCGTCACGTCATCGGCCACCAAACTGTGGCCACGCTCGATCAAGCCCAGCACGCATTCCCTTTTGCCAATACCGCTTTGGCCGCGAATGAGAACACCGATGCCAAGAATATCCGCCATGCTGCCGAACTCAGTCACGGTGGGCGAAAAATCCATTTCCAGCGAGATCGTCGCAGCGTTGATGAATTTCATCGTGATCATCGGCGTGCGGAAAACGGCGATCCGCGCCTGCTCGGTCACCTTCAGCAACTCGGGCGCGAGATGAAAACCACGCGACATGACGAGGCAGGGAATCTTGCGTGCGCATAACTCGCGAAATCGCTGGGCGCGCAGCTTTGCGCTGAGACTCTTCAAATACGAATGCTCGGCCGCGCCGAGCACCTGCACGCGTTTCTCGGCAAAATAGGTGTAGAAACCGGAGAGGGCCAGCCCGGGCCGATTGATGGTCGGCTCGCGAATTTTCCGATGAAATCCGACCCGCGGCCCCTCGAGCTTCATCTGCAATTTCTCCGCGCGCGCGTTGTAAAAGCTCTCCACCGTGATGACCGGCACGCTTTTCCGCTGATCGCTGGTCGATGTAATGGTTTGCGTGCCGCGTTGCGCCATGGCGCCTAACTTCTAACGTGAATCCCCCGCCATTTCCAATCGGCTTCGCGGGAAAGCTTTCTAGGCGTGCGCGATCGCTTCGTTGTTTGTCGCCCAGTTTCGCAAAAGCCGCAGATCATTCTCGATCTGGGCAACGTCGGGTGCGCTGGCGATCTGCGCATTTTCCCATCCGGCCCGCTGCATGTCGGCGAACGCGCCGAAGGCACTGCGCAGCGCATTGAGACTTTGTTCCACCCAACGGCGCAGGCGATTGCCATACAGGCTTAGGAATTCGAGCAAGGCGCGCTCGTGTTCCTCTAACTTTCGCCGCACGTGAGATTTCAACACGCTCTTGCCGAGCAGTGAAAGCACGGCTGGTTTTTCGATCACGATGTTCCTCGTAAATTCGCTCACATCCATCATCGGCATACCAGCGGGTTTCGGTAACTCCTCCGCCATGGCGCGGCCCGATTCCGGGGCCACAAGTTGTATCGCGTCTGCCAATACGGTTCGGGTTCGCTCCATCAAACTCAGAATGGCCGAAACCGGTTGAGCCAAAAGTTCAGTGACGGTTTGCCCGACGAGCAATGCAAGATCGACATCCTCTGCTTCGACTAGCGCGTGTGCGATTCGTTCCGCGGCTAGATCGATGATCTGCGCCCGCGTCCTGCTAATGTCGCGCGTAAGAAAAAACGCTTCGCCTTGAGCGCGTTCCAGCATCCGGTCGGCGTTGCGCAACGCTTCGACCCTCTCGGGAGCCAAGCCGGCGTTTTCGATCGAGGTTATGCCCGCACTGGTCTGCAGCCTGCGCTCCAGAACAGCAACGACGCCTTCACGAAGCGCACCAATTTTGCGTTTTTGCGATTCGAGCGCGAGTTCATGATGTCGGGCCAGAAACGGCCGCAACTCATTTTCAAACCAGCGATCGCACAATATGCTCTCCGCGCCGAAAACACTGACCGCGTGCACCGGCGGCCGGATATGAAGCTGGTCATAAAGATTAGTTTTCACGTAGTCGATCATTCGCTGGCGGTCGGCGTCGCCGAACAGGTCGGCTTTGCTGACAAGAACCATTGCGCTAGCGCCGGCCTGGTAAAGCGCCTGCACGACGACCAAATCGTCTTGCGTGAGCCCGGCGCTCGCGTCGATCAACACAATTCCGAGATCACACCGCGGCAAATAAGCGATCGTTTCTTCGGCGCCAGCAACGGCGAGTGAGCCCAGTCCCGGCGTATCGACAAACGTCACGCCTTCTTTCAACCGATCGGAAGGCAGTTTCACGAAAATGCGCGTAACGTGCTTTTTGTTTCCGGGGTTGTTCTGTTCTGTGGCGAACTCAGCCAGCTCAGACAATGCAATTATTGCGGGTTGCGCTTCAGCGAATTCGATTCCCGCTTCGGGAACCGGACCGTGACTGATGCGCGTTGGGATCGCGGTGACGGGGGTGACACCAATGGGAAGCACGTCCGTTTGCAGGATGTAGTTCAACAGCGATGACTTGCCCGAGCTGACGCGGCCGAAAACACCGACTTCGAATGCAGTGTTTTCAATGCGGTCCAGCAACATGCCGAGCGTGCCGCGAAATTCGACGAGTCCGTGCGCGGTGATGATCCTCTCGAGCTCACTAAGCAATCGGATTTCGTCGCCGGTTTTGCCTAATTGCTCGAGCCGCTTCTGCAAATCGCCGCCGGCGCCTTTTCCCAGGAAAGCGCGCAACCTGGAGACAAGTGCGTCCAGCTCGGCACGGATACCATCGAGTCTTTGCGCGGCTTCAGCGGAGAGGACTCCATAGCCGCGCATCCGCTCCGGCGTGAGCTCGTTCAGCGAGATCGAGCAGAACATCAGATTGATTGCCGCCGCCCAGACCGCGCCAGAAACCGGCTCGGCGGGCGGAATATTCAACTCTTCCATCACGTGCCGCATCGATTCGCGAATCCGCGCGATGTAATCATGCGTCACTTTGCGCTGGATCGGCGTGGTGTCGTTGGAATGCGTTTGGAACGGCGATGGCGACCCGGCGTCGGCCATCGTGTGTTCGGCTTCCGAAAGCAACTTGTCGATGTACTGAAACGTCGTGCGCACATGGCGCGCGTGATTCTCACCGAACCCGGCTGCTTCGCCCTCGTCGCTCATGGCGCGCGTGTCTCCGCCGTCGTTTTAATGGCAAGATCCGATCTCGTGAATCCGCCGGTCGAGATCGAGCAGATTAAGACCGAACGAACTGTCGATATTGTACTGGCGCGCCGCGAGTTCGGTCAGCAGTTGCTGCAGAATTCGCGGATTGCCACTGCTCATGCGATGCAGCTCGTGGGCGTGGGCGATTGCGTCAGCTTGAATATTTCCCTGCTTGATCGCTGCCTGAATGAGCGCGCGCGTTTCGGCCGGGGTAAGCGGCGAAATTTCCATGCGTGTAAATCTGTAAAGATTCTCCCAGATGTGCCCGATCTCATTTCGCCGATCCGAGCGGCACGCGATCCAGACCGCAATCTGCTCGCCGAGTTGGGCTATAAAACGTGCCACGCGCGGCGGAGTGCGCGCGATGTGATCGAAAGCGATCGGGCCGCGAGGTCGCTCCAGATAAGCGAGCAACCGGTTCTTGCGTTGAACAAGGTCCCGCTTTGAATTCGTCCACCCAAGTTGATCTTCGAGATCTTCGCAAATGCGTCCCAGGCTCGATGCGTTCTGGCAAATCAAAAGCTGACAAGTTTGAGCCACTTGTCGCAGCAGCGCGGTTTTTCCAATACCCGCAGGTCCGACGATGAGCACGTGTTTGCCGCGCGCACGAAAATTGCGAAGCCGATCGACCTCGATTTCACGCCCGAAAAAGGCAAAACTCTTCTTCACGGAAACATGCTTAGATTTCGCAATCATCCGGCCATGCATTGGAATAATCCTCTGCGCCCGCAAAATGAACCAAAGCTCGCCAGCTGGCATCGCTTTCGTCCGCGTTGATGAGATCACGTCGGGTTGCCTCGCGTTTCTTCGCATACCCCTGCATATCTCTGCGCATTTCTAAAAAGCGATGAGACGCCGTTGTGAGCAACACGCCGTGAGTTTCATGCGACGCGATTGACAGCAAGCGCGCCAGATGACGAAGGCAAACTCCCTGCGACCGCTCGTAAATCTTTCGCCCGATATGGCCGGCAACAAAGGCGGCCAGCCGCTCGGCGTAGGCAGCTTCGGCTGTGCGGAGTATGTGGCAGACCCGGCAATGTTGATAATTGCCGATGATATCAGGCAAACGTGAGGCGCCGCCTTCCGCCTCTTGGGCAAGCAGGTGCGAGATACGCTCGATTAATTGGACAAAGCCGTTCGACTCACCCCAGGTCGAGGACATGCTGTGCAGCTGCCACATGTGGACGGAGCAAAAACCCAGTTCGTCTGCAAAACTCGATCGAGCTGCGTGATCGGACGAAATCGCGTATTGCCAATGTGCGAAAAAATCTCGCGCCGTTTTAACCATGCGGTTGCAAAGCGCGCAGCCGCGCGTTTGCAAATCTGCGGCAAGGTTTGTTTCTGGATTCACTCGCTACCGTTTGGTTCGGTAGGAGTCATTAGCCTTGCGGCGTTTTGCCCCGAGACCTTTCGAGGCGAGCAAACTCCATTGCCGGATTTAATTAGCCATCAGTCCAAGGCCAAATCAAGCTGATGCTCAATGCGGATTGCGGAAACGTGGGCCAATCCTCGCGACGGTTCGCTAATGCGGCTGATTCCCGCCGGCGAATTCGTCATGGGTTCGACGCGCGAGCAAACTGAAGCGGCGAAACGCATGGATAAAGCCGGGCCGCAGTTTCCACTGTTGCATGAAACGCCGCAGTCCTGCGCTAAGATCGATAATTTCTATCTCGGCGTGTTCGCGGTGACGAATGAGCAGTTCGCGCGCTTTCTCTCCCAAACGAAACCATCGCCGGAACAACTTCAGCGTTGGATTTCATGGCTCGACTGCATCGACTCGCGACCTAACGAATGCGATCCATATCGGGCGTTGCCTGAATTCGAGAAACATCCAGCCATCAATGTCACATGGTTTGGCGCAGACGCTTATTGCCACTGGGCCGGTCTGCGTTTGCCGACCGAACTCGAGTGGGAAAAAGCCGCGCGCGGAACTGACGGCCGCATTTTTCCCTGGGGAAATGAATGGGACCCGGGTCGTCTTTGTTGGTGGGGCAGTCACGATGATAAAGAAACAACGGCGCCGGTGGATGCATTTCCGCAAGGCCGCTCGCCCTACGGCATTTCCCAAATGGCCGGCAACGTCGAGGAATGGTGCGCGGATTGGTATCAGCGCGATGTTTACAGGCGCTACGCATCGGCAAATCTCGACATGCCGGGCGCAGGAATGGGACGCGTCGTCCGCGGCGGCAATTGTCTCCGCAAAAATAAACTCGAATTCCGCTGCGCGATGCGCCGGGCGAATACGCCCGCGTTCAGTAACATTCTCCTGACCGGCATCCGTTGCGCAGCCGACAAACCCGCCTGATGGGACTCTGTTTCATGCAGGCTGCGCCAGTGCCTGCTCGATTTCGGCTAATCGCGACAGCTCGGTTTGCTTCGCTTCCACTTCCGAACCGATCTGCTGGGAGTGTTGTTTGCGCTGCTCGAGTGCTTTCCCCATTGCGCCGCGCGTGGCCGCGAGACTGAGCGCCAATCGCTCATCCAGATCGGAGCTGAAACGGCGAAACGTGTCTTCCAAATTTTGCCGCGTTGCCCAGCGCAGGTTTTCGACGTTGCGGGTGACAACGAGGTCGATCTCTTCGAGTAGACGTTTTCGGATTGCTGCGCGCCGGAGTGAAGCTGGCAGAAAACGGTCGAACAAACCTGGCGGAATCGGGTTCAGCTCAGCCGTGCGCGCGGCCGTCACCCAAAACGGATCGCGCTTCGCTTCAAATGCCTCGCTGCTCTCCGGGGCGTGAAACGGGATCTCCAAAAGATTGGCCGCGGTTTGGCGGACGAGCGTGATCAGTTCGTCGGCGCGATCTTGATGGACCCGCAATATTTCTTCAATGCGCTCGCCCACCTCGCGAACTACTTCGCGCAGGGCGTTGTCGAAAAACGTGATGACGGACTTCGTCAGCCGTTCTCTCGCGCTGTTGGAATTTTCACCTGCAGCCAGCGCTTGATCGAGCTCGTGCTCAAAATCGCCGCGAGCTTCCCCGCGCAGACGCTCGGCTTGGGCCTCCAGTTCCTGCAAGGTGCGCATGCGGTCACCGGTCAGAAGATCATGCGCCGTTCGCCGCTCGGCTTCGAATCGGTGCGCCGCTCCATCGAACGTGCCGAGCCGCTCTTCCAAATCTTCCACTGGCAAGCGCAGCGACTTGAGCGCGATCTCACTTTCGAGCTGCAATTGCGCAACGAACGCGGCCGCTTTTCGCGCGATGGCGGCGTTCAATGTTTCGCGCTTCTCGGTGGCAAGAAACTGAACCAGATGTTTTTCGAGCTCGACCAAACCGCTCGTTTCCAATGCGCCTCTGTTACCGGATTGCTTCGCCCGTAGACCTTCTCGTGCCGACAGCAGAAAAATCGGCGTGAATGGATCAATGCCGGCATGATCGACCAGCGCGTTGCGCAAAAATGTGGCGGCCTTCTCCTGCTCCTCCGCCTCCAAGATGTCGATCTTGTTCAGGACAATGATGAGTCGCGCAACGGTCTGCCGGATACGAGCGAGATACTCGATCTCGATTTCCGTGATCGGCGGATCGGCCGAAACGACGAACAATGCCGCGTCGGACTCTGGCAAGATCGCGTCTGCCGCGGCGGTATTGTGCGCCAGTGTCGAACCAACGCCAGGCGTATCGATGAGCACGACGCCGCGCTCAAGCAATTCTGCCGGCAAAAACACCTCGACCCGGCCGACGTTCAAGATATTGCGCGGGTTGGCTTCCTCGGTGACAAAGGCAGCGAGTCTCTCGCATAACGTTTCGGCATTAGCGAGATCAAAGCTTTCCGTTTTGCCGGAACCATAGGTCACGCGAATAGTCGGCGCCGCGCCAGGTTCGAGAAATGTTGCAATCGCGGTGACTGGTACGACGCCTGTGGGCAAGACAGCTTGTCCCAGCAGGGCGTTGAGCACAGTGCTTTTGCCGCGCTTGAACTGACCAAGCACAGCTAGCTGAAACCGTTGCGTGAAAAGACGCTCGCGCAGCGAATTGAGCCGCTCCAGAATTTCGGCCTGACTCGCCGACGGCGCCGCGACCGACGCAATCGCCTCGCTTAGAATTTCTCGTAGTCCGCGACTTTTCACCGCGCTGGGGCGGAGTTGCATGCGTTCTAGCAGACCAGACGCTTCCACTGACAACTATCAGGTCTCCTTTTCGTCGTTCACGTCCTCGACGCTCATGACGCGAAAAGCCGATACTTTCTCGCGATAAAGCCGTCCCCATGCGTGCATTGCTTCGATGCTCGGCTGGAAAAATTTCTGCGCGATCAGGGTCGGCACGAACGCGCTCAGGATTACTGTGCTGACCAGGATCGTGTATTGCGTTTGATCGATGATCTTGTTTTGCAATCCAAACAGCGCCGAAATCGTGCCGAACGTCAGCCCGGTCGCCATCAGCAACGTCGTGTAACTCGCTTCCCCCACTTTCATGTAGTGCAATCGGGCCAGCGGAAAAACGCCCACGATTTTGGTCAGCATTTTGAGAAAAAGAAACGCGCCGATCAAAAACAGACCGGTCCAAAGCGCCGGCAGCGAGACGTAGAGCCCGGCCTTGATGAAATAAAACGGAGTAAAGATCGCGAAGGCGATGCTGCGCATGCGATGGACCAGAGTTTTGTCGCGGACAAAAACGCCGGCCACGACCAACCCAATGAGATAGGCCGGCAAAACCGCTTCGCTCTTGGCCGTCGTCGCGAGTCCGCCGAGGAAGAAGAGAATGAAAAAAATGAATTTAACTTCCGGCTCGCTCACCCGCGTCGCGCCCAATTTGTCGATAATCGATTGCGTCCACCGCGGCATGAACCAGAGCACGACCAGCGTCACGATGACGAAGACGAGCAGCCAGATGTTGTAGGTTGCGAACAATGTGCCAAGCGCGAGCACCGTTCCGAGATCGGTTATGAAACAGGCCGCCAGGATCATTTTGCCCATTGGCGTTTCGCTTAGTCCGCCCTCAATCATCACTGCGTAAACGACCGCCACCGAAGTTGTCGAAAGCGCGATCCCGGCGATCTGTGCCTGATGCAGCGACCAGCCGAACATGTATTGCGCGAAAAACCACACAACGACGAAGGGGATGCCGAACGAAAGAACTCCGATCAGCGCGCTGATCCGCCAGTTGGCTTTAATTGACTGCGGATCAATTTCCGCACCGGCGAGAAACGTCAGCACGCCGCTACCGAGTAGCGCGAGAAAGTTCGTCCACTCGGTTGATTGCAGCACGTGATGGAGCTGACCGAACTGACCGGTGGCCAATCCCACCTGAAGGTTTCCGCCTTCGAAACCGACCGCGATGTTGCCGGCGAGCACGCCGACCAGAATTTCAATCAGCGCGACTGAGATACCGCTCCAGATCGAGATCAAACTGCCAGCCAAAGCCAGCCCCATCCAAACCGCAGCAATGAACCAGATGTTTTGCGTCATAAACTCCTATCGTTGTCCCGCAATTATGCGGACTTGATAGGAGTCATTAGCTCACGCAGTTTTCCCCGCTGCCGGGGAAGGCAAACTCCATTGCCCAGCCCATCATTATCATCAGAATGGAGCGCCCGCAATGACGACGCCAAACCTGAAGCTCGTCGCGCACGACCCGCGCGATCTTCTCGCGCTGCTCCGCGGGACGACCGAATACGAAAAATCGTCGGGCATCAGCGTCGCCGACGGAGTGCGCGAGTTTCTTCTGGCCGCCTCGCCCGAGTATGTCGCTGCGCTCAAAACCGCGACCGCGCCCGATCCTTGGAAATTTGGTTTCGCCGTCGTCCACAAGATCGACAATGGAGCCGGCGGGAGCCGAGCGACATCGACGGGAAAGCCCGCGAGGGTTGACGAGTCGGGAGGCGAGTCAATCAATCTCGTCGTCGGCATGTGCGGTTTCACCGGTCCGCCAGACGCGAACGGCGTTGTTGAACTCGCTTACGGCGTCGCGCCAGCTTATCAGGGTAAAGGTTATGCGACCGAAGCAGCAATGGCGCTCGTCGATTTTGCAGTTAGTGACGTGCGGGTCCGAACAATCCGCGCGCA
>JBHEMD010000098.1:0-20799 GCA_046262735.1 Chthoniobacterales bacterium | reverse complement strand
ATCCTCGGTCTCGTTTCACCGACGAGCGGCTGCACCGAAATCTTCGGACGCGACAGCGGCCTCGTCGATAGTCGAGAAGCGGTCGGCTTTCTGCCCGAGAACCCGTATTTCTACAAATATCTCACCGGTGAGGAAACGTTGCGCTTTTTTGGGAAACTCTGCGGGTTGAGCGGCGCGCGGTTGGGCAAACGGATTGATGAATTGCTGGAGCTGATCGGGCTGACCAACGCGCGCAACCGCCGGCTCGGGACTTATTCAAAGGGAATGTTGCAACGGATCGGCCTGGCGCAGGCTTTGATTCACGAGCCCGAGCTGGTCGTGCTCGATGAACCGACGGCCGGAGTCGATCCCGCAGGGTCGCGCGACATTCGCAATCTCATTGTCGATCTTAAGCGGCGCGGCATCACCGTGCTGCTCTCCTCCCACCTGCTCGCGCAAGTCCAGGAAATTTGCGACCGCGTCGGCATTCTCGCCAACGGCGTGCTCGTCCGCGAAGGCCACGTCGGGGAATTGCTCGCTATCCAAAATCAAACCGAGTTGATTCTGGAAAACGCTTCCGAATCCTTACTGAAGGAAATCGAAGGGCTCGCCGCCCGATCAAACGCTAAACTGATCGGCCGGCAAACATCGACGACAACGCTGGAGCGCCTTTTTCTCGAATCGACGAAGGAGGAATGACGAACCTCGAATGACGAAGGACGAAGGAATGACGAAGCACGAATGCCGCACCGGTCCGCCGAGGTTCGGGGGCGTTTCGGTCATTCGTCATTCGGGTTTCATTCGTCATTCGTCATTCGTCACTCGTCATTGTTTGTGATGACAAGCTCGCACCGCGCATTTTCTTTTGGCCGGCTCGCCGCCATTACCACCAATACGCTGACGGAGCTGACGCGGCTGAAGGTGTTTTATTTCCTGCTCATCTTCGCGCTGCTCTTGATCGGCAGCTCCATTTTCATGGCCCAGCTGACGTTTCAGCAGGAATTCCAAATCCTGAAGGACGTCTCGCTCGGCGCGATGTCGATCTTCACTTCGCTGCTCGCGATTGTAGCGACGGCGCGCTTGATCCCGCAGGACATCGAGGACCGCACGATCTACACGATCCTGGCCAAGCCGGTGCCGCGTTTCGAGTACGTCGTGGGCAAAGTCGCCGGTGTGCTCCTGCTCCTGGCTATCAGCACGCTGGTGATGAGCGCGATGTTTCTCGCCGTGCTCTACTTCCGCGAAGAAACGCTCGTGAACGAAACACTGCGGCAGATGCAGGCTGCGCCGCCCGATCACGTTCAAGACGCGCTGCGCGCCATCCGCGCGTCGGCATTCAACATGAACCTCTTGCCCGGCATCGTCGTTATTTACCTCAAGGCCTGCCTCCTTGCCGCCCTCACCCTCTTCGTTTCCACCTTCGCGACCACGAACATCTTCACCATCGTAGTGATGGTTTTCATCTATTTTATCGGTCATTTGCAGGCGACCGCGCGCCAATACTGGCTGCACGATCAGGCCGCGAGCTGGACGACACGCATTTTCATGGCGGTGATCGCGCTCATTTTCCCCGACCTGCAAACGTTTAACCTCGTGGACGACATTGTCGCGGGCGCGGCCATTCCGCTGGCGATCTTCGGGAAAACAGCCGTGCTCGGAATTTTCTACACGACGATCTACACGTTGCTCGCGGCGTTCGTCTTTTACGGGAAAGAACTATGATGCTGCGATTGGTGATGGCGCTGATCGGGGTGCTCGTGTTTGGCGCGATCAGGCTGCCGGTCGAGAACGGAATCGACAAGCAACATCAGCAGGAGCATTTACGCGGCGTCGAGTTCAACCTTGATCTGCGCGAAAAACTCGGCCAGCTCGGCTTCATCGCCGCGCTGAGCGGTTTTCGCGCCGCCGTTGCTGATGTTCTCTTTATCCAGGCGCACGTCGCGTGGGAAAACACCGAATGGGGCCGGGTCTTTCTGCTCTTTCGTCAGGTCACAACGCTCCAGCCGCGCTCGATTTTGTTTTGGGACATGGCCGGCTGGCACATGGCCTGGAACGCAAGCGTGGCGGCGATGCGCGACCCGGCCCAGCCGCGTCAGGCGCTGCGCGTCAAAGCGCAACGCGAATATTTCGCGCTCGGGAAGGATTTTTTCGAGCATGGGATCACAAACAATCCGGACAACCCCCAGCTCTACGAAAGTCTCGCCCGGCTTTACAAAGACAAATACAACGATCACCTGCACGCCTCGGAGTATTATGCCAAGGCGGCGGCGCGGCCGGGCGCCATGAGCTACAACCGGCGCTTCTCGGCTTATGAGCTTTCCTACTGCGAAGGTCGGGAACACGAAGCCTACCAGCGCCTGCACCAGCTTTACGACATGGGGCCAAACGAACGGCTGCCGACGTTGATCACACGGCTCAAATTCCTTGAAGAGAAACTCGCAATTCCACCGGAGCAGCGAATTCCCGATCCCGATTCCGTCGCAGAATTGAAACGTTAAAACGTTGAAGCGGTGATGCGTTCAGGAGTTAAATTGGAGACCGCTTGTCGTTTCAACGCTTTAAGGTTCAACGGAACTCTCCCGAATGCTGCGCTACGCCATCTTCAGTGACATTCATTCCAATTTGGAAGCGTTCGAGGCGGTGCTACGCGATGCGACCGAGCAAAAGTGCACGCACTACGTCTGCCTCGGCGACATCGTTGGTTACAACGCTAATCCGCACGAATGCGTCGAACGCGTGCGGGCGATGGATTGCCCGGTCGTAAAAGGCAATCATGATGAGGCGGCGTCGCTCCTCGAATCCTCACGCGATTTCAATGAGCTGGCCGAATCGGCCATCCGCTGGACGCGCGATCATCTCACCGAGGAGGACAAGGCGTGGCTGCGCGACTTGCGTTTGCTGCGGCCGGTGCGCGATTTCACCATCGTCCACGCCACCCTCGACACCCCGGCGCAGTGGGCCTACGTCTTCAACAATCTGGACGCGGCCGCCAGTTTCACTTACCAGCATACACCGGTTTGTTTTTTCGGGCACACGCATGTGCCGATGGCGTTCATCCGCGACGAAGGCGTGCATCGCGTGAAGATCGACCAGCTCCACATCGAAAGAGGCAAAAAATATTTCATTAACACCGGCAGCGTCGGGCAGCCGCGCGACTCTGACTGGCGCGCCGCCTACTGCATTTTCGACATCGAAAACGACGTCGTGGAACTGCGGCGCGTCCGTTATCCGCTCGATGCCGCGCAAAAGAAAATCCTCGATGCCGGTCTGCCACCGCTGCTCGCCGAACGGCTCGCCCTCGGCCGGTGAGGTCGGCAAGGCCACACTAAAATTGCTGCTCTGATGTTCGTGTGAATTCCTGTCCATTCGTGGTGACCCATTGAAATCAATCCTCATCATCAAACCGAGCTCGCTCGGCGACATCGTCGACACTCTCCCCGCGGTGGCGCTTGTCGCCGACGCGCACCCGGAGGCGGAAATTACCTGGGTCATCAATCCCGAGTTTGCGCCCTTGCTCCGCGGAAATCCCGATGTCGATCACATTCACATTTTTCCGCGCGGCGAATTTCGCGGGCTGGGGGCAGCCACGAGCCTGCGTCCGTGGCTAAAGATCACGAAAAAACTTCAGCCCGATGTGGCGCTCGATTTCCAGGGGCTATTGCGCAGCGCGCTCATCGCCAAAATGAGCGGAGCAAAAGAAATTTATGGGATGAGCGATGCCCGCGAAGGCGCGGGCTGGTTTTATCATCACGTCGCGAAAGTCAATCGGCGCGAGCACGCGGTCGAGCGTTACCTGAAGCTGGCCGAATGCGCCGGCGGCAAGATCGGCGATCAGTTGCGCTGCCCCTTTCCGAGCGGCGACAAGCTGCCGCGTTTCGATGAATATCCGCCGTTCATTCTGCTGCATCCGTTCGCGCGCGGCAATGGCAAGTCGCTTTCCGACCGCGTGATCGAGGAGCTATGTGACGCGTTTGCGCCCACGCGTGTGGTCGTCGTCGGTCAATCGCGGCAGAAACTCGAGACGCCCCCCAATTGCGTCGAGCTGACCAACCAGACTTCGCTGCTCCAGCTCGTTCGGCTTATCCGCGTCGCGCGCTTCATCATCAGCGTCGATAGCGGTCCGATGCACATCGCCGCCGCCGTCAACGCGCCGTTACTCTCGATCCACACCCGGACCGATCCCCGCCGCGTCGGGCCCTATAATCCCGATTCCTGGGTTTGGAAGAACGGGAAAATCATGCGCGTCAGCGAATTCGACACCACTCCCCCGCCCCGACGCGGCCGCACCTTCAAATCCAAACACATCCCCGCCGTTGTCGATCTTGTCCGACCGCAGGTGCCGATCGATCCGATGCTCGCGTGACGAGGCGCCGCTAGGAAAGCCGCACGCGCTGGCTGAACACAAACTCAGCCAGTTGGAAATCGCGCGGGTAAGTGATTTTGAAATTGAAGTCCTGATTCGGGAGGAGGACGACCTTGCGGCCGAGTTGCTCGACCGCTGAGACTTCGTCGGTGACAGAGATGTTTTTGGCAGCGAGGGCCTCGTAAGCTTCGATGAGCAAGTCGCGCGCGAAGATTTGCGGCGTTTGCATCACGTAAAGTTGATCGCGATCGACCGATTCGCTCACGGTAAGATCGACATCGGCGCGTTTCAGGGTGTCGGTCACCGGTTCGGCCAGCGCGGCCGCGCCATGTTCCCGGCAAATTTCGAACAGGCGCGTGATTTTTTCCGGCGTGATCAGCGGCCGGGCGGCATCATGCACGGCGACAAAGGCGGTCTTCGCGTCGATGTGGTTCAAACCGGTGCGGACGGAATCCTGGCGCTCGGTTCCGCCGGGCACGACGTGACGCACTTTTGTTTTCGGCCCGAGCAGCTTGCGCAGCTCGGGGAGACTATCGCTGCGCCCGACCAAAATGATTTCATCTACACAGCCCGTTCGCTCGAATGCGTCGATCGTGTGCGCGATGACCGGCTTGCCTCCGAGCGGAGCGAATAATTTGTCGAACCCCATGCGCTCGCTGGCGCCCGCGGCGACAATAATGGCGCTTAACATCGAGGCGGAAAACGTCGAACGTTCGACGTTTGCTTCATTTCAACTGCCGCTGCACTTCGGTGCTCAGCGTTTTGCCATCGGCGCGCCCGGCCACTTTTGCCTGCAGCGCTTTCATCACCGCGCCCATCTGCGCTTTCGAAGTGGCGCCAACTTCGGCAATCGTTTCGCGAACAACTTTTGCCAGTTCGTCCGGGCTCATCGCTCGCGGCAGATACGATTGCAAGATCGACAATTCCGCTTTCTCCTTTGCCGCCAGTTCGGTCCGCCCGCCTTTTTCGAAGCTCTCGATTGAATCCTGACGCTGTTTAACCTGCTTGCGAATCACTTGCGCGGCTTCAGCATCGCTCAGTTGCGCGTCCGCGCCGGATTTCTCGATCGCCGCGTTTTTCAGCGCCGCTTTCGACATCCGCAACACGCTTAGCCGCGTCGCGTCTTTCGCCCGCATCGCGTCCTTCAAATCCGAATCGAGCCGGTCGGATAAAGTCATGCGCCGAAGCTATGGCAGCGAAAGGCGCTTGTCGATCTTGCGCATCAAGGAGCGGCGCTCTCCAGAGCGCCGATTAAAATAAACGGCGGCTGCAAGCCGCCGCTCCTTGATGGGCCAAGCGCTAGCGTGCGTGCGATCGAATCCGCTCGGCACAATCGCGCGCCGATTCGGCGTCCGCCACCGATACAACATCCACATCGGCCACGGTGCGCTTTAACAAACCGGCAAGCACCCCGCCGGGACCAAGCTCGATAAACAAATCACAGTCGAGGGCAGCCAGACGCTCCATGCAATCGGACCAGCGAACCGTGCTCGTGACCTGTTCCTGAAGCGTGCGCCGGATTTCGGGCAAGGTCTTCACCTCCTCACCGGTAACGTTGCTCATGATCGGGAATTGCGGAATTTGCATCTGCACGTCGAGCAGCGCCGAACCCAATTCTTCATAGGCGTTTTCCATCAACCGCGAATGATAAGCACCGGCGACATTGAGCATCGTCGCGCGACGAATCCCATATTTCTTCGCGACGCCTACGGCCGCTTCCACTTTGGCGCGCTCGCCGGAGATAACGATCTGGCCGGGTGCGTTGATATTTGCAACATCGACATCTTCATCGGCGGCCAGGCGGCGCACGTCGTTCTCCGCCGCGCCGATCATCGCCGCCATCGCGCCATTGGTCGCCGCACATGCCTCATCCATCAGCTCCCCGCGTCTCTGGACGAGCTTGAGCCCGCTCGCGAAATCGAACGTGCCAGCCGCCGCGTGCGCGGTCATTTCGCCGAGCGACAAACCGGCCGCACCGCCGATTGGAAAATCGCCCGCCAGCTCCCGCAAGATGGAGAAGCAGGCGAGCCCGTGCACAAACAACGCCGGCTGACAGTTTGAAGTCTTGGTCAATTCCTCGAGCGGACCGTTCAGCATGACGTCCGTCAGACTGCGGCCGAGGATCTCGTCCGCCTGCAAAAACAACTTCGCTGCCACCGGGAACTGATCGCCCAGGTCGCGACCCATCCCGACCACCTGCGCGCCCTGCCCGGCAAACAACAGCGCAATCTTTTTCATGAGGTTCCAGCATCGTCGCCCCGATGCGCGATTCAAACGGCAAATTGGCAGGGCGCGACCGCCGGGTGCGCCGATGGCGGACGGCTCGGCGATTCGTCCCTACGAGTTTACGCTTGCGCCCGGTAACGCACTCGCGAGCGTAAACGGAATTGTCGAACCTATGGCGTTCACCGTGCGCGAAATTGAGTCACCCGATCCGGTGAGGCGCGTGGCCGTGGCTGAGGAGGAGCTGCGCGCGAGCGACGGCGACATCGGCGAGAAAATGATCCTCAACATGGGGCCGTCGCACCCGGCAACGCACGGGGTGCTGCGGCTCGTGCTCGAGCTCGACGGCGAGATCATCACCACAGCGACGCCAGACATTGGCTATCTCCATCGCGGCGACGAAAAAATCGCCGAGAACATGCAATACAACCAGTTCGTGCCCTACACCGACCGGCTCGATTATCTGGCGCCGCTCTCGAACAACGTCGCTTACGCGCTGGCGGTGGAAAAGTTGATGGGCTGGGAAATTCCCCCGCGCGGCCAGGCCATCCGCACTATTTGCTGTGAGACCTCGCGCATCTCCTCCCATTTGCTCGGGCTCGGCGCGATGGCGCTTGATCTCGGCGCGATGACGGTCTTTCTCTACACGTTCACCGAGCGTGAAAAACTTTACGATCTCTTCGAACTGCTGACCGGCGCGCGTTTCACCACGTCCTACACGCGCGTCGGCGGACAGATCCGCGATCTGCCGGAGCGGTTCATCCCACAACTCCAGAAGTTCCTCGACGAATTTCCGCCGCAGCTCGACGAGGTCGACCGGTTGCTAACGCGAAATCGCATTTTCGTCGATCGAACCAGGGACATTGGCGTGATTCCCAAAGAGCGCGCCATCGCCTACGCGCTCTCCGGGCCGAACCTGCGGGGGAGCGGCGCCGAGCACGATCTGCGGCGCAAACATCCCTACCTCGACTACGACAAATACGATTTCGAGGTCGTGATCGGAAGCGCGGGTGATTGTTACGATCGTTACCTTGTTCGAATCGAAGAGATGCGGCAGAGCGTGAAGATCCTGCGCCAGGTAATCGACAAACTCCCGACCGGGCCGATCAACGTGACGGATTGGAAAAACATGCCGCCGCCAAAATCGCGCGTGCTGACGAAAATGGAGGAGCTCATCCACCATTTCATCATCGTCACCGAAGGACTCGACGCGCCGCCGGGCGAAATTTATTTCGCGGCCGAGAACCCCAAGGGCGAGCTCGGTTTTTACATCAACAGCCGCGGCGGCGGCGTGCCGTATCGGCTGAAAATCCGCGCGCCATCTTTTGTGAACCTGAGCATTTTGCCGGAATTGTTGCCGGGCTGCATGGTGAGCGACGTCCCGGCCGTGCTCGGCAGTCTGGACTTTGTCATGGGCGAATGCGACAGATGAGGAGAATGACGAAGCACGAGCCAAATCCGAATGACGAATTCCGAAACCGTCCGGATAAGCGGTCGGCATCGTTTCGACATTGGAGCTTCGTCATTCCTTCGTCATTCGTCATTCGTGCTTCGTCATTTGCCCGTATTCGTCATTTGTCATTCGTCATTTCGCGGCTCCTGCTCGTACTCATGCTCGCGCTCATGCTCGATGCCTGCCCCGGCCGGCGCATCACCAAAGCGAATGTCGATGAAGTCGCCGAGGGGATGTCGAAGAAACAGGTGGAATCCATCCTTGGCTCGCCGAGCGAAATCGATAACAAGGATTTCGTCATCATGAAGAAGACGACTTACGTTTACCGCCAGGGAAAGGATTCGGTAACGATCATTTTTAAGGATGACAAGGTGGCGGAAAAACAGAGCACGTTGTCCGACTGACTTTCCTTTTCCGTGGACTCGACGAGCACACGCGTTCCCGCCGAGTTGGAGCGGAAAATGGACGAGGCGATCGAGCATTACCCGCCCGATCAGAAACGCAGCGCGTCGTTGCCGCTTTTGCATCTTTGGCAGGAACATTTCGGGTTCATCGGCGATGAGGCGGTGACCTGGATCGCGGCCAAGCTCGGGCTCCAGCCGATCAACGTTCTCGAGCTGGTCACGTTTTATCCGATGCTGCGCCAGCGACCCGCGGGCAAAACGCACATCCGCGTCTGCCGCACGCTCAGCTGCGCGATGGCGGGAAGTTATCAGGTGATGGAAAACGTCTGCGCGGCAACGGGAATTCAGCGGAAGACCGACTCCGAAGGAATGCATAACCCGATCTCGGTTAGCGGGGACGGAAAGTACAGCGTCGAATTCGTCGAATGTCTGGCCAGCTGCGGTACCGCGCCGGTCTGCATGCTCAACGAGCAGCTGCGCGAGAGCGTGAATCCGAACGCAATTGTCGATCTTGTGCGCAATCCGCAATCGGCAATCAGGGATCAGCAACCTCCTCATCCACTCGAGCGCCGTCTCATCTTCAAAAACATCGGCCGCAAAGATTGGAAGATCGACATCGACACTTATCTCAAAGATGGCGGCTACGAGGATTTACGCAAAGCCGTGACCATCTCGCGCGAGCAGATCGTCAACGAAGTCAAAACTTCAGGTTTGCGCGGCCGCGGCGGCGCCGGCTTTTCCTGCGGACTCAAATGGAGCTTCATCAAGCCGGATGAAAAGCGCCCGGTTTATTTGATTTGCAACGCCGATGAGTCGGAGCCGGGGACATTCAAGGACCGCTACATCATCCATCAAGATCCGCACCAGCTTCTCGAAGGAATCGCGATCTCCTGTTTCGCCCTCAACGCGAAGACCGCATACATTTACATTCGCGGCGAGTTCCCGGAAGGCGCCAGGATTCTGGAGCGCGCCATCGCCGAAGCGCGCGAGCACAATTTTCTCGGGCCCAATATTCTCGACTCGGGATTCGATCTCGACGTTTTCATTCATCGCGGCGCGGGAGCCTACATTTGCGGCGAAGAAACCGGATTGATTGAATCGCTCGAAGGCAAGCGCGGCTACCCGCGGATCAAGCCGCCTTTTTTCCCGGCCGTGCTCGGGCTCTACATGTGCCCGACCATAGTCAACAACGTGGAAACGCTCTGCCACGTAAAACACATCATCGCCATGGGCGGCGCCGAATACGCGCGGATGGGCCGGCCGAACAATACCGGCACCCGCATCGTGTGCGTGAGCGGCGACGTGCAGCGGCCCGGTTATTTCGAAATCGAAGTCGGTGCGGTCACGATGGGCAAACTCATTTACGAGATGGCCGGCGGTATGCGACCGGGCCGTATGCTCAAGGCGGTGATTCCCGGCGGCAGCTCGGCCAAAGTTTTGCGCGCCGACGAACGCTTCAAAATCAAGGATCGACAACCCGATGGATCGCTAATCGAGCGGCAAATGACGATCGATCAGGTCCCGATGGATTTCGATTCGCTCGCCGCCGCCGGGTCGATGGCGGGGTCGGGCGGCGTGATCGTGCTCGATGATTCACGCGACATGGTTTGGGCGCTCAACAACATCAACGAATTTTATGCGCACGAATCGTGCGGACAATGCACGCCTTGCCGCGAAGGCTCGCTTTGGATGAAAAAGATCACCGATCGCATGTTGCTCGGCGGCGGGGTGACCGAAGACCCGCGCACATTGAAAACGATCGGCGACAACATCGCCGGCCGGACCATTTGCGCATTTGGCGAAGCCTGCGCGTGGCCGACGCAAAGTTTTGTCGAAAAGTTCCCGGAAGAATTCGCCACGCGCGCAACCAAGCCGGTCCCGCCGCCATTGCCACCGGAGCTCACGCCGGAAGAATTAGTCGCCGAAGAACAAATCGAAACCTCGCCGCTGGCGCACGATCCCGGCTGGGAAAAAGCCGGCGCGGCGGGAACGATTTAGCTCTTACTCTTTCTCATGCTCATGCTCTTGGTCTACTCTGGCGAATGAAGGCCTACTTCGATCACGAGAAGCTGAACGTTTATCAACTGTCGTTGAGTTTTAACGAGTGGGTCGGTGAGCTTCTTCCCTCGATCGCCGCGAAAGCTGCAGCAAAGGACCAACTCGATCGCGCTGCGACAAGCATTCCCCTGAATATTGCAGAAGGGAATGGAAAGTTTTCGAAGCGAGATCGCGCAAGATTTTTCGACACAGCGCGCGGATCAGCAGTTGAGGCAGCAGCGTGTCTAGACGTGTTGGTCTCGCGGAAGCTCGCGACGCTGGATCGCGTCGTCGGGGCAAAAGACCAGCTAGTGCAGATTGTGAACATGCTGGCGGGCCTTCTGAAAGGGTTGGGCTACGGGTTCGACAGTGGCACCGCGCGCGAGGAGCCGAATGCCGAATTCGGTTCAGAGCAGGAGCAAGAGAAAGAGTAAGAACTCGCAATGGCCGCTTTGGAGCAATCGCCAGCACCGCTGTTCAACGTCCAGATCGATGGCGTTTGGCATCAGTTTCCAAAAGGCACGCGCGTGATTGAGGCGTGCGCGCAGGCGGGAATTTTTGTGCCGCGCTATTGTTATCACAAAAAGCTCAGCTCGCCGGGCAATTGCCGCATGTGTCTTGTCGAAATGGGCATGCCACGGCTCGGGCCCGACCGCAAACCGGAGCTCGGCGCGGACGGCAAACCGATCGTCAATTGGATGCCACGTCCGCAGATTTCCTGCGCCCAGGAAGTGAGCGAAGGGATGGGGGTGCGAACAGATTCGCCGCTGGTGAAGGAATGTCAGCGCGGTGTGATGGAATTTTTGCTGATCAATCATCCGCTCGATTGCCCGATTTGCGATCAGGCTGGCGAATGCGAACTGCAGGAATTCAGCGTCGAATATGGCGCGGCTGGCTCGCGCTTTCTCGAGAACAAAGTCAAAAAACCGAAAGCGGTGCAGCTCGGGCCGCGCGTCACGCTCGACGATGAACGCTGCATTCTTTGTTCGCGCTGCGTCCGCTTCTGCCAGGAAATTGCGCACGACGACGTGCTTGGCTTTGTCGATCGCGGCAGTCACACCGTGTTGACCGCGCATCCCGGCAAGCGCCTCGAAAACAATTACTCACTCAACACGGTGGACATTTGTCCGGTCGGCGCACTCACCTCAACCGATTTCCGTTTCAAGATGCGCGTCTGGTTTTTGAAGGAAACCAAAAGCATCTGCACCAGTTGCGCTACCGGCTGCAACACAATCATCGGCGCGCGCGAAGACATCGTTTACCGGCAAACGCCGCGTGAGAACGATCACGTCAACTCCTGCTGGATGTGCGACTACGGCCGGCTCAACTTTGATTACGTCACTTCGGAAAGCAGATTGCTCGAGCCGCGCATTTTGTCCGGCGACAAACTCGCCGCGGTTGACTGGCCGGCCGCAATCGAGCGGGCCGCGCTGCAACTCCGACATTTTTCCGGCTGGGAAACGGCGATCATCGCCTCCGGGCGGATGACGAACGAGGAGCTTTGGCTCACAGCGCAGCTCGCACGTACGCTGGGCGTTGACTTGATCGACATCGTCCCGCGCGCCGGGCCGGGCGACGACATTCTGCTGAGCGAAGATCGCAACCCGAACACGAACGGAGCGCGTCTGCTCGGCCTCACTGCGCAGCCGGGCGCGAGACTGCCGGACATTGCGCAGGCGGTGAAAACCGGTCGCGTGAAAGGGCTGCTCGCCTTGCACGAAAATCCAATCGAGATCGGAATTTCCGCCGAGGAACTGGCCAACCTGCCAGCTTTCATCCTCGTCGATATTCTGGACAATGCCGCCACCGAAAAAGCCACCGCCGTGCTGCCGGCGTTCGCATTTGCCGAGAAACGCGGCTCGATGATCAACGGCCAAGGCCGTTTGCAGCGGCTCAACCGCGCGATTCGCGGTCCCGGCAACGCGCGGGACGATTGGGAGATCTTGCGCGACCTGCTCCAGGCACTCACCGGCAGCAATTCGCTCTACTCGATCGATGATCTTTTCCGGCAGATGAGCGAAGCCGTGCCGGAATTCGCGGGGCTTACCCTGGGCAAAATCGGCGATCTCGGCATTCAGGTTCTGCGCGCACGCGGTCCGCTTGCGCCGCAGATCGATGCAGATCAGCCCATGGCCCGCCCGCCCGATTGAGAGATCGACATGGATTATTCTTTCGTCACCACTTCGCTGCTCAAAATTCTTGGTATTCTTTTTTTGGTGATTCTGCCGATGGTCTCGTATGCGGTCTATGCCGAGCGGCGGGTGAGCGCGTTCATGCAAGATCGGCTCGGGCCGAATCGGGTCGGGCCGGCCGGCCTTTTTCAACCGGTTGCGGACGTGTTCAAGCTGCTGCTGAAGGAGAGTTTTAGCCCGGCCAATGTAAACACCTTCTACTACTGGCTCGCGCCGTGTCTCGCGCTAATCCCGGCGCTCATCACGATCGCCGTTGTGCCGTTTGGCAGCACATTGTTCGGCGTGCCGATGGTGATCGCCGATGTGAACGTCGGCATTCTCTACATCTTCGCAATCGCTTCGTTAGGCGTTTACGGCATCGTGCTCGCCGGTTGGGCGTCCAATTCCAAATACCCGTTTCTCGGCGGCGTGCGGTCCAGTTCGCAGATGATCTCGTATGAGCTCTCGCTCGGCCTCGCCGTGATTCCAATCTTCATGGTGGTCGGCAATTTGCGCCTGACGAGCGTCGTTCGTTATCAGGTCGAGCACGGTTGGCTCATCGCGCCCTTCGTTGGCGACTGGGCAAACATTGGTAAATGGCTTCTGGCCGTTTCTATGGTCATCTCATTCCTCGTGTTCATGATCGCAGTTTTCGCCGAAACAAACCGGCTGCCGTTCGATTTACCGGAGGCCGAGCAGGAGCTCGCCGGCGGATATCACACCGAATATGCCGGAATGAAGTTCGCGCTCTTCTTCCTTGGCGAATATGCGGCCATGATTTCCGGATCGGCCCTGGTCGTCACCTTGTTCTTCGGCGGCTGGCATTTTCCGGGAATCCCCGACGGCTCCCACGGCTGGATTTTCGGGCTGCTGAACATTGCCGTTTTTTTCGCCAAGGTCGCAGTCGTGATTTTCATTTTCATGTGGGTCCGCTGGACCCTGCCTCGGTTCCGCTACGACCAGCTCATGCGACTGGGATGGCTGTTCTTTTTCGAGATCGCGCTCGCGAACATTTTTGTGGTCGCTGGGATAATGGCATTTCTCCCGACATAATGACGAAATCCGAGTGACGAATGACGAAGGAAACCCAAATGACGAATGACGAAAAGGCGCGACACGACTGCTGGAATAGTTCGTCATTCATCCTTCGTTATTGGTGCTTCGTCATTAATTCGTCATTCGTCATTCGTCATTCGTCATTCTGACCATGGCCATCACTGTCCCACGACCGAACCTGAACTGGCGGGAGCGACTGTATTTGCCCGCGATCGTCGCGGGTCTCGTGATCACGTTGAAGCATTTCAAGAACATGCTCTTCGGCCGGACGAAAGTGACGATGCAGTATCCGGAACAGAAATGGGACCCGAACCTGCCTGAGCATTATCGCGGCGCGCCCGCACTGGTGCGCGATGCCGACGGCCGGGTGCGCTGCGTCGCCTGCCAGTTGTGCGAGTTCATTTGTCCGCCGCGCGCCATCAAAATGGTCCCGGGCGAACTTTCGCGCACCGACCGTTTCGCCAAGGTCGAGAAATATCCCGAAGAATTCGATATCGACATGGTGCGCTGTATTTTCTGCGGACTGTGTGAAGAGGTCTGCCCCGAGCAGGCGATTTTCCTGCGCAAAGATTACGCCATTACCGGATTCACCCGCGAAGAAATGGTCCATCAGAAAGATAAACTGCTTGAAATCGGCGGCGTCATGCACGGGGTTGTTTTGAAATGGAACGAGAAAAAATAGAAGCCACAGATTGAGACCGATGATCACCGATTTTCCTGATCGTGATTTTTCATCTGTGTTTCATCTGTGTTCATCTGTGGCCTAACACAATGCCTGTTTTCCTCTTCTGGTGCTTTGCTCTGCTCATGCTCGTGTTTGGCGCGGCCGTCGTGATTAATCGCAATCCAATCGCGAGCGCGCTCAGCCTCGTCGTTTCGTTCCTCGGGCTGGCCGCGCTCTTCATGTCGCTCGACGCCTACTTTGTCGGCATCATCCAGGTGCTCGTTTATGCCGGCGCGATCATGGTGCTGTTTCTTTTCATCATCATGCTGCTCGATTTGCGCGCCGAAAGGTTACGCAAGATCAACTGGATCGCCTCGGCGGGCGGTGCGGTCGTTGCCCTCGCGCTGCTCACGCAAATCTTTTACGTGGTTGGAAATCTTAAGATCGCGCAGCAAACGTTTCCGCCGCTCGCAAGATCGACAACGGACGATGTCCGCAGCATCGGTCTGCTGCTTTTCGATAATTACAATCTGCCGTTTCAAATCGTCGGCGTGCTGGTTCTCGTCGCCACGGTGGGCGTGGTGCTGTTAAGCAAACGCGAGCTGCGCTGACATGGTGACGCTCGGCCATTACCTGATCGTCAGCGGCATCCTCTTCACCATCGGGTTCGCCGGTGTGATGCTGCGCCGCAATCTCATCATCATTTTGATGTCGCTCGAGCTGATGCTCAATGCCGCCAATCTCTCCCTCGTTGCTTTCTCGCGTTTCCATCTCCAGCCAAACGGCTTGCCCAATTACAACGCACAGGTCTTCGTCTTTTTCATCATCAGTGTTGCCGCCGCCGAAGTCGCCGTCGGCCTCGCCATTATTGTCGCCCTCTTTCGTGTTCGACAGACAACACATGTCGAAGACATCACGACGCTTAAGTTTTGAATCCGCTGTATGCGCTGAACAATGACGAATGAGCGAATGACGAAGGAAGTTCAAATGACGAATGACGAAAACTCAGCGATTGCGTTGCGAGATTCGTCATTCGGGTTTCGTCATTCGTCATTCGTCATTTGCAGGCTTGACCCATGAACTCAAGCCAGGCTTGGCTCGTCCTGCTCGCTCCGCTAATTAGCGCGGCCGTGATCACGCTGTTTACGCAGCGGTCGCGAAATATCAGCGCCGCGATTTCGGTGGCAGCAGTAGTCGTCAGTTTCCTCGCCGCGTGCGCGATCTTTGCGCGCGGCGACACGGCAGCGGTCGCGCTCAATTGGCTGAATGTCCCGGGAGTACTCAATGTGCCGTTCGGCTTTATTCTCGATTGGCTGAGCCGAATGATGCTGGTGCTCGTTTCCGGCGTCGGCGCACTCATCCACATTTATTCGCTCGGCTACATGCGCGACGACCCCGGTAAATCGCGTTACTTCGCCGCGCTCTCGCTCTTCATGTTCGCCATGCTCGGGATCGTGCTGGCGAACAATTTCGTGATGTTGTTCATCTTTTGGGAGTTGGTCGGCTTCACCTCCTACGTGCTCATCGGCCATTGGTTTGAACGCGACGCCGCGGCCGCTGCGGCGAACAAGGCTTTTATCACCACGCGCATCGGCGATTTCGGATTTGCGCTCGGAATTCTGATGGTCTGGATGGCGAGCGGCTCGGTCGTTTTCGCCGAGATCGCTCCGCGATTGTCGATCTTGTCCAGTCACCCCGGATTTCTCACGGTCGCGGCGCTTTTGATCTTCTGCGGTGCGGTCGGCAAATCGGCGCAGTTTCCGCTGCACGTCTGGTTGCCGGACGCGATGGAACGTCCGACGCCTGTGTCTGCGCTCATCCACGCCGCAACGATGGTCGCGGCGGGTGTTTACATGCTCGTGCGCGTGGGCTTCATCATCCAGGCGTCCGCGAGTGCGCTCCTCGTGATCGCGTGGATCGGCACGATCACGGCGCTGCTCGCCGCGCTCATCGCCACGCAGCAGGACGACATCAAGCGAATCCTCGCTTACTCCACACTTTCCCAGCTTGGCTACATGGTCATGGCGGTTGGACTCGCCTCGAACAGCGCCGCGATTTTCCATCTTTTCACGCACGCGTTTTTCAAAGCGCTCCTCTTCCTCGCCGCCGGGTCGGTCATTGTCGCGCTGCATCACAAGCAGGACATCTGGGAAATGGGCGGCCTACGCCGAAAACTTGAAGTCACGTTTGTCACTTTTCTCGTCGGCGCGCTCGCACTGATGGGTTGTCCGCCATTCAGCGGTTTTTTCAGCAAGGACGCGATCCTTGCGCTCGCCTACCAACAGAACATGTCGATCTTCCTGCTCGCGCTAATCACGGCGTTCCTAACCGCGTTCTACAGCGCACGATTGTTCGTCGTCGTTTTTTTCGGGAAACCGCGCAGCGACGCTGCCCGCACGAGCAAAGAATCCCCACTGGTAATGATTGCGCCACTGGTCGTGCTCGCTTTGTTTGCCACGATCGCGGGATTCTCCGCATTCAGTCGCCACTTTGTCGCTCCGCCGGCGGAGAAAGGCAATGTCGCGGCAGTGTCGTTGCTCGCGATCCTCGCGTTTCTCTTCGGCGCCGGACTCGCCATCGTCTTTTACAAAGGACGCACCACCGAGCGATTCGATGTCGATCTTTTGCGGCGCCGCTTTTACATCGACGAGTTTTACCGCTGGTTAATCAACTCGACGCAGGAACTGCTCGCGCGTCTTTCGGCGTCGCTCGATCGCGCGGTGATTGACACCGCCGCAGTGCGCGGTGCGAGCAGCGGCACATGGGGACTGGGCGCGCTGCTCCGCTTGTTTCAAGTCGGCAATCTGCAGGCCTATGCATTTCTCTTCGGCTTGGGCATCGTGGCGCTGATCTACTTCGCCGTATTTCGCTAATGATTCCGCTCATCATTTTCACTCCCATCATTGCAGCGATCGCGATTCTGGTGGGCGCGCCGGCGCGGAAAACGGCTTTGGGTGCGTCGATCTTTACGCTCGGCGTGACGTTGGTCGCTTTGGGTTTGTTCAATGGATCGGCCCGCGGTTTTCAAAACGTCTTCTCATTGCCGATTTCGGCAGACTGGGGACTCAACTTTGCCGTCGGCATCGACGGCTTGAGTCTGGTAATGATCTTGCTCGCGGCGATCGTGACCGTCGCGGCCGTCTGGTTCAGCGGGAAGATCGACAAATACGAAAATGGCTTTTACGGCTGTCTCCTTTTCATCTCCGGGGGCGCGATCGGGGCGTTTGCCTCGCTCGACTTGTTTTTCTTTTACGCCTTTCATGAGCTGGCGCTGATCCCGACGTTTCTCTTGATTGGAATCTGGGGAACCGGCAACCGTACGGCGGCGGCCTGGAAGATCACGATTTATCTCGCGCTCGGCAGTTTCATTTTGCTGCTGGGTTTGATCCTGCTCTACCAAAGTGTTCCCGCTGGATCACGCAGCTTCGACATTCGCGCTTTGCAGGCTGCGGCAATTACCGGCCAAATCGCGCCCGAGGCGCAACGGCACATTTATCTGCTGCTGCTGGTGGGTTTTGGAATTCTGATCGCGCTGTTTCCATTTCACAGTTGGGCGCCGGACGCCTATGCCTCGGCGCCCGCGTCGGCGGCGATGTTGCATGCGGGTGTGCTCAAAAAATTTGGCCTTTATGGATTGCTGCGTCTGGCTGTGCCGCTGCTTCCCGAAGGCGCGCGGCACTGGACCCATCTGCTCATCGTGCTGTTGCTCGTCAACATCATTTACATCGGACTGGTCACGATCGCGCAGAAGCGTCTCGATTGGATGCTTGGCTACTCGAGTGTCATGCACATGGGTTACATTTTGCTTGGAATCGCCAGCGCGAACATTCTCGGCACGACCGGCGCGACGACGTTGATGTTTGCGCACGGGTTATCGATTGCGTTGCTCTTCGCGCTGGCCGGTGAACTGCGCAAACGCACCGGTACCCTCGCGTTCGAGGACCTCGGCGGTCTCGCGAAAGTGATGCCGTTCGCGGGAATGGCGTTCGGCTTCGGAGCGTTTGCCGCGATTGGTCTGCCCGGCTTCGCCAATTTCGCCGGCGAAATCATGATCTTTTTCGGCGCGTTTCGAAACGGCTGGGAGCTGCAGCGCTTCCACATTTTCCAGGTTGCTACTGCGCTCGCGCTCTGGGGCGTCGTGATCTCGACCGTTTACATGCTGCGCGCGTATCGGCGAATCTTCATGGGATCACTCGGCGAACGTTGGAGTGACATGGTCGATCTTCGCCGTGATTTGCGCGTTCGGGTTGCGCTGCTCGTAGCGGCGCTGCTTTGGTTCGGCTTTTTCCCGCAGTCGTTTGTCCGAATGATCGCACCGGGTTTTCAAACCTATTTCGCGGCAAATCGATGATCCGGGCGAGCAATCTGGAGATCGCGGTGCTGCTTGCGGGCATGATCATTTTGATGCTCGAAGCGTTTGCGCCGCGCATCGAGAAGCGGACGCTGGCCTTCGCGGCTATCGGCGCGCTCGCCGCAGTGTTCGTCGCGACCTGGTTTGTCGGGCCAAATCCCGGGTCGGAAACGCTGCGCGGCTTCTGGAGTTTTTATACCGCCGATCCGTTGTCGATCTTCTTCAAACGGTTTGCGCTTCTGACCACGATCCTGGTCCTGATCATGATGCTCGATTATGCGCCGGTCGTGCTGGTGGAAATGACGGGTCCGTCGCGATTGGGCGAATTTTTTGCTCTGCCGATTTTTACCTGTGCCGGCCTGATGTATCTCGTTTCGGCGATCGATTTCGTGATGATCTTCGTCTCGCTCGAGCTGGTCACGATTTCCTTTTACGTCCTGGTCAGTTTCAATCGGCGCAATCCCGCGACGCTGGAAGCCGGTGTGAAATATCTCGTGCTGAGCGCGCTCGCGGCGGCATTTCTTGTTTATGGAATTACATGGATTTTCGGCGTGACCGGGGAAACGAACTTGTCTCGCATCGCTGCAGCGCTCGCGGATCCCGCTACCGAAAAGAGCGGCGCGCTTTTCGGCGCGGTGCTGGTGATCGTCGCGCTGGGCTTTAAGATTGCCGCTGTGCCGTTCCAGGTTTGGGTGCCCGACGTTTATCAAGGCGCGCCGACTCCAGTCACGGCCTACCTCTCGGTCGGATCCAAGGCCGCGGGGTTTGTCGTGCTGCTGCGGGTGCTGCGGCCGTTTTCGATGTTGCCGCAGATGCAGCGTGTGATCGTGTTAATTGCGCTCTTAACGTTGCTCTATGGCAATCTGGCTGCGCTCCCGCAAACGAACCTGAAGCGACTGCTGGCCTACTCGAGCATCGCGCACGCCGGTTATCTTCTCATCGGCGTCGCCTGTTTCGACGGCGACGCGGTCGTCTTTTATCTCGTCGCGTATTTGCTCATGACGCTGCTGAGTTTCGCCGTGCTCGTCATCGTGTCCCAGCAAACCGGCGAACAGATCGGCGATTTCGATGGCCTCGCCAGCCGCTCGCCCTTTCTTGCGTTTGCGATGTTGATTGGAATGGTTTCACTGGCGGGGCTGCCGTTCACCGCCGGATTTTTCGGAAAATTTTTCATTTTCTACAGCGCAATCGCGCAACATCAGATCGCACTGGTGATAGCCGGCATCATCACCGTGGCGTGCGGCTTCTACTATTACCTGAAGGTCGTGCGAGCGATGTACTGGCAGTCAGCAAACAACTTGGCCGCAATTCCGCTCAGCGTTTTATCGCGCACTGCGATCGTCGCCATGATTATTGCGACGATTTTCCTCGGAGTTTATCCCCAGCCAATTTTGCGCGCGCTCAAGGTGCAGGATCAAAGCATTGCCCTCAGATCGACATCCAGTCGCTAACCGCGGATGGCGCGAATCAGCAGGGAGCGAAGTTTTGCCGACGCGTTTAGATCCGCGTTATCCGCGTTTCAAAGAGTTAGTCGCTGAGCTCCACGTTCCAGTAGGCCAGATCGACGAAGTGCCGCCAGCTTTCGTGCTGGGGCGAGGCAAAGGTCACCTGCACAAACGGCCGCCACTTCGGACGCTTCGGTTTGCGAATGAGACTCATCTGCGCTTCGCGCGGCAGCCGGTTGCCTTTGCGCGTGTTACACGCAATGCACGAGCAGACGACATTTTCCCACGTGGTCGTGCCGCCACGATCGCGCGGCACCACATGATCGAGGTTCAATTCGCTGCGATCGAAAAGCTGGCCGCAGTATTGGCAGGTGTTTTTGTCGCGCTCGAAAACGTTGTGCCGGGTGAATTTCACTTCCTTCTTTGGCAGCCGATCGAAAAAGAGCAGCACGATCACGCGCGGCACACGAATCCTCCATGCAATGGTCGTGACCATCTCGTGCTCCGGCGCGGTCACGGAAAAGTCGCGCCAGCTTTCAAAATCGTGGGTCAGGAAATTGTTTGCTTCGTCGGCGGAAACGACGTGCGCGTGCCCGGCGTAAACCAGGGCGAACGCGCGCCGGGCCGTGCAGATATTGACCGCCTGCCAGAGC
>JBHEMD010000097.1:0-2940 GCA_046262735.1 Chthoniobacterales bacterium | reverse complement strand
CAAGCACCAGAGAAACTTCAAACAGCAAAGCGCCAAGAGCGCCGGCACCGTTGCCTTGAATATTGGGTGCTTGGAGCTTCTCTGGAGCTTGGATGTTGGAATTTGGAGCTTTCAGTCGCCCCTTAAATCGCGGATCGCTTTCGCGTAATCTTGCGCGCGGAAAATCGAGGTGCCGGCGACCAGAATGTTGGCGCCGTTCTCGATCGACAGCCGCGCGGTCTCGGACCATGCCGCTCGTCAATGGAAAGCGGCGGTGAATTTTTCGAAAAAAAACATTGAGGTGAAATGGCCAGGTCGCTACATAAATTCGCAGTATGAGAAGAAACGTGTGGGTCTTTGTGGCGATAGTTGTTTCGAGCCTTGCGACAGCCGCGACGACTGCAAGCGCGGCCATTATCCTCGGCAATTATCCTCCCGGCAGCAGCAGCGAAAATCCGGGGCCGGACATTGGTTTCGGCGGGCAGCAGGCGGTGAAGTTCACCATGGGCAGTTCGAGTACGCCCCTTTCGAACGTGATTTTGCGGGTCCACACAAGCTCGAGCGGACCCAACGTTCCGGCGATTGATATTCGAAACGACGCCGGGACGGACCCGGGGACTAGCGTCCTTTTTACCATCGAGGGAACGACAAATCTGGCTCCCAACGGCATGTTCGATCAGCCGGAAGATTACACCTTAACGGCCACGTCCTCGTTTACCCTGGCGGCCAACACCACCTACTGGCTCGTTGTCCGGGCGAAATCGGGCAGCTTTGAGTGGTGGCGAAGCAATCCGACGATTACGCCTTCGGGTTCGCTGGCCGATTACCTTGGCGAGAGAAGCACGTTTAACGATGGCACCTCGTGGAGCGACCCATTCGCTTCAAAAAATTCGTTCCAGATGAACACCGGCGTTAAGAATGCACTGCTCAATGTCTCGACGCGGTTGCAGGTTGGCACGGGCGACAATGTTTTGATCGGCGGATTGATTCTTACCGGCAGCGGGAACAAGACCGTGATTCTGCGGGCCATCGGGCCGTCGCTCGCGGGTATCGTGCCCGGAGCCATGAGCGATCCACAGCTTGAGCTTTTCGACGGAGCCAATGCGTCGATCGGCCGCAACGATAACTGGAAGACGACACAGATCGGCGGCGTGATTACGGGCGACCAGGTGGCGGCGATTCAAGCCAGCGGGGTCGCGCCGACGAACGATGCCGAGTCCGCCCTGATCGCGACCTTGCCGAGTGGGAATTATACCGCCGTCCTGCGCGGCGCGAATAATGCAACCGGCATCGCCGTCGTCGAAGGCTACGATCTGGCCCAGTCCACCGGCAAGATTGGCAACATCAGCACCCGCGGTTTTGTCCAAACCGGCGATGGCGCGATGATCGGCGGCTTCATCATTGGCAATCAAACAACGAAAGTGGTGGTGCGTGCCATCGGACCGTCGCTCAGTGCGTTCGGCGTGCCGACGCCTCTGGCGAATCCGACTTTGGAGCTGCGCGATGCAAATGCGAATCTGCTCGATTCGAACAACAACTGGAAAGTGCGCGACAGCGACGGCGCCAGCCAGCAGGCAACGATCGAGGCCACCGGCCTCGCGCCAACCAATGACTTGGAATCGACCCTCGTGACCACAGTTCCTCCGGGGAACTACACAGGCATCGTGCGCGGGGTTAACAATGGAGTCGGGAATGCGGTGGTGGAAGCGTATAATTTGCAATAGCCGCGCATAATCTCCCCTGGAATATTCCCACATAAAAAGCGCCGTCATCCCGAGGCTGGCGCAGCGCGCCGAGGGACCTCCCAGTCGCAGTGAAGACCTTCTATATTTACATGATGTCCAATCGCAGCAGGACCGTTTTGTATACGGGCGTAACGAATAGCCTGGAGAGCCGCCTTTGGTTTCATGCGAATGCGAATCCGAAGAGTTTTGTCAGGAGGTATCGTTGCGACCGCCTGGTGTACTACGAATCTTTCAACGCCGCGGGTGATGCGATCTCGCGTGAGAAAGAAATCAAAGGGTGGCGTCGCGAGAAGAAGAACGATCTTGTTCGGACCTTGAATCCTTCGTGGAAAGATTTGCGGCAAGAGATCCTCGATCCGCGACTGTGAGGTCCCTCGGCGCGCTGCGCCAGCCTCGGGATGACACGCATTTTTTCAGTGCGAACCCTGTTTCAACGCGTGTCACTCCCCGCGCAACTCGCGGATCGCCTTCGCGTAATCCGGCGCGCGGAAAATCGAGGTGCCAGCGACGAGAATGTTGGCGCCGTTCTCGATCGACTGCCGCGCGGTCTCGCGATTGATCCCGCCGTCGACTTCGATGTGGAGTTTGCCGCCGTTCCCGTCCCGCCACTCTTTGGCGCGGCGGACTTTCTCCATCATCTCGGGCCGAAACGCCTGGCCGCCGAAACCGGGATGAACCGTCATGATCAGCAAAAGATCGATGCTGTCGAGATACGGCGCGACCGCTTCGAACGGCGTCGCCGGATTCAAGGTCAACCCCACTCCGCACCCGGCCGCACGAATGCTGGCTAGCGTTTGCGGGACTTCATGCCGCGACTCGGATTCCACATGGACGGTGATGGAATTCGCGCCGGCGTCGAGGAAGCGCGGCAGATAATGATCGGGCCGCTCGATCATGAGATGAACATCGAGCGGCAGCGCGGTGTGTTTGCGCACCGTCGCGACGACGGCGGGCCCGAACGAAATATTATCGACGAAATGGCCATCCATGATGTCGAGATGCAGCCAATCGGCGCCCGCTTCTTCGACTCGATGAATCTCCGCTTCGAGATTCGAGAAATCGGCGGCGAGAATGGACGGAGCAACCAGAACGCGGAGCATGGAGCGAGTTTTAAGGTTTAAGTTTTAAGTGTTAAGCCAAGAGATCGCTTCCGCACTTAAAACTTAAAACTTAGCAGTTAAGACTTGCGCATGAGAGGCGGCGTTTCATGTTATCG
>JBHEMD010000096.1:0-12551 GCA_046262735.1 Chthoniobacterales bacterium | reverse complement strand
GGCTCGATACGGTCTATGACTTTTCACTCGGTTGAGCCGGTTGAGCGCATGTCCGCTGTCAAACAACGACCGTCCTAAGATCGACAATCGCGCGCGAACCGGCTGGAATTCGTTCGAGCCAATCAATAATCTGTCGTTATGAAACTTGTTGTTGGCGCAACCGGCACACTGGGTTTCGAAGTTTGTCGGCAACTTGCAAAAGCGGGCAAACCGGTGCGCGCCCTCGTGCGAAGCATGTCTGATCCGGCAAAGAAGGCTGCATTAACCAAACTCGGCGCCGAGCTCGTCGAGGGTGACTTGAAAGATCGCGCCTCCCTCGATCACGCTTGTCGCGGCGCGACCGCGGTCATCACGACGCCGACTGCGATCATGGCGCAGACCGAAGCCGACACATTCGAAAGCGTTGACCGTCGCGGGCAAATGGACCTGATCGATGCAGCGCGCGCGGCCAAGTGCGGCCATTTTGTTTTCATTTCCGTTTCCGGGAAAATGGGGAAGAAAGGCGGCAACCCGCTGATTGACGCCAAGCGCGCGGTGGAAAAACATCTGCAACAAAGCGGGCTGACCTGCACGATTCTGCGGCCGACATTTTTCATGGAGATTTGGCTGGGCCCGCATCTCGGCTTCGACGCGCAAAATGGTAAAGCGACAATTTATGGCTCGGGCCAGGCGAAGATTAGCTACATCTCTTTAGAGGACGTCGCTGAGTTTGCCGTGCGCGCTCTGCATGATCCGTCGGCGCGGAACGTGATCGTCGAGCTCGGCGGGCCGGAAGCGCTCAGCCAGCTCGAAGTCGTGCGGATCTTTGAAGACATAACCGGTCGCAAATTTGAGCTGCAATTCGTGGCGGAGGAACAGCTCATTGCGCGGCGAGCCGCGGCCGGAAATCCGGTGGAGAAAACGTTTGCCGATCTTACACTTGCCGCGGCGCGCGGGGATTCGATCGACATGCGCGACACGTTGAGATGTTTTCCCGTTCAGCTGAAATCGGTCCGCGAGCACGCGCAGAGCGTAACGGGCGGTCGGTCGAGTTGATCGGGGAGCACATCGCTGCCGCGGGCTGAAAGCCCGCGCTCCCCAACCGTCACGCTTCCTCTGGGCCGATGACGAGATGGAGCACGCCATTGGGCGCGGAGATAAAGAAGCCATTAAAATCTTCGCGTAACTGTTCGACCTCGTCCCGGCGCGAGACGCCGTGGATCTTGAGAAACGAGGCCGCAGCTTCGGTGTCGTTGGTTTCGAGTTCGAGCCAGATATCGGGCTGACTCAGGTTCGGCACCTTGTCGATCCAAAGACGGTTCGGCCCGAATTGAAAAATGCAGCCGTCTGGTTCTTCTTCGATCAGGGGCAGGGCGAGTGTGTCACGATAGAAGGCGACGGTTTGATCGTAGGTGTGGCTGGGACATTTGATCGCGATGTTCGCGCCGCCGGAAAATTGCGGTCCCTCGAGTTTGGCAACCATGAGATGAATCTAGAGGCGCGATTGGCGCTTGCCAATTGCACCGGCGCCGATGCCGGCGCAACCGATCAAAGTTGACCGAGAATTTTTTGGGCGACGGTTCTGGCTTTTTCAAGCGCCAACGAATCGTCATCGCTCCCGTTGATGCCCACTGTGATCAGGTTGTTGCCTTTGACGACGTAAAGGATAAGGCCGTGCGCCGGCAGGTTGCTCTCTGCGCCGTGCGAATATTCGGCGCGATCGCCCAAGCCGGAGAGAGGTTTGCTCGCGCCGGTGCTGGCCCGGATCAGTTCCAGTTCCTGCTGCGGGTCGGCGGAGCCGGGGGCGGCCTGGCGCAAACGAATGATGAGCGCCTTGCCCGGTTTGAGCGCGTAATAATTGCACTTCGAGTAATAACCGTCTGCGCCGTCCATGCTGCGCGGGCTCGCCGGTCTCACCGCTTCGCCGAGAATGGATTCGGCGGCAGTTTTGTCGATGATGCGCGAGACATCCGGGCGGTCGGCGCCGAAGTTGACGCCGCCGGTGAACCACAATAGCGCGATCGCGCTCGCGAGAGTTTTGTTTCGCTTCATTTCGCAGCCGGGGTTTCCGCAACCGGCGCGGTCATTTTGACTGGATCGAGCGCTTGCTCGAGCTCGGCTTCAGGCAGGACTTTTTTCTCCCGGCAAATCTCGCGCACGTTCCGGCCGGTTCGCGCGCTCTCCTTCGCAATCTCCGCGGCCCGATCGTAACCGATCTTCGGGGCGAGGCTGGTGACCATGGCCATCGATAACTCGACCAGTTCAGCGCAACGCTTTTCGTTGGCCGTGATTCCGGCGACGCATTTGTCGCAAAAGGCATCGACGGCATTGGCGAGCAACCGGATCGATTCGAGGAGGTCGTGCGCCATCACCGGCATCATGACGTTGAGCTCGAAGTTGCCGTTCGCGCCGGCCCAGGTGATGGCCGTGTCGTGGCCGATGACCTGCGCGCAAACCATCATAAGCGACTCGCACAGCACCGGATTGACCTTGCCCGGCATGATCGAGCTGCCGGGTTGCGTCGCGGGCAACTGAATCTCGCCGATCCCGCAACGGGGGCCGCTGCCAAGCCAGCGAATGTCGTTGGCGATCTTGAACAAGCTCGCGGCGATGGTCTTGAGCTGCCCGCTTGCTTCAACCACGGCGTCCTTGCCGCCTTGCGCTTCAAAATGATCTTTCGCTTCGTAAAAGGCGATCCCGGTCCGCTGCTCCAGATGACGCAGCATTTTCTTCGGAAGATCGACATGCCGATTCAACCCGGTGCCGACGGCGGTGCCGCCGAGCGCGAGCTCGCGCAACGCGTCGAGCGCTTTTTGCGCTCGCCCCCTGCCGTAGAGGGCTTGCTGCCCGTAGCCGGAAAATTCCTGGCCGAGTCGCACCGGCGTCGCATCCATCAAATGGGTGCGGCCGATTTTGATGACCTCCCAAAATTCCTCGGCCTTAGCTTCGAGCGCCCGGTGCAGTTTCGCCAGGCTGGGGATCAAATGATTCTTCAGCTGCTCGGCGGCGCTGATATGAATGGCCGAAGGAATCACGTCATTGCTCGACTGGCCCATGTTGACGTGATCGTTGGGATGAACGAGCTCGCGCGACCCGATCGGTTGGCCGGCCAATTGCGCGCAGCGATTGGCGATCACCTCGTTGGCGTTTGTGTTGGTGCTCGTGCCGGAACCGGTCTGGAAAACGTCGAGCGGAAAATGATCGTCGAGTTTGCCTTCGATGACTTCCTCCGCGGCTTGGACGATCAACGCGCTGCGCTCGGCGTCGAGCAAACCGAGGTCGTGATTCGCTTGCGCAGCCGCCCATTTGATCAAGCCGAGCGCGCGAATGAACGGCCGCGAAAAACGATAGCCGCTGATCGGGAAGTTCATCACCGCGCGCTCGGTGGAGGCGCCGTAAAGTGCAGACGCCGGGACCGACATCTCACCCATCGAGTCCTTCTCCACTCGAGTCGCCTCTTCCCTCATGCGCGGCGTTTCGCGGAAACGGGACCGAATTCCAGATCGGGCGAATGCCGGCGGAACACGCGCGCCTTTTGAAACACGGTGATGAACATGGGCGGGATATTTTGCAGGAAATATTCCGATTCCACGCAGTCGAACAATGTGGCGTGCTGTTTCAATTCGTTTGTGACCTGATAAATTATGAAACTGCCGCCGGGCGCCAGCGCGTCGTAAGTTTTCTGGAGAAGGTCGCGTTTCTTGTCGATCTTGAGGATGCTGAACGGGATGCCGGAAAGGACGTAATCGCAGTGTGGGAACCCGCGACGTTTCAGCTCCTCCGGCAACCGCGCGGCGTTGGCATGAATGACGTGCACACGCCGGTCGCCTGCGAATTGCGCTTGCAGATCGCGCGCGAGAGCGGCGTCGAGCTCGAAGAGCAGGAGATGAGAATCATCGCTCATCCGGCGGACGATCTCGCGCGAGTGCACCCCTTCGCCCGGGCCGTATTCGGCAATCACCCGCGGCTGATTGAAATCCATCTTGCTCGCCACACGCTCGACCAGCGCCTTGGAGCTCGGGACAATCGAAGCGATCTGGAAGGGGCGTTTCAGGAAACGTTTGAAGAAGAGCACGCTCATGAAGTGGGGAATAGTCAACCTTCCGGTGTCAACTTTGTCCAGTCGCGAAGTCGCGCCGGCGTTCTGCCTGCTGGGAACAAAGAATTGACATCGATTCTGAAATTTATAATGCTTGCCGCGTCGAAATAGCTTGCTCATTTTTCGCTACCTTGCTGAGTAATTGATGATTCCTTGCCATGCACAACCTCCTCACGGTTAAGGAAACCGCCAAGTACCTCCGCATCCCGCTGCCGACCGTTTACTATCTCGTGCAGCGCGGCCAATTGCCCGCCATTCAAATCGGCGGTCGCTGGCGAATCAAAAAATCGTCGCTCGACAAGGACATCCTCAAGGAGGACAAATCCGGTCAGCCGACTGTTCTCGTCGTGGATGACGACGAAAGTCTGCAAAACCTTTTCAAGCTTTTTCTCAAGAAGATCGGTTTTAGTCGGGTCGTCGTCGGCACGGTGAAGGAGGCGCTGGCCGCGCTCGACAAACAAAAGTTCGATCTCATTTTTCTCGACCTCAAATTGCCCGATGGCCCGGCCGACGACGTGTACGAGAAGGCGCGCGCCGAACAACCGGATTGCCCCCTCGTGATCATCACTGGTTATCCGGACAGCGATATGCTGGACCGGATTCTGGCCAAGGGCCCGATCACGGTGTTGAAAAAGCCGCTCAAGGTCGAGCAGCTGAAGGCCACCGTGCGCATTCTCGGCCACAAAGAGGCGGCCAAGCTCGCGGCCTGATTGTAGCCGCGGTCGCTGATCGCGTTCGGCACTCCGATTGCCTGCTCGCAAGATCGACAATCGCTGTTCGATCTTGACTGATCATCGATCATTGATCACGTAACACTCCGCAGGGAGTGCAAAGGGATAGGGAATCGTCACCATGAAAACTGATGTTCTGATTGTCGGCGGCGGACCGGGCGGTGCAGCCACGGCAATGTTCCTTCTCCGCCAGGGTATCAAACCGATCATCGTCGAGGCTGAGAAATTTCCTCGATATCATATTGGTGAATCGATGACCGGCGCTGGCGGCAAAGTCCTCCGCGACCTGGGACTGACCGACGAGATGTACAGACGCAAGCATCCGACCAAGCAAGGAGTCAAAGTCTATGGCCAGAGCAAAGCTGGCACTTGGTTCGTGCCGGTCACCGGACGCGATGAGAACTGGGAGCTTTTTGAATGGGACACCTGGCAAGTGCGCCGGAGCGATTTTGACAAGATGATGCTCGATGAGGCTGTTAGCAGAGGCGCAACCCTGATTCAAGGTAAGGCAATTAAGCCGTTAAGGGAGAACGGTTCGATTAAGGGCGCGCAAATCCGCATGGCGGACAGCGACAAGCTTGAAGATATTCAGTCGGAGGTCCTCCTCGATTGCTCCGGACAAGCGACCTGGCTGGCTAACTGTGGCGGTGTCACCGGTCCGAAATATCTCGGCGAATATGACAAGCAGATCGCCATTTTCTCACAAGTGGCTAATCCAGTGCGGGACAATGGCCCAACCCGGGACGCGCACAAGGACAATACTCTAATCTTTTACCAGAAAAAATATCACTGGGCCTGGTTCATCCCGCTCGATGACCAAGTCGTCAGTGTCGGCGTCGTTTGTCCGTCGGCATATTTTTTGGACAAAAAAGAAAGCAAACGCGATTTTTACATGCGGGAACTTCGTGAGCTTCACCCGGATTTGAGCCGCAGACTTCCTGAAATCAACCTCGTGGAAGACGTTCACGTCATCCCTAACTATTCGTATCAGGTCAATGGGTTTTGCGGCAAAGGCTTCATCTGCATCGGGGACGCGCATCGCTTCATCGATCCGATCTTCTCGTTCGGGTTAACCGTCACCATGCGAGAGGGTCAGTTTGTGGCCCCGGCCGTTCGGGCTTACCTCGAAGGCGCGAATCGTGATAAGCTTAATCCCTTCGCCGAACACCAACTCTTCTCTGAGAAGGGCATCGACGTCCTGGAGGATGTGCTCGATTCCTTTTGGGAACATCCGATGGGTTTCGCGATGTGCGTCTACCTGCGGCACACCGAGCACATGACCGACATGTTCGCCGGGCGCATCTACCCGAACGAACGACAGCCCAGCCCTGCCTTGTTCACTTTCCGAAAATTGCTGAAACGTGAAGGCGAAAGGGAGCGCTCCTACGAATCCCCTGATCTCTACTCCATCCCCATCGGTTCTCGTTACCATCCGGAGCGGGCAGCGATTTGGGAGGTGAACTCGCCCATCCCGACTACGGAAGAGTGGATGGGCCCGCGTTAACCTCGGCCCAAGGTGTCGCGGACTTTAGGTGATCTGGGATGTGAACGGTGATCGGCTTATCAACGGCAAGATCGACAATCATCTGCCCGTCTTGACTGATCAGTGATCAGCGATCACTTATCACTTCTGTCCGAGAGCGCGGTTAGCTCAGTGGTAGAGCACTACCTTGACACGGTAGGGGTCACTGGTTCGATCCCAGTATCGCGCACGATTTACTACTCAACCTATCCTTGCCCGACCGTCACGCGACATCGGGCACGTTCAAAAATTCCCGCAATGCGTCGGTGCGATTGAGCCAGCCTTTCAGAAATTTCCCCAGTTTCGGGTTGTCCTCGACGAGGTTATGGTAGCGCGCGGCGCGCCAGTCCAACATTCGATCGGCCGTTCGCAGGAGCCGGTCTTCGTCTTCTGCCGCCGCCGCCGCGGCTTTCCGAGTGGTCGGTCCCCAACTGCCATCGATGTCGGAACCGGTCAGGCCGCAGGCGCTTTGCAATGCGCGCATCGCCCGGCCTCGGCCGTCGAGTATTGTCATATCGAAGGAAATTTCGCCAAGCGGCGTGGCGAGTTCGGCGGCGTGCGAGTCGGGCCATTCACCTTCATAATAGATGTCCAGCGCCTCATCCTCGGTCAGATTGCGAATCTGTGCGGCAGTCAGATCGTCATGACCGCTCTTGTCGATACCGTATTTGGTCACACCGCCCGGATCGTCCGGATCTTCCTCGGCAATGACATTTCCTTGTCGATCGAAAACGCATTCCCATTTGAAGGTGAAGCTTTTCAAAAACCGCTCGAAACGTTCTCGGTCGTTTTGACCCGGCGCGCTTGCCGCTGCTGCTGTGGTGACGGGAGACCTGGTCGCGGCAGATTTTTTTCCTGTCGCGACTGTTCTCTTTTTCTTTGGCATGATGTGTTATCTGGTTAGCTCGGCGACGGCGGCGTAGCCGGAGCGGGTGGCAAGGCCGGCGCGCTGGTCGGCCGTTTCTCGACGAGCGTTGCTACGGCGGGTCGCAGACTCATCAGATTCTTCAGGAGGTTAAACCAAAACGGCGCGCCCAGCGTGAGCAATCCGGCGGTGAGCACGAGACCGACGAAATGTCTAAACCACCAGAGGCAGCCTTCCTTCGGCCAGCGCGCGAACCAGCCGTGCGGCACCGGGTTAAATCCGGCTTTATCCATCGACGTTTTTAAGTCGACGAAAGCTTTTCCGCGCATTTCCTGGAAAGCTGCGACGCCCTCGGATTGTAAACCGCGGAATTCGGCCAGCCAGTTGCTCCGGTTGGCTGATCTTTGTGCCTCCGCGTCGCCGTTGACTTTCGCGGCGAGCTTTTGCGTCAAGCTGCTCTCGTTTTCCCTGGTAAAATCCGGCGTCGTCTCGACTTTATAACCCGGATATTGCTCGGCCCAGGCGTCGTAGGCTGATCGAAGCGCGCTGATCTTTTGGTTTTTGACTGCGACATTGACCGTCGAGGCGGCGGCGAACCTCTTTTTGAACTCGTTGATCGGGTAGCTCGGCTCGGGCGGAAGTTTGATGCGCGCGTCCAACGCGTGCTCGTAATTGTCAACTGTCGCCGGCGTGGGCAACGCGTCGAGCGGGAAGAGGGGATGCCGCGCGAGCCAGAGTCGATATGTCTGGTAAGCCGCGTTATCGCTCGGGTCCACCACCGCGCCGCCCTGCTCGAGCACACCGGGCGCGGCTTTGACCAGCGCTTCGACCAGCTTCGGTTGATCGCGCAGTTGCCGGTAGATCTCAACCGTATCGAGCTGGAGAAGGAGCGTGATGAGGATCGCGGCGACAATCGTGACGATTCGCACATGCGTCTGAAACCATTGCTCGGCCCGATCCTGTGCGCTGCCGAACCAACGTTGGAACCGATCGTAAGCCTGGGTCGTGGCGCGCTCGAACGTGGCGCCGAAATTCGCCAGCGCCTCGACCACGGCTTTTTGTTGCTCCGGTCGAAAAATCTTGGAGAGGTTTGCGACGTCGGCCAGTTTCCCGCGCGATTCGATCGCCGGCTGGTCCCAGCGTTGCAAGACCGCGATCAAACCGGCCGCCTTTCCCACAAGGTCCTTAGGAATGTCGCGCAACTGCGCTTCCTCAGGGCTCATTTCCCTTAATTCCTGAAGTACGCGATAAATTTCGCCAGGTCGAATCGCAGTTGCGATCTGCATCGCGCCGCCCCAGGGCCATGCCCAAAATCCCCAGGGCTTCTCGCGGTTCGGCTTCACATCCGGAACCGTGAGACCGGCCCGCGCCGCCTCCACCTCGGTCCTGGCCTCGCTGATCACCCACTCGCGCGTTGGATCGTCTGGTTTCTTCAGGTTTGCGTCTCTTAATTTTCTTTCGGCCGCGAGAAACTCTTGCGCGGCGTCATCGAGAATCCGTCGCGTCTTTTTGCGCCACATTGAATCGCTGAAAATAGGGTCGCGCAAAATTTGCGCCGCCAATGAATGCGCGTGTTTACCGATGTTCGGGTCAATGGTTTGAAAGGTGACCGAAAGCGCGTTGGCCAGGCTTTTGCCGCGCAACGACAACGCCGCCGAAACCATCTGCACGATGATCGTGATCAATAGACTGAGAACAGTCATGATCACGGCGAAGGCAATGATGGTGTCGAGCGTGTTCAGCATGGAACTGCCTCCTGGGTTGCTGTCATCAAAAGATCGGCGCCTTGGCCGCGTCGTTGATGGCCACTCGCAGAACATTCAGCGCGGCGTTGATTGCATCCTGCGCCGCCGCTTTCACGTTCACGCTCACTGCCAGTTCGACGTCGCGCAGACTTTCCTCGATCGCTCTGCCGGCTCAGGTCGCGCAGGATCTGAATTTCTTCCTCGTCCTTCGCTTTTTGTCCGGAGCGCAGCAACATGGCTGCCACACTTGCGCGCGCCTCATTGTAAAACGCAGCCGCTTGATCGTCGTACGGCCGGCCGCTCGTGGTGGCGCGTCCACTCTCATCGGTACTCGCGGCGTAACGGGCGAGGAATGCTTCCGTGCGCGTGATCAACTCGTTGGCCGAGCGATCGGTCAGCTCATCGTAAGGCGAAACGACGAGCACCGAACAGCCCGGCAGCAGCCGAAGATATGAAGCGAGGGCCGCCGTGATCGGGCGCTGGCGAAGAGCCGCTACGTTCACAACAAAAGATGACTGGCCCGCCATGTTGAGTAGCGACGCAGACTCGGGCAAGATGAAAAATCCGCTGCTGGGCCGCGCGCGTCTCCGCAGGCAAGCCGGTCATTGGTTTTGCCTCGACCGCCAAAAAGTTGTATCAAAGGCAGTCCCTTCCAAAATACCGTTTCACCCGAATGTCTCATCTGCCGCAGCTGCGCGAGGCCATTGCCGCCGCAACAAAAACGCTCGAGTCGATTGTCGATCTTGAACAGCAGATCGCCAACACGGCGGAGATCGTCGCCAGTTGTCTCACCAGTGGCAACAAAGTGCTGGTCTGCGGCAATGGCGGGAGCGCCGCGGATGCCGCCGATTTTTGCACCGAATTGGCCTGCCGTTTTGTCGATGATCGCCGGCCTTATCCGGCGCTGAACCTTGCCCAGGGAGCCAGTTTGCTTACTGCGACGGGCAACGATTACGGCTTCGAGGAAATCTTCGCCCGACAAGTGCGCGCGTTTGGCCGCACCGATGACGTGTTGATTGCGCTCAGCACCACCGGCAAATCCAAAAACATTCAGCGCGCAATCGAGGAAGCGAAAGCCGCGCAGCTAAACACCATCGCGCTGCTCGGGCGCGACGGCGGCGCGTCCGCGGGCCTGGCCGATGTCGATCTTGTCGTGCCCGGCGATTCTACGGCGCGCATTCAGGAGGCGCACAAGTTTATCCTGCACGTGCTGTGCGAAATCATCGAGCCGCGTCTCGCCGCCCGATAACCCCTAATCTGTTTTGTTCAGCAACTGGTCGCGTGCGCGGTCGAGTTGGCGGCGCTCCGCCGGGGTGAGACTGCCAATGCCAAACTTGGAGATCTTGTCGAGGATCGGATCGACTGAGGCGTAAACATCCTCGGTGTCGCTGGCTCGCCGCGCCGTCTCCGATTTTTGGACTACTCGGAGCCGCGGTTTTTTGCGGAACGGATTGCGCGGGCGCAAACTCGCGGGAAGCACGAGCCGTTCCTGGACGACGCGAATGAAAACGAAGGCGGTGAGACACATGCCCCAGAGCACGGTGAGATAACCCCAGTCGTGCCGGGGCAGATATTGCATCGAGCCGAGCACGAGCCCGGCGAATGCGAGCCATTTCAAGCTGACCCAGCCGAAAATTTCCACGTTTGGATAAAGCGTGGCAAAGGCGATAAACATCCCGATCGTCAGTTCATAGGACCCGTAGTAACTCCAGAGCGCGCCCATTCGGCCCCAGGCCATGAACACAACCGGCGGCACGAGCAGGAGCAGGCCGAGCAGTTTCAAATAACGGCGGACACCGAGGTATTGCTCGACCTGATTGCCCGACCAGTAAAAGAAGAAAACGTTGAACAGGAAAAAGAACGACGCCGTTTGAATCAACGTGCAGGTGAGCGGTTGCCAGATGGCGCCGTGCAAGAAACTGTGCGTTTGAAACGCGAGCAGCGCGATGTCCCAGCCAGCCGTCTGCGCGATCACGGTGACGAACATGCCGACGACGAACAGCGCGCAGACAATCGAGGTCACTCGTACAGGATAACGCCCCACCCAGGCAACCGGCCGGTGATCATCGGAGGTAGTCACTCCGAACATGGTTTCATTTAATGCCGCGCACTGAAGCGCGCAAGCGAAACGGAAATTCACCACCCATAAACACAAATGGACACAATAAAAAAACCCGCGATTTTGGGGCGCAAGGTCAACTCGATAAATTCGTGTCTATTCGTGTCTATTCGTGCTTGATAAGATCGAGTCTCATCGCATGAAGAACATTGCGCCTGCCATTTCGTCGCCCGCAGGGATCGGTGATGCCAAACCGGGCAACCAGGCCGTCCTCGATTGGGTTCACGAGGTGGAGTTGCTCGCGAAGCCGGAGAACATTTTCTGGTGCGACGGTTCGGAGCGCGAACATCAGTTCCTGCTCGGGCAGGCGCTAAAGCAGGACGTGCTGATCAAACTGAACGAACAAAAGGTCCCGCGCTCGTATTTGCATCGATCTAACCCGAACGACGTCGCGCGGGTCGAGCAATTCACTTTCATCTGCACGCCAACGAAGGAAGAAGCCGGGCCGACGAACAACTGGAGCCAGCCGGCGGAGACATATTCCAAACTGCACAGCCTGCTCAAAAATGCGATGCGCGGCCGGACCATGTTCGTCCTTCCCTACATCATGGGCCCGCCCGATTCGCCCCTCACCAAAGTCGGCTTCGAAATTACCGATTCCATCTATGTCGTGCTCAGCATGCGAATCATGACCCGCATGGGCGCGGTCGCGGTCAAACGGCTCGGCAACGATCCCGCCGCGGAATGGAACCGCGGGGTGCACTCATTATTAGATGTCGATCCTGCGCGCCGGTTCATCTGCCATTTTCCACAGGACAACACCATCATCTCGGTCGGCTCCGGTTATGGCGGGAACGTTTTGCTTTCGAAGAAATGTCTCGCCCTGCGCATCGGCTCGTATCTCGCGCGCAAACAAGGTTGGATGGCCGAGCACATGTTGATCCTCGGCGCCGAATCGCCCGCAGGAAAAAAGTATTACGTGGCGGCGGCATTCCCGAGCGCGTGCGGCAAAACCAATTTCGCCATGCTCATTCCCCCCAAACATTTCGCCGGCTGGAAAATCACCACCGTGGGCGACGACATCGCCTGGATGCAGATCGGCGACGGCCGTTTGTGGGCCGTCAACCCGGAGAACGGCTATTTCGGTGTTGTGCCCGGGACGAATTTCAAATCGAACCCAAACGCGATGAAATCGATCGCGCACGATTCGCTTTACACTAATGTCGCGCTCACCGATGACGGCGACGTTTGGTGGGGAGGCAAGGATGGTGACCCGCCGAAACACGCGATCGATTGGCGCGGACGCAATTGGACGCAAGCTTCAAAAGAGAAAGCGGCGCATCCAAATTCGCGATTCACCGCGCCATGCCGCAACAATCCGGTCCTCGATCCCGATTTCGAAAAAGGCGACGGCGTCCCGATCAGCGCCATCATTTTCGGCGGACGCCGCAGCGACACCATGCCTCTAGTGGTCCAGGCCTTCGATTGGAATCACGGCGTTTATTTAGGCGCGACCATGGCATCGGAGACAACCGCTGCGGCGACTGGGGC
>JBHEMD010000095.1:0-15487 GCA_046262735.1 Chthoniobacterales bacterium | reverse complement strand
AGCACTCTGTTCAGACTGCCTCGCTTAAACGAGGAGGAAGGTGGGGACGACGTCAAGTCAGTATGGCCCTTACGGCCTGGGCTGCACACGTACTACAATGCCCAGTACAGAACGATCCGAGACCGCGAGGTGGAGGAAATCATCTAAAACTGGGCCCAGTTCAGATTGGAGTCTGCAACTCGACTCCATGAAGCCGGAATCGCTAGTAATGGCGCATCAGCTACGGCGCCGTGAATACGTTCCCGGGCCTTGTACACACCGCCCGTCACATCATGGGAGTCGCTTGTAGCCGAAGCCGGCGCGCCAACCCGCAAGGGGAGCAGCCGTCTACGCTATGAGCGGTAACTGGGATGAAGTCGTAACAAGGTAGCCGTAGGGGAACCTGCGGCTGGATCACCTCCTTTCTAAGGAGAGATGCTTCGCAACCGGTAAATCGTGAAACGTTGAATCGTTACATCGGAAGAAATTCCGATTCTCGCTTCTCGAATTTCGAATCTCGGTGCGGAAGCATAGGTCGACGGCTAAATCTGAGGTCTCTCGAGAACTCAGACATGCCGTGAAGACCCCGAAGCGCGAAAGCGAATCGGGGCTCAAAGAAAAAAAGACGGTAACGCACAATTCAGTCTTTGCTGCACATCGACTAAACATGCCGGTCGGCGCGTCCGACCGGCATTTTCTTTCCTCGGATTTTTCGGGTAGTGCGCTCGTCTCGAGCGCGGTGCTTCGCGTCTCGCGGAGCACTTTCTTTATTTGTGCCGGACGAGACGTCCGCCAGGGCGCGCGAGACACGCGCCCTACCCCACCCCGAATTGCAATCTGCCATCGCCAATTTACAATCTGCAATTCCCACGGGGGCATAGCTCAGTTGGTAGAGCGCCAGCTTTGCAAGCTGGAAGTCAGGGGTTCGAATCCCCTTGCCTCCAATTCAGTTAGCGATTTAGCAAATCAGTGATTGAGTGGTTGTTGACGACACTCATTAAATCGTTAAATCCTTCACTCGCTAAATTTTCCGGGCCTGTAGCTCAGTTGGTTAGAGCATGCGCTTGATAAGCGCAGGGTCACTGGTTCGAGCCCAGTCAGGCCCACTACTGCTACTTTGGATTTCAGATTCTCGATCGCCGATCGGCCGGCACGCGCATTCTTCTTCGAGCAAAAATCCAGCACATCGTCAGTCCTACGAAGGCCCCGACGATGTCGATCATCACATCGCCCCTCGAGCCCGTGCGCGATGCCAGGAACGACTGATGGAATTCATCGCTCACCGCAAATACCGCGCACGCAGTCCACGCGATAAGAAACAAGATCGACGTCGTTCGCCAACGATCATTGCCGCGGCAGGCACGCCACAGCAGCGCCGCCAGGATCGCGTATTCGGTGACGTGCGCACCCTTGCGCACGAAAAACTGAATACGCGTGATCGCCTCCATTGAGATATCTGGTTTAAACCAGCGCAGCAATGGGCCAATGATGCGCGAGGTCTGCTCAGCCGACATCAAATCGGTTGAGCCGACGAACATAATCGCCAGCCAGGCAATCAACGGCAGCCAGTATTTTAAAAAGGATTTCATCAAGAGATCACATGTCAGAAGTAGCCGGTCAGAGCGTGTGTTTCGCATTAGATAATTGACAATCTACAATCTCGCATCCTTCTGATCTCTAACCTGTGACGTCTGATCTCTCGCCTCTGAAGTTCACGCCCGTTTTCATGGAGCGCATCTGGGGCGGGCAAAACCTCGCTGAACTGTTCGGTAAAAAATTGCCGTCGAAAAAATTGGTCGGCGAGTCTTGGGAGATTGTCGATCGCGCCGAAGCGCAAAGCGTTGTCGCAAATGGATCGCTCAAAGGCAAATCGCTGCACGAACTCTGGACGCAAGATCGGCAATCGATCTTTGGGGAGGTTCGGGACACGCCAAGGTTCCCGTTGCTCATCAAGTTGCTCGACGCGGAGGAAAAACTTTCCCTCCAGGTTCATCCGCCGGAGAAAATCGCCGCGAAGCTCGGTGGCGAACCAAAGACCGAATGTTGGTACGTCGCCGCCGCCCAACCCGGCGCGGAACTTTTCGCCGGCTTTCGCGAGCGTATGACGCGAGCGCAATTCGAGAAGGCGCTGCGCGACGGTTCGGCTGCCGACCATGTCAACCGCATTTCGGTGAATGCGGGTGACGCAATGTTTCTGCCGGCCGGGCGATGTCACGGCATCGGCGGCGGCAGTGTGCTCGTGGAAATACAGCAGAATAGCGACACCACTTATCGCGTGTTCGATTGGAACCGCGTTGATTCGGCGACGGGTAAGCCGCGGCAGTTGCACATCGATCAAGCGCTCGAGTCCATCGACTTTGACGATGTCGCGCCGAAACTGATCCAGCCGAAAGGCGAATTGCTTGTCAAAGACGCTATGTTCGAGATTCAAAAATGGAATCTCGATACCGCGCGCGAAGTCGCGCCTCGGGGCCGGTTTGCGATCGTTTGCTGTCTGACCGGCCAGCTCTCGTGTGTCGGTGTCGATCTTGTGTCGGGGGAGTTTTTTCTGGTGCCGGCTTCATTGCAAGATCGACAACTTCATCCTCGATCCGAAGGAACGACACTGCTGCGCGTAACAATTCCAGTGTAGCGGCGGGCGTGTCGCCGCACAATCTAAGGAATTGCGGCCGACACGGCCGCCTCTATAACTACGCCCAGATCCAGAGGCGTTCGCGGGGTTCGCGATTGTCGATCGGGACGACGTTCGTTTTGGTCCGATCCTCTCTCGCGTTCTCCTTGACGGATAGAATCGCGCCGCCCGTGCAGATCGACGCGCACACGAGCAAGAACAAAATTTTGCCCGCGCGTTTCATGTCGATCTTACCGGTTCGGCCAAACGCCGCAGATATTGAAAGCTGTAAATCCCGGTGCCATGGCCGTCGCCCCAGCGGGGTTGCAACGCGTAGCCGCCGACAACGTCAAACCCGGTAAGCTCGAAGCTATCGCCCGAATAGCTGACCTCGGGTCGAATGACATTCCCGAGCACGTCCGGCTCGCCGCCGCACGCTGCGCATGGACAAGCGCGCCGGAGAAATTGCAGGTCGAGATAGGACTCGGCGCCGTCATTCCAGCGAATGGCCAGTTCGTTGCCGATTTGTTGAACATCGGTCGGTTCCAGAGGCATGGGAATGTCGATCTTAGCGAGGGGCGTGCCGCAGAGCAATCGCGAAGCCAATGATTCGAGGTTTACCGCACCGCCGCTCCAGGCGTATCCTCGCTCGCTCTAAATCGTGCTGGAGTCGTCCGATCAATCAACTTACTCGGGTTTAGCAGGGCCGGTGCCGCCGTCAGTTCCGCTCGGCCGCCGCATTTTATTCCTTTCCGTTCCCTACCTCATCGTTGCGCTCCTGCTGTTGGGAATTGAAACCGGAGTCCGCCTTTTCTTGCCACACATAAAATTCCTCGACGTGCTGATCCAGCCCCAATCACTGCGCCCCGACATCTCGGAGCAGGGCTCCACGATTTTCGAGGGCGATCCCCTCCTCTTCTGGCGAGTGCGGCCCAACTTGAAGGAGGTGGCGTGGGATTTCACCTCTGTTTCAACGAATGCTCAGGGTCTGCGGCACTCTGGTAACGTCGGCCGAAAACCAAAAGGCGGATTTCGCATCGTGTGCCTGGGCGACTCAGTCACGTTCGGCTATCGCGTGCCGTTGGTTTTTCCGCAGCACCCGCACGAGTACGGGCGCGATCAGTTGCCGTATCCATTGCAACTGGAGCAACAACTCCGGCAGGCAAATCCCGGCAAGCAAATCGACGTGCTCCCGCTGGCAGTGCCCGCTTACACCAGCCTGCAGGGATTAAACTGGCTGAAGCGTGACATTGGCTGGCTCAAGCCGGATGTGGTGACGGTCTGCTTTGCCTGGAACGATGTCTGTTTGCGTTCGGTACCAGACAGCGCGGTCATGCCGAGCGACTGGCTGCGCGTCACTGTTCGTTCGCTGATGGAACACAGCCAGGCGTTGATTCATTTTTCGCAGTGGGCGCACACTCGCCGGATGAAGAAACGTCCCGCCGATGCCCCCTTCACCGTCCCGCGTGTCCCGCCAAACGACTATGTCGCGAACATGTTGGAAATCGCACGTCTCGCTCGTGATCATCGCGCGCAGCCGCTGCTCATCGCGCCGGTTTACCAGAATGCGTCGGCGAACCCACCGGAAGCAGCTCGCATGAAGCAATATCGCGACGCGCTCCGCGCGGGAGCGGAAACCAATCGCCTGCCTTATCTCGAAATTCGCGAATTAACCGAGATGAATTACCCCGCAAACATTCCGCTCTTTGGCGAACTGATTCATCCAAGCTACGAGGGCCACAAGGTCATCGCCCGCGAGCTGCTCAAATTTTGCGCCGCTCATAACATGCTCAAGTCGCTCGACGTGCCGCTAAATCCCTGAACGATTCGAGGGACACGCGCCGTCGCGTCCCAAATATTTGGGCGCCGACAGCGCGGGCGATCTAGAGATCGCCCTTCCTTGTTTTTCTCTCCCCAAAAATGGCGGTGCCGACGCGCACGAGCGTCGCGCCTTCCTCGACCGCGATGGGGAAATCGTTCGTCATTCCCATCGAGAGTTGCGGCAGCTTCAGCTCGAATTCTTTTTCGAGCGAATCGCGCAACTCCCGAAGATCGACAAAGTACTTCCGCGCGGCCTCAGCCTCGTCCGCCAGCGGCGGAATGCACATCAGCCCTTCAATCGACAATCGGGGCAGCGCCAGCAACGCTTCCATCTCTTCACGCAACTTGTCCGGCCGAAACCCGAACTTGCTCCCCTCGCCGGCCACGTTCACTTCCAGCAGCACGCGTGAATCTAAACCGTCTTCGGCTGCGATCCGGTCGATGTCCTGCGCGAGCGCGAATGAATCGACGCTGTGAATCAGCTCAAACAACGGAAGCGTGTGGCGGATTTTGTTTTTTTGGAGATGCCCGACGAAGTGCCATCGAATCGCCGACGGCAGTTCCGGGATTTTCGCCCGCGCCTCCTGCACCCGGCTTTCGCCGAACAAAGTTTGCCCCGCCTCAATCGCCTTGCGAACCATCTCCGCCGGGTGCGTCTTGGTGATTGCGACCAGCTCGATCCCAGCCACATTGCGACCCGCTTTCGCGCCTGCCTGCGCAATCTGCGCGCGCACTCGCTCGAGATTTTCGGCGATCGAAGCCATGCAGAATTGTAGGGCAGAGCCTGCCCTGAGCGCTAGTCGAACAAGCGCTCCGCCTGCCAACGGTTTGTTTCGGCAGGCAATGCGCTTGCCCTACAATTGAACTGCCGCGACCGCGGATCAAAAACCACGACTCGCCCTGCGCTTTACAACTCACGCCCTGTCTCCATAAAATCATGACTCAATGAAGGCTAAAGGAATCGTCCGAACATCGTTGGTGCTCGTCTGGTTTCTTTTGATCGCGCAACTAAGTTTTTCTGCGGACGGCACGGCTGCGGAACCAAGCTCGACATCTGCGAAAATCGACATCGAGCAGGTGCCGACCTGGTCGGAGGAAGACATGAATTTTTTCTTCCACGGATCGATGAGCACGGAAGTGATCCCGGAAGCGGTGCTGCGCGCATTCATCAAAACCTATCCAGATTTGTTTCCAACGGCAGATCTAAGCCATTTGGGCTTGATTCCCGATCCGGAGTTTGGCTGGCCGATTGGTCTGAGCCGTAAACGCCAAGTAAAACATCTCGGCGGATTATCGGCGGTCGGCATCAACTGCGCTTCCTGCCATGTCGCGCAGATTACTTCAACTTCACGCACCGAGCCGATTCGAATTCTTGGCGTGACAAGCCATTTCAATGTCGAAGCGTTTTTTGGCTCGGTGCTGGTCGCAACTTTCAAAACGGCCGACCCGGCCAACATGAAAAAATTTCTTGCTGCCTACGTAGGCCCGCAAACGCTCGACGCGGCGTGGCAGAGTCAAGAACAACAAATCGTCGCGATCATGAAAGACGACCCGTTCGGCGCAAAGGATGTCGCGCCTGGCGACCTGCATAAGATCGACGACAGCGATGTGCGCTGGACTGGCGAAGAGGCCGATCTTCCGAAGCTCGTCCATTCGATGCTGAAGCTTTTTCACAACATGCGCGCGGCGCTGCATGTGCCCGATCAGCCGCCGGAAAAAGTTCCACCGGCTTCCGGGCCGGGACGCAATGATGCGTTTGGTTTGCTTTCGGCGAGCTTGCTCAACGCGCCGCAGCCCTACTCGCCGATCAAGTTTGGGCTGGTCTGGAACGTGGGGAAACGCACCTGGGTGCATTGGGACGGCAATACCAAATCGCCGATTGCACGCAATCTACTCGCCTCGCTCGGGCTGGGCGCGCCGCTGCACGGCAAGCGGGGCGATCTCATTTTCGCCGACGTAAAACGCCAGACCGATTTGTCGGAGAAAATTCGGCCGCCGCGATATCCATTCAAGATCGACAATGAAGCGGCCAAACGCGGCGCATCGCTGTTCGCAGCGAATTGCAACTCCTGTCACGGCGGCCCGGAAAGCGACAAGCGATTGTTTCCCGTCGCCGTCATCGGCACTGATCCGCATCGCGCCGAAATGTTCACACAAAAATTAGCGGATGGTTTCAACAAGTTTCTGGCCGAGCTTGAATCCGAAGGCTATCAGGCGCCGAAAGAATTGGGGGTGCGCAGCACCGGCAAATACTGGGCCGCGACGCTGAATGGCGTTTGGGCGCGCTCACCTTATTTGCACAACGGTTCAGTCCGAACCATGCACGAGCTTCTTAGCTCGCCGGCGCAACGCGCGAAAAGTTTTCATCGCGGCTCGCACACGTTCGACGAAAAGGAGATGGGCTATGCCGACGAAGGCGCTTACGTGCTCGATACCAGTGGCAGCGGCAATTCCAATTCCGGGCACGACTTCGGAACCAAGTTGTCGGAAAACGAGAAGCGCGACCTGATCGAGTATCTAAAAACGCGGTAAATCGCGCCCGTGTAGGGGACGACGTTGTCGTCCCATTTGGAAGCTGTCAGCTTCCCCTACAGAGCTAGAAAACACGGCTACGGTTTGCCGAGGGCTCGAATTTCGCCGGTGATTTCGACAAGCACAGGATAACCTTCAATCGTTGCCGGAATCGCCCGGCGCAACTGCGGTGTGTCCTGCGCAAGCATGACTTTGAGGCAGGGCGTGCGGCGATCGTCGAGCGTGCCCACATAAACTCCGACCACCCCGGGAATCGCGAGCAATTCCTTATCATGATCGGCCAGCACCGCGTTGATGTCGCGGCGAGGCGAAGAGGAGTTGGATTGTGCCATGGTTTGCCCGCCAATCAGCGCGAGCACGAGCGCAACGCTAGCGAACCCGACGGCCCGCACATCAGTGGCCGACCATCGTCGCGCCGAGGAAGCCGAGCACGGTGTTGATGGGATTGGCGAATGCCTGCGAGCTGTTGCCAGCGAACAGTAACCCGATCGGACGCGGATAAGTCGCGATGTCTTCGACCATGAGCGAGCCGGAATCGCCGTTGTTCAGGAATGTGTTGGAAGGATTCGAGACAACAATCTGGCCGGTAAACGTCTTATACCAGAGCGCGCCGGCGCATTCTTTCGTGTAGGTGACCTTCACCGTCGCGTTCAAGCCGACGATCGAGCTGTGCGTCGTGCCGGTGGTGCGCCCGCTTTTCTTGACCTTCTGATAAAGCGCCGCCGCAAGTGTGGTCTTCGAAGGGATGCCGATGCCGAGGATATTTCCGTCGGTCCGGACCTTACCGGCAACTACTTTGCCAATGGCACAATCGGTGTTGCTCACGTTGACCGAATTTTTTTTCACCAGTGTGGCGACAGTTTGGGCGTTGTAATTTGCGCACCCGACATCGATCAGCCCCGGCTGAATAATCGGGTCGCCGGTTTGAGCGATGCGCCCGTTGCCGCCGGTGACGGTGTCGCCTTCGAGGACATGATTATTGCTCAAGATATGCTGGACGCCGCCGATGGAAACGACTGCGCCAAGGGTACCACCACAGCAGTAGCCGTTGGCGAGATCGTAGGTCCAACCGCCCGTCGTCCCGAGCGAGATCGGTGGAGTTTGTTTAGCGGTGTAACCCATCGCGCGGACCTGATCAACGAGCTCGGCGCGCACCGCGATGCCGCGAACCTCTCTCGGTAAGCTGGCAATGGCGGCGCCGGCGTCGGCGGAATCGCGATCGACAAAAACGCTCAGCAGCGGGTTACCGTCGGCATCGATGCCGACGGCGGTGCCCAAAATTTCAGCCCGCTGCAACAAACCAGGAGTGACTTCATCTTGGGCGGCAATGACGGCGCGAACAGCCGGATGCGCCTCATCTAGGACGCCTGCCGGTGCACCGGCGCAGAGACCAACACTAAGAAAAATGCCGGCGACGATTGCGCAGGCGAACAACAATACGCGAGCAAATCGGTGATTCATGGAGGGTGTCGGTTTAGCTTTTTCGAAGATAGCCGGAAAATGGCCGTGATAAAGTTTAAACGCGGCTGGCCGACGTAAGTTTCGGTCGGGCTTGGTCCGGGGCCCCGCGCTCGGCTTTATCTCGTGGAAGTGTCGCCATGTTCGTCATTAGCGAATTTCTCGGCGAACTGCACGTTTTCGAGGTTGACCCAAATGTCCATGTCGGGATGCGCTTTGATTGCCCGCAAACCTGCCCGTAAACGAGCACGATCTTTGGCCTCCCAGGCAAAATTGGCGTAAACGTTTTTCAGATAGTTGGAATCGGGATGCTGCCGGATGAGCGCGTCGAAGCCGGCGGCCATTTTCTCCCAGGAGATTTTGGTTTGATCGAACAAATGGTGCCGATACTCCTCAGCTTTCGACCAGGCGATGCGCGCATATCGAGCGTCGCCAGCCGGGCCGCCAAGTTTTCGCCGCTGTTCTTCCGCAAACGCTTCCCACTCGCCCTTCGCTCCGGTGAGAAAAAGATAATGCGCGGCCGCAGAGTAAAAATGGTCGTATTCGGGTTCGCGACTGACCGCTTCGCCGAAAAGGCGAAAGTAATCCGCTTTGCTCCAGCGCTGTCGGAGCGCGATGTCTTGCAGGAGAACAAAATAATCCGGCGAGGCTTTCGCCTGTGGATTGGTTTCCAGGATCTGCCGCGCGGCGGCGAGTTCCTCGTCGTAATGACGTTGACCCTCTTGCGCAACTTCGTCCGCTGCGGCGATGGCGCGCCATTTTCGGGCGAGATCGATGCGAAAACGCGCTTCCGCCAGGATCGGCACGATCAAATCCGGATGGCGTGCTTTCCATTCCGCAAGCGTTCGTATGCGCCCCGCGAAGGTCGCGCTCGATCGGTCGGTGCCCAGGATGAATGCGCCAAAGAACGCGTCCAGCATCCATGTGCCGTCGACAAACCGCTCGTGACTTTCGTGCAAGTCGGCGCCTAATCCTTCGATCGTGTCGAAATCTTTCCTGCTGAGGTGCTGCCGGATCGCGATCACAAATTGGTGACGGTCGCCCTTCCCCTCAAGCTGCGGTTTGGAAATGGTCGCGTCATCCACCGGCAACAATCGAAACTGCGCCGGCGATTCCAGGTAAATCATCGGCCCCGTCGGGCTTGGATTCACCATGCCCCGGATCTGAACCGTGCGGCCAACGAGCGCGCCGGCGCCGGGGAGTTTGCGATGCGTCTCGTCGGCGACCCACACCGAGAGCACCTGTTTTGGATAAGGCGCGCCAAAGCTCAGGTAACCGCCGTCATGCGTTTTGGACTTTGATGCCGCTTTAATTACGTCCTCGAAGACGACATGTTTGTAGAGCTGCTGCGCGGCCGTCGCCGCATCGGGAAGTGTTTGGGCTTCGACGGCCCAGAGATTGAGACTCAGCGCCGCCGCAACCACAAATGCTTGAGGCCGGCGGCTGCGCGCATTCACCGGCCTCGACGTTAGCCGTTTGGGCAGATGTCAGCCAAGCAATTCTCTCAGTTGCCGGGCCAGCTTCGGCCCGATGCCGCTCTCTTCATGCTTGAAATAAATGAATGCCTCGCGCCATGTGCCGCCCTGTTGCCGCACGAATTTCGCCCACCGCTCGATGTCGGCCTTTTGATAATCTTCGCGCCGCAACCGGAGATATCCATAATCGGTCGTGATCTTCGGCGGCGTCGCTAAGGTTTCGGTGTCGGCGATGCAGAGCGCGATCTTGCGCGCCTTGAGCAGCCCGAAAATCTCATCGTCGAACCACGATTTGTGGCGAAACTCAAACGCCGCGGGCAACATGGGCAATTCTCGCAAAAATGAACCCAGCACGGCGGCGTCCTTTTTAAAGTTCGGTGGAAGCTGGAAAAGGATCGGTCCAAGTTTGTCGCCCAGCCTCGAAATCACACCGCAAAAATATTCGAGCGTATCGGCGCAATCGCGCAGCTTCGCCCAGTGTGTGATCTTTTGCGGCGCTTTCAGGGCGAACCGAAACTCCTCCGGCGTGGCCGCCATCCAGCCATCGAGCGTCTTTGCCGCCGGGATGCGATGGAATGAATAGTTGATCTCGGTCGTCGTAAAACGTTCGGCATAAAACGGCAGCATTCGGGCCGTGGGCAAGTCTTTCGGATAAAAATTGCCTTTCCATTCGCTGTATTGAAAACCCGACGTGCCAACCCAAAGCTTCATTGTCGATCTTACAAGACGCGGAACATTCCTACCGCTCAACCCGCAACCCTCAATCAGCAAAGCAGGAAAATTACCAACCGGCTCATTTGTTTTTTCGCAACGCTTTTTCTCCGCCCCCGAACTAAAGCACACCGACGGCGCGCGAAATGAGCAGAATCACGATGCTGAGGGAAATGAAAACCTGGATCATGGCCAGCACCTTGGCCCAGCGCGCGAGCAACGGCGCGTCGGTCGGGCCGAAGGTCGAGCTTTGCGTAAAAGCGACAAAGAGATAGTCGATGAAGCGCGGCCGCCAATGCGCGCAGGCGAATTGGGCGCGCTCATCATGCGGGACCTGCATTTGCGGGAACAAGAAACTGGTGCTGCCGAATTTTTTCTGTTCGTGACGTTTGGTCGGCCCGCCGCCATCGAGCCGCCAGTACCAAAGCGCGAAGACGATCACGTTGGTGAGCCAGAGCAAACCGCCCGAGCGCAAGAGGATGAGCGGCGATTCCTTGTGCGAGGGCAGTGCGCGCACCAGGAGCGCAACCGAGCCGATTAACGCCAGCGTAATGAGGCTGTTAATCAGAAGTCCGAGCGCGCGATTGAGGGAGCGTTTGCCGCTGCGATGACTCGTCACTGTCGGCACCAGCAGCACGACGATGAGCGATGGCACCAGCCAGATCGGACCGACAATTAGGTCGCGCGGCAGAGCGACGTAGATCGCGCCCACCGCCACCACGGCCAGCAACACCTGCCACCGCGGCTCGGGTTTATCGAGATGATCTTGAGGAGCGCTCATCGCCTAACCTCCGCGGGCTCGGTGTCGTCGATGCGTCCGTAATCGACCGTCAGTTTGCCGTCGCCGTATTCGCTGTAAATCTCAACGAACCGTTCGCCGAATCGAAGATCGCGCCAGCTGTAGTCGTGCTGGGTCTGAACCTCGGCCGCGATCACCGGATCGATGCCAACGACTGAGACGAGGAAAAGCGCGCGCTCGGTTTCGAGCGATTCCATCGTCACGCCGCGGAGCGGGCTTTGTTCGTCGATCTCGTGCCGCAGAGTTAACGCCGCTGGGAAAACGGTGAGCCGATTGAAGTGCAGCTTGAGATCGTGGAAGAGTCGGAAATCGCCGCCTTCGGCTAATTGCTGGTCGTGGGAGAACATGATCCGGAACCGCGCTTCGACCATGCTGTGGTGATTTTCGTTTCCAATCCGCACCATCAGGGTGGGTTTGCCATTCAACGGAGCGACTACGATTGACCTGCTGAAGACGACCCGCGCCATCGGGCGGGAGAAGCGGACGAAAATCAAGCCGGTCATGACCGCGATCAAAAAGAGCCCGGTCATGATCTCGACCGTGCTGACGATGTGACCGTAGATTGTTTGCGGATACATGTGGCCGTAGCCAACGGTGGCGAGCGTCTGTACGCTGAAAAAAAAGCAATCGAGAAACCACTCCGAAGTCGTGGTGCCGGCCACGCTCTTCGGATCCAGACTGTAAAAGAAGGCGAAAAGAAGATTCAGCCCGGCGTAAACGAGGCCGACAAAGCCGGCGAATTGCGGCCAGCGCAAACCGAGAAGCCAGCGATAAACGTCGCGCCATTTCCAGGCGTCGGTGTTGACTTTGACGAACTCAACCTGGTCGGATCGGATTGAAACTTCGTTGCGCCCGCTTCTCCTTTGGCGAACTGGTTGCTGCACGAATCAATTTAGTCATGTGGCCGTTCAAAAACAGATCGAAATTGGCGCGGCCGGAAGAGTTCCCGGCCGTCATCGACGCGATCAGGGACAAACTGAGAAGCAACGGCTTCGAGGGCGAGGCCGCCCGGCTCAATACGTTGGTGCACGAAATGGCCTGGACGACGTCGAACGAGCTCTACGGTGAACTGAGGCTGGCGCTAAAACAGATACGAAAAGAACGTCGCAATTTTCCCGCTGATATCGCGGCAGAGATTGGTCGCTTGATCAAAAGCATCGATCGCATCTGCCGCTGGCGTTGAGCAACTCGCGCGGCAAACCCTTGCCTTTCAACCTTCATCCTTCCACTTTTCAAACATGAGCCTTGCTGCGCGCGCCCTCACCATCCTGCACGAGTGGGTGCAATCCGAAAGTTTGCGCAAACATTGCTACGCCGTGGCCGATGCGATGAAACATTTCGCGCAGTTGCGCGGCGCAGATGCTGACGTTTGGGAAGCGGTCGGCCTGCTTCACGACATGGATTACGAACGGCACCCCAACCTCGAGCATAGCGCGACCGACGGTCATCCTTTCGTCGGCGTCGCCTGGCTGCGCAGGCAGGGCTGGAGCGAAGAAGTCTGCCGCGCCATTCTTTCGCACGCCGATTACTCCGGCGTTTCAGCGGAAAGCGATTTGGAGAAAATCCTGCGCGCGGTGGACGAGCTAAGTGGTTTTGTCGTGGCCGTCGCGCTCGTTCGGCCAACGAAGAGCATCCACGATGTCGATCTTGCGGCGGTAAAAAAGAAGATGAAAGACAAAGCGTTCGCCCGCGCCGTCAACCGCGAGGACATCGTCCGCGGCGCAGCAGAGCTCGGCATGCCGTTGGATGAAGTCATCGGCAACGTGATTGCCGCGCTCCAATCCGACGCCGACCGGCTCGGGCTCGCCGGGAGAGCCGTTTAACGATGCCGCCGCCTGCGGAACCTGATCATCCCGGCAGCACAAAGGACACGATCTGGTTCGCCGCCCGGTGGTTCGACCAGAAATTCTGACCGTCGAAGGTCAACGAGCGAGACGCGAACGGCACTTGCGCGACATCTTTGACCGTCGGAACTGACTGCTGCGGATCGAGCACAGCGATGCGCCAATCCTCATCAGGCTTCTCCTGTCCGCGCAACACATAGATCAGCCCATCGGCAAAGGTGTGGCCGCATATCTCGGCGCCGATGTCGATCTTGCGAATCACTTCGCCGGCCGCATCGAATTTCAGAATGCGCTGCTTGTGCCATTGGCTGAGATAAAGATGTTCGCCATCGGTGCTCAGGTATGAGCCGGTGAAATCGGGACAAACAAACAGCTTCACAAAACCGGTCTCAGCCGTGTAACGATAAACGTAGCGATCGTCCTCCGCGCCTTCGCCGATGGTAAAACGCAATTCGCCGTTCATCGCGACTGCCGCCCACGGAATCCCTGGCGCCTCGAATTCCTCGAGCACTTTCCACGAGTCGATGTCGATCTTATAAACCTGGCGCAAATCGCGCGACCCGATCCACAAATGTTTGCCATCCCAGGTCAGCGCCTGCGGCGTTACCGCGGGCGATTCCAGCCGTCTCGTCTCCGTCACAGTTGCGAGCTCCATGCTCACAACATCTCGCATTTTGCCGCCGCGACAAAACGCAAAAGCGAACTGGTGTTGGCCTGCCTCCCGAAGTTATACGAATGACATGTCGTTCACCGATCAAGCAATTCCCGGATGCGCAACGTAAACGCACGGCCGCCGGACTCCTGCGCCTGAAGCAAGGATTTATTATCGAAGAGCTGGCGCAAAAACGGGTGGAGGGCAACCTGCTGCTCGCGACCTGGAACTTGCGCGAGTTCGGCGGCAGCAAATCCGGCGGCCGGGACAAGATCACATGCCGCTTTGGGTCGAGCTTAAAACCGATTTCGGAAACGATTATCTGGAAAAAATCGCGAGCTAAGGCAGCCGCAACCTGGCTTTGATCTCCGCCACCAGTTCGTGCGGCTGGTGATTTACCTCGATCGTCGCGACACCTTCATCCGGCTGCGGTCCTTCCAGATCGGCATACTGGCTTTGCAGCAGGGCCGGATCAAAGAAATGACCGGGCCTTTGCTTTAATCGCTCGGCGATGAGGGCGAAGTCGCCGTGTAAGAAGACAAAGTTCACCTGCGCGTTGACGCGCAACGGGTCGCGATACTTTCTCTTGAGCGCGGAGCAAGCGAGCACGGCGTTTTCGTTCGCGGCGAGACAGCGCTCAATCAATTCGCGCAGCCGCGCCAGCCACGGTTGTCGATCTTGATCCGTCAGCGCGACGCCGCGCCGCATTTTTTCGCGATTCGACTGCGAATGGAAATCATCGGCGTCGTAAAAGCACCACCCGAGGTCGCTGGCGAGCAACTCGCCGATGGTCGTCTTGCCGGAGCCGGCGACGCCGAAAATGATCACAACCATGCGCGCAGTATCGCACGACGGCTAACGACATTCAGGGTAACAACTGCGTTACCTTTCCTCGCTCGCGCGCCGCCGCGCTCGTTTTACCGTCTGCGCTTCAACTTATGAAACGTTCACCCTACTTAAAGCTTATCTCCACCGTAATGGCACTGGCGGTTTCCGCCGCCGGTGCCGCGCAGGTCCGCACCCACTCATTCCCGATCCCGACGCCTTCGTGTCAGCCGATCAATATCATCCTCGGACCGGACGGTAATTTTTGGTTTACCGAACAGAACAGCAGCCGAATCGGCCGGATCACTCCACAGGGAGTGATCACCGAGTTCGTCACCCCCACGTTTAGCTTTCCTTTCGATCTCACCGTCGGGCCGGACGGTAACGTATGGTTTTCGGAAGGCGCTACCGGCCAGATCGGTGTGATCACCCCGGAAGGACAGATCCGGGAATTCAAGTTCTCCGATTTCGGTGTTTCCTCAGGAATCACGACCGGCCCGGACGGGAATATCTGGTTCACGGATGTAACCGATAACAGCATCTGGCGTTTTGACCCGGCGACCCGCGTCTTTTCAAGCTTTCCTATTCCAACGCCGAACGCCTTTTCGAGCGACATTACCGCCGGCGCCGATGGCAACCTCTGGTTCACCGAAGGAACCGGTAAGATCGGACGGATCACTCCTGATGGCGTGATCACCGAGTTCGGCAGCGATCTCGGCTCCCTTTACTCGATCGCCGCCGGCCCGGATGGCAATCTCTGGTTCACGGTGCGCTTTACCC
>JBHEMD010000094.1:0-14741 GCA_046262735.1 Chthoniobacterales bacterium | reverse complement strand
CCGTCCCTGAAAAAATTTCGGACGGCGAAACACCGGATGCTCGCACCGCAGCCGAATCACATTTTTGGCGAACTCGAGGAGCTGGTTTTGTTTGTCGTCGCGCTCCCATTTGAACCAGCTCAGCTCGTTATCCTGACAATAGACGTTGTTGTTTCCGTTCTGGGTCCGACCGAATTCGTCGCCGCCGAGGATTATCGGCACACCCTGCGAGAGAAACAGCGTCGCCAAAAAATTCCGGCGTTGTCGCCGGCGCAAGCTGTCGATCTTCGGATCATCCGTCGGCCCTTCTGCGCCGCAGTTCCAGGAGAGATTGTTGTTTTCGCCGTCGCGATTGCCGTCGCCGTTGGCTTCGTTGTGTTTGTCGTTGTAACTGACAAGATCGTTAAGCGAAAAACCGTCGTGTGAAGTGATGAAGTTGATACTGGCTGAGGGCGCGCGTCCGCCGCGCTGATAAAGATCGGGGCTGCCGGTGAGCCGAAAACCCATCTCGCCGATCTTGCCTTCGTCGCCGCGCCAGTAACTGCGCAGCGTGTCGCGGTATTTGCCGTTCCACTCGCTCCAAAGCACCGGAAAATTGCCGACCTGATAACCGCCATCGCCGACATCCCACGGTTCGGCGATCAACTTTACCTGCGAAATGACCGGGTCCTGGTGAACCGCCTGAAGGAACGGATGGAACTTATTGAAGCCATGCCCATCGCGCGCGAGCGCGCTCGCGAGATCGAAGCGGAAGCCATCGACGTGCATCTCCTCGACCCAATAACGCAGGCTGTCCATCGCCAGCCTAAGCATCGGCGGACTGAGCAGATTGCAGGTGTTACCTGTGCCGGTGAAATCCAGATAGAGGCGCGGATTGCCGGGCGCAAGCCAGTAACAGGCGCTGTTGTCGATGCCGCGGAAGCTGAGCGTGGGCCCGAGGTGATTGCCTTCAATCGTGTGATTGTAAACCACATCGAGAACGACCTCGATCCCGGCGGCGTGCAGATTGCGCACCATACCCTTGAATTCGTTCACTTGTTCGCCGCGCCCGCCGCCGCTCGAGTATTCGCCGTGCGGCGCGAAAAACCCCAGCGTGTTGTAGCCCCAGTAATTCGTCAGGCCGCGGTCGACCAGCGCTTTGTCGTCCACGTGCGCGTACACCGGGAGAAGTTCCACCGCGGTGACGCCAAGGTTTTTGAGGTAGTCAATTGCAACGGAGTTGGCCATCCCAGCGTAGGTGCCGCGCAAATTTTCCGGCACACCCGGGCATAATTTCGTAAATCCCTTCACGTGCAGTTCGTAGATGATCGATTGCTGCAGCGGGATGCGCGGCGGCGCGTCGCCGCCCCAGTCGAACGCCGGATCGATCACCATCGCCTTGGGCATTCCCCAGGCATCATCGCGAAAATCGGGCGCCAGATCTTCGTCCGAATCGCCGATCACGTAGCCGAACATTTCGTCGCCCCAATTCATCTTGCCGACGATCGCTTTGGCGTAGGGATCCACCAACAATTTGGAATTGTTGAAGCGCATTCCTCGCTCGGGATCGTAAGGGCCGGAGACGCGATAACCGTAGACCTGCCCCGGTCGCGCCTCCGGCAAAAACACATGCCAGACGTGACCCGTGCGTTCGGTAATCGGAATCCGGATCTTTTCCTCGGGCGCATCGAGATGATCGAAGAGACAAAGCTCAACACCGGAGGCGTGCTCGGAAAAGAGAGCGAAATTAACCCCATTGCCCAACCACGTCGCCCCAAGCGGATACGGCCGGCCGATCCACATTTTAACGGTCGTCATAAACGCGCGGTGTGTTTATCCAGCACGAGACACGCCTTGGCAATGGCGAACCGGCGTCAAAGTTAGATCCCGGTTCAATGCCTGGGCATTATCAATTGCACTCCGTGGGTATCCCCGAAAGGGGTCGACAGAAATTAGCCGGTGGTGCAAACCACCGCGTTCACGATCCCGCCCAACATTCGCTTCGGGAGGGCGACGGAACTCACAGATAACGTGCGCGGCGATGGCGGTCTTCAAAAATCCTTCAGCGCGCGCCGTGCTCCCTCGACATCGGAAGTCCGGAGAATGGCGAGGCCGCGCTCGGCTTTGGGGCTGGCTGCGAGATAAGCATATTCGATGTTAACGTCGGCCTCGGCGAGGCGCTCGGCGATTTTGCCGAGCATACCGGGTTCGTTTGCGCCTTCGATCATCAGCACGTCCGATTCGATCACGAGCGTGCCGGTCTCGCCTAACAACATCAGGGCTTTGGTCGGATCGCTCACCACCATGCGGATGACCGAATGATCGATCGTATCGGAAGTGGCGAGCGCGTGAATGTTGATCCCAGCCTGGGCGAGCGCCGCGCACACCCGGGCGAGGGCGCCCGGACGATTGGCGAGAAAAACAGCCAGTTGGGTGGCTGATTCGATGGAAAGCTTCGGATTCGAATTCATGGCGCTGTCAAATTCAAGCCGAGACGACATGCTGACAACTCGACAATTCGAACAGGCGTTGCGCTCCAACGTCAAACCGGCAATAAATCGCGGCGCGAATCGCTTCAGAGACCCGAGGCGACAAATCGAACATCGCAAATGAACGGCAAACGATTCGCGCGGCGCAATAATTGCGAGATTGTCGATCTAACATGACGGCTGTGATTGAAGCCCAGGCACCGGCAGCGGCAAAGCCCCGCCGCACGATCGGATTGGTCACGGCCTGCGGAATCGTGGTCGCGAACATTATCGGCACCGGCGTGTTCACGAGCCTCGGGTTTCAGTTGGTCGATATCCGCTCCGGATTCGCCCTGCTCATGCTCTGGGTGGTGGGCGGCGTGGCCGCACTGTGTGGCGCGCTTTGCTATGGCGAACTGAGCGCTGCGCTGCCGCGCTCGGGCGGCGAATATCATTTTCTCTCCACGATTTATCATCCGGCGCTCGGCTTCATGGCGGGCTTTGTCTCGGCGACAGTCGGTTTCGCCGCGCCCATCGCGATCGCCGCCATGGCGTTTGGCAAATATTTTCAAGACGTATTCAGCATCGGCTCTCCGGCGCTGCTCTCCTTCGCAATTGTCTGGATCGTAGCCGTGTTTCACTTCGGAAATCTCCAGGTTGGCAGCGCCTTTCAAAATCTTTGGACGCTGTTGAAATTGATCCTGATTGCCGTGCTCATCGTCGCCGGATTTTTCGCCACGCCCAAACAGCCGATCAGTTTTTTGCCTGCCGCCGGTGACACCATCGCGATCTTCAGCGGCGCCTTCGCCGTGGCGCTTTTTTTTGTGATGTATTCCTACTCCGGCTGGAACGCCGCCAGCTACATCACAGGTGAAATCAAAAAACCGGAAACAAACGTGCCGCGTTCGCTTCTGGTCGGCACACTCGTGGTCATTGTCAGTTACGTGCTCTTGAACGGAATCTTTCTCGCGACCACGCCGCAGGAGGAAATGCGCGGCCAGATCGAAGTTGGTCTGATTGCCGGCAAACACATTTTCGGGCCGGATGGTGGCCGCGTGGTCGGCGCGATTATTTGCCTCGGCCTCGTGTCGTCGATCAGTTCAATGACCTGGATCGGGCCGCGGGTAACGATGTCGATGGGTGAAGATCACTGGCTGTTGCGCTGGCTCGGGCGCAAAAACAAACAAGGGGTGCCGAGGAACGCGATCGTTGTCCAACTACTGATTGTGAATCTGCTTTTGCTCACACGCAGCTTTGAAGGCGTGGTCCAGTACATCCAGTTCAGTTTGCTGCTTTGCTCGTTATTGACTGTTGCTGGTGTGGTTGTCCTGCGCGTCAGGCGGCCGCAGCTGGCGCGACCGTATCGCGTCTGGGCGTATCCGCTGCCGCCGATCATCTTCTCGGCGATTACGCTTTGGATGATGTTTTATCTCTTGCGCGTTCGTCCGCTCGAATCTTTCGCTGGACTCGCGACAAGCGCGCTCGGTGTGCTTTTGTATTTCGCAGCCAATAGACGCGGCGCCTCGTGAAATGAAAATCTCGCCGAAAATATTTCGCCTTGCGGGTGTGTCGAGCTTGCTCCTGTTCGCTTGCATCGCTCTTGCTCAACCCGAACAGCAGCCTCCACCCGGTACCGCGACCCCGTTAAATCCCCTCACGCTTTCGCCCGACGACATGGCGCGGTTTTTAGCCGGCATGCCGGTGCCAAAAAATTCTCCACTCGCGCCGCTAACGACCGAGCCGGCCTGGAAGTCGCACGCCGCCTTTTTTGAAGACGCGTTTGGTAACCTCGCCCGGGCGAAGCTGGCGAGATTTCATCTCTGGCAAAACCGATACCTGCCGCAGTCGAAAGCGCCGGTGCCGGTGGTTTATTACATGTTTAGCGGGCCGGATTTTCTCTACGTCGACCAATTCTTTCCGAACGCGTCGGTTTACATCATGTGCGGCAAGGAAGAAATCGGCCCGGCGCCCGATCCGTTGCGCATCAGCGATCTGGGCGGCGCGCTCCAGAACTTGGAGAACGCAATGAAAGCGGCGCTGACCACGAGCTACTTCATCACCCAGGAGATGAAGATCGATTTGCAGGAACAACAGCTCCGCGGTGTTCTTCCGATTCTCTACGTCTTTCTCGCCCGGGCCGACAAAACGCTGCGTGACGTCACGTTTGTCACGCTCGACCGCGACGGCAAACCTCATGAAAGCCGGCCCAGCCGGGGCGGCACCCCGGGAGTGCGCATCGATTACATCGACAATGGATCGGGGAACGCGCAAACCGTGTTTTATTTCACTACCGATATTTCCGATGGCGGCATCTCTTCAAATCCGGCCTTCATGAAATTCTGCGACCGCTCTGGCGTTGGCTTTAGTTTCTTGAAGTCCTCGTCGTATCTGATGTTCGAGGACGGTTTCGCGCGGGTGCGCAATTTCATTCTCGATCACAGCAAAATGATCGTGCAGGACGATTCCGGCATCCCGCTGTCCTATTTCAACCGCGACAAGTGGAACCTGCGTTTTTTCGGCACCTACGTCGGCCCGATCGACCTGTTCAAAAAATATGATCAGCCGAAATTGCACGAGCTTTTTCAAGTCTCGAATCCACCGGACTTCGGCATCGGGTTCGGCTACCAATGGGATTATCGCAAGGCCAATTTGATCATCGCCGAGCGGCAATAGTCGCCTGGTTTTTTAGGGCAAACGCTCCGGTTGCCTCCCTTTAAGGCGGCAGGCGATGCGCCTGCCCTGCATTTTCAAAACCGCCTGAACCACGAATATGGAAACGCGTCGCCGGGGCAATCGGTCGCCCAGCGCGGGGGATTCATTTCCCGGTGCGGTTTTACGATCGCATAATGATTGTCGATCTTGCCGCAACGCTGCCGCAGGTAACGAATCAGTTCTTCGCAGCAATCGAGCTGGGCGCGCGTTGGCTGGTCGCGATTGAAATCGCCGACGAGGCAAATGCCGAGCGCGATGTTGTTTAAGTAATCGCTGTGCACGTGTCCGCCGTTGATCTGCCGGCGCCACCGGTCGCCCACTTCGATCTCGCCGTTGCCGGTCGACGTGCCGTTGCCGATCACGAAATGATAGGCGAGTCCGTTCCGCATTCGTCGAATATTGCGGTGGTAATAATCGAACGCAGCGGCGTTGCCCTGTCGCGTGCCGCTGTTGTGCACGACAATAAATTGCCAGCGCGCGCGCGCGACCGGCGCACGGTCGATCGCCGCCCGCACCGAGCCGGTCAGATAGTGATAACCGCCCGCGCTGCGGCGCCGGCCAAGACCAAACAGTCGCGCAAAAAACGAGGGGCGCTCTTCGTAGCCTGATTTTTCGATCGTAACTTCGGCCGGTTCCTCCGGCGGCTGGGCCAGAGTAATTGTCGATGTTGGCCGCGACGGCGGCGGGGTCGGCGAGATCGGAAGTGCCGGGCGAACCTCAGGTGTTTCCGACGTGCCGGGTGAAGCTTTTTTCTTCGGCGTCTTCTGACTTGGCGAAGGTTTTTTCTTCTTTTTCTTCGCCGGGCTCGGCGATTTCTTTTTCGCGCCGGCTTTCCGTTTCGCGGGAGAAGCTTCCGGCGACGGCGATTTGCGCGGTTTTGCGGTCGGCGTCGGCGTGGGTTTGCCGCTCTTTTTCGCTTTTCGCTTCGTCGATTTGCTTTTGCCGCCTGGGCTCGATGAAGGCGTCGGACTTACCAATTCGGCGCGGGGCGGTTTTGAGGGTTCGCTGGTTTGCGCGTAAACGAGCGAACCGACGATCGTCGCGATGAGCGAACCAATTGCGGCAAAACGGAGAAGCGGCGTTCGCACTCAGGCCGGCTGCGCCACGGGTGCCGGCGCTTCCATCGTCGCGGCGGCGCGCTCCCGTTCTCGCCGCAGGATCGCGTTCAATTTGCCGCCGAGCAAAAGGAACAGGCAGGTGAGATACATCCAGGTCAAAAGAATGATGATGGAGGCGAGCGCCAGATAGGTCGGGTTGTAACGATCGTAACGGGTGACGTAGAGCTGGAACAGCTTTGTCACCGTCAGCCAGCCGGCCGAGAAAAAAATCGCGCCGGGCAACGCCTGCCGGATGGTGAGATAGTTTGCCGGGGTCAGCAAATAAAGGATGAGAGCAAGGCCGACCAGAGCAATGAAAGTCAACGGCAGATTGAGATAGGCGACCGATTCCTGGAGCGGGAAATTCAATTGCAAATTCACTTCCGCGACGCCGGCGAGTGTTTCGCCAAAGACGACCGCGTTGAAACAAAACAAAATGATAATGCCGAACCAGAACAGAAGCAGAAACGAGATAATGTATTTGGACCACCAGTCGCGGGTCTCGCGCACCCCGTAGGTTTCGCTCAACGCGCGGGAGATCGTCGCGATAAAAACCGTGCCAAAATAAATCCCAAGCACGATGCCGGCATTGGCGAGCAATCCACTCGAGCCGGTCACGACCACGCTCGCCGCGGCGCTGTCGAGAATATCCTGCACTTTCGGGTCCGGCGGCATGAAGCTTTTCAAAATGCCGAACATGCCGTGCAATTTCGAGGGATCAGTGCCGAAGAGACCGAGCAAATGCCACAAAAAAAGCAGCCCCGGCGCGAGCGCGATGAGCAGCGTGTAAGCCATCTGCGCGGCCAGGCCGGTGGTGTTATCGAGGGCCGTTTCCCACACGAGCCGGCGGAAAACTCTCGAGATAAAGCGCAGCACTTTCACCGGGACAGTTTACTTTGCCACTTCCAAATATCCATTAAACTTGGCGTTCAACTCGCACCGTCGCCCGCACCTCCCGCCTCCGCTGCGCTGCGGCGCCGGCAGGCAATTCTCTCCTGAGGGAGAGGAGGACGCGAAGCGCCCGGTGCGGGGCCCATTCGTATCTCAATTGTGAAAAAAATCCTGATTCTGACCGCCGCGTTTGGCGAGGGTCACAACAGCGCCGCGCGGGGTGTGCGCGACGGACTGCTGCGCGCAGCGCCCGGCGCGGTCGAAGTCGAGATGCGCGATCTCTTTCCCGAGACCTACGGCGCATTCAACGAACTCGTCCGGAAAACCTATCTCGCCGTCATCAACCAATGGCCCGGCTCGTGGGGTTACGTTTACCGCTGGCTCGACCGCATCCCGAATCATGACGAACGCTTTCAACGGTTCACCCGATTGAAAGAACATTTTTCGCGGTTGCTCGATCGTTTTCAGCCCGACGTCGTCGTCTCGACGTTCCCGCCGTATCCCTATTTGCTGCGGCAGATTGCCGGGCCGCAGATGCGCTGCAAAAACGTGGTCGTAATCACCGATTCCATCACCGTCAACGCCATCTGGTATCGAGTTGATGCCGATTACTTTCTCGCGCCCAACGACCAGAGCGCCGCCATCCTGCGCGCCGCCGGCATCGCGCCGGAAAAAATCAAAGACTTCGGTTTTCCGGTCAGCCCGAAATTCGCCGATCTCGCGCAAGAGCGACAGACGTATGTGCCCGGCTCCCGGCCGCGGATTTTATATGTCATCAACGCGGCCAAGAAACGCGCGAGTGAGCTGGTAAAAAAACTACTCGCCCTCGACATCGAACTGACGATCACGGTAGGGCACGACAAACGGCTGCGCGACGTCCTGCAAACGGTGACCGGCGAGCGCAAGATCGACATCATCGGCTGGACCGATGAGATGCCGCGCCTGCTTTGCGACAGCCATGTGCTGATCGGCAAAGCCGGCGGCGCCACCGTCCAGGAAACAATCGCCGCGCGCTGCCCAATGATTGTTAACCACGTCGTTTCCGGTCAGGAAGAAGGCAACGCCCAGTTGATTGTTCAAACCAACGCCGGCGTGATCGCCCGTCGCCCGGATGAAGTCGTCACGCAAGTGCAACGCGCCTTTGTCGACGATGCCAAGCAATGGCGCGAATGGTCGAACAACATCACTCAGTTGAGCCGGCCACGCGCCTCGCTCGATATCGCCGAGTTCTTGTTGTCGCTCTAAATGTCAATTAACACCGGGGCTTTACCGGTTGGAAACGACGCACGAGGTCTAACGAGAAAGAAATGAGTTCGTGCCAGCGAGAGCGAGGGCGGCTCGATTGAAGCTGTTTTTATCATCTGAAATGTGAACACGCGTCGGGTGGTGGTAGCTAGAGGGGTTGATTAGATGACTGACATTGCAAACTCGGAGATTTGGATGTCATCCCGGCTTTTGTAGCGCGCGTTGCATCAATCGCCCTACTGTTTCTCGGTCGCAAATTTTGTTGTCGATTTCAGGGCCTTGGCTTTGTCCGATCGATCGATGCCGAGTACGACCGTGCGGGTGGCCGTCGCTATTAAATGGATTCCAGCGAGAGTCCATCCAAGCTTTGTGGCATGCTCACTCGTCACCTAACGAGAAGTCGGCCGAATTATTCGGCAACTTGTTGGGAAAAGCCGAATAATTCGGTCTAATCCGCTTACCTTTTCAGGCTGACCGCAACGAATGGGACATGCCCGACAGTGTATTGGTTGGCTCCTGCCAAGACAATCCAAACAACCGCCCGGGCGCAGCAGTTAGCGCGGAGAAACTATCTTGCCGCGGTTGAAAGTTCGCCGCACCTCGAGCTCGGGCGAAAGAATGACGAGGTCGGCATCGAAGCGCACGGCGAGCTGGCCTTTGTTCTTGAGACCAATCGCTCGCGCCGGTGTTTGTGTCGCCATCGCCACCGCCTCATGCAGCGGGACCTCCATGTGGCGTAGCGTCTTGCGAACGAGATCGATCATACGCGCGGCGCTGCCGGCGAGCGCGGAGCGATCGGCCAGCAGGCAAACGCCGCCTTCCACGATGCAATCGTTGCCGTAAAGTTTGAAGCGCGATCGTTCGGGCAACCCTGCTCCAGCCGTGGCATCAGTGACCAGACAAACCCCGCGACGACGTTTTGCTCGGTAGAGCAATTTCATCAGCGTCGGCGAAACGTGATACCCATCGGCGATCAATTCGCACACGATCTTGGCCTCGCTCAACGCGTACTCGAGCAGCCCGGCCACGCGATAGGCCCCGCGCCGGCGCGCGCTCGACATGCAATTGAAGGTGTGCGTCACGCTGCGCATACCCCGCGCAAAACCATTGCGCGCGTCGTCCTCCCAGGCGTCGCTGTGCCCGCCGCTGACGCTCACTTTCCGGGCCGCAAATTTTTCGATCGCTTCGCGCGCGCCAGCCAACTCGGGGGCAAGGGTCACCCGTTTGATTACATCGACATGTTCGAGCAGCCGCTCGACCGCCGCGGGTTTCGGGTCCTGGATGAACTCGGCAGGTTGCGCGCCGCGTTTGTCTTTCGAAATGAAAGGGCCCTCCATGTGAACGCCGGCAATTTGTGGAATCGACGTTCGGGCATCACGCACCGCATTGAGAACATCGACGATTGCATCGAGCGGCGCCGAAGCGGTGGTCAGCAAAAGCGAAGTGGTGCCGCCACTCGCGTGGAAATTGCAGATCGCGCGAAACGCTTCCGGGGAAGCGTCCATCGTGTCGTGACCCATCGCGCCGTGCACGTGCACATCGATGAAGCCGGGCGCGAGATAATCACCGCCAAGATCGACAATTGCCACATCGCTCGCCCCGGTTTGCGGGCGAATATCTGCAATTGTGCCGTCCCGCACGACGAGCTCGAGTCCCTCGCGGATTCGATCCGGAAAAATGAAGCGGCCGTTTCGGAAGATCATTTGTCGGCAGTGCGAGACTCAGTCGAGCCGGCATATCCTTCCAGAAAATTCGTCGACTTCGCTGAGTCTCTTCTCACCACCCGTAGAATTGCCTTTGTAATCCAATCAGTCCATTCTCTCCTGCGATGGATTTTGATTACGATGTCGTCATTCTCGGTGGGGCGTTTTCGGGCGCGGCGACGGCGCTCATGCTGAAGCGCAAACAGCCGGCGGCACGAGTGCTTATCATCGAAAAGACGGCCGAGTTCGACCGGAAGGTCGGCGAATCGACGACCGAAGTGAGCAGCTGTTACATGACGCGAATCCTTGGCCTGACTAATTATCTCGGGCACGAGCAACTGGCCAAACAAGGGTTGCGCCTGTGGTTTTGTAACCGCGCCGACCAATCGTTTGATGATTGCGTCGAAGTCGGCGCGCGTTACCAGGCGCGAATACCTGGCTTCCAGGTCGACCGCGCGAAACTCGACACCCACATCCTGCAAGTCGCCGTGCGAGCCGGATGTGATTTGTGGCGGCCGGCCAAAGTCCGGCAGGTGGATCTCGGCGACGGCAATGGGCAGACGGTAACCGCCGATGTCGATCTTGCCCAACGCAGCGTCCGCTGCCGCTGGATCGTGGATGCGACCGGACGCGCGGCGATGTTATCGAGAAAGCTCGGTCATTTTCGTCCGAACACCGAACACCCGATCAACGCGGTGTGGGCGCGATTTACCGGCGTGACGGACTGGGACAGCTACGATTGGCGCGAAAAATTCCCCGACTACGCAAATGCCTGCCGCACCGGCCGCGGCTGGGCGACAAACCACCTTTTCGGACCGGGCTGGTGGTGTTGGATCATTCCTCTGCGTGGCGGGGACGTGAGCGCGGGCGTGGTTTACGATAGCCGAATTTTTAAACTGCCCGATGGACCGAGTCTCGGCGAGCGCTTGCACGCGCACATTCTGGCGAACCCGATCGGGCGGGAGATATTCGGGCAGGCGAAGTTTATCGAATGCGACGTGCACGCATTGTCGATGTTGTGCTACTGGAGTGAAAAAGTTTGCGGTGACGGCTGGGCGCTGGTCGGCGATGCCGCCGGGTTCATCGATCCGCTTTACAGTCCGGGTCTCGATTTCTGTTCTTATACGAGCTACTTCGTGGCCGATCTCCTCGGGCGCGCGCTGGCCGGCGAAGATGTCGCCGAGCAACTCGATTATTACAACGAGCAATACCCGGTGATGTATCGCTACTGGTTCGAAACCCTTTACAAAGACAAATATTATTATATGGGCGACGCCGAGCTGATGTCCGCCGCGCTCCTCCTCGATGTCTCGAGTTATTATCTCGGCCTGGTCATCAGAGCTTACCTTGATCCGGAGCGCGCCTTTCTCGATTTGCCGTTCCGTGGACGGATCGGACACTTCGTTGGCGAGATGATGAAATTTTACAACCGCCGGCTGGTTGCGCTGGCGCAACGGCGGTTGGCGACTGGCCATTACGGCGAGCGTAATGCCGGCTGGCGCGAGCTTTACGACGGGTTCGTTCCCGACTCGCGCGTCTACAAATTCCTGCGCAAGGGATTATTTCGCTGGTGGAAAGCGGAACTGACCAACCTGAAGTTGATGTTTGTTTCGTCTCCGCAGCCCGATGCATCCGCCAAAGCTGCGCCCACCCGGGTCGCGGCAATCACTGCGGAGTGACTAAATCGAGGTACCAGCGGATAAACGCGTCGCCAAAGAACATCCAGGTGATCGCGCCGAGCGTGAGATAGGGACCGAAGGGGAGCTTGGCCGACCAGACGCGTTTACCCACGAGAAGGGTAAAGAGCCCGACGAGCGAGCCGGTGAGTGAACCGGCGAACACGCTGAAGAGCACGGCGCGCCAGCCGAGGAACGCGCCGATCGCAGCGAGGAATTTCAAATCGCCGCGGCCCATCGCTTCGCGCGGGATCACGATCTCAAGCGCGGTGCCGGAGATTTCGCCCACATCATCCAGCATCAGCGTCTCGCCTTCGACCGTTACCCGGTTGTAGTAAAACTCGAGCGTGACTTTGTTGTGCGTGCGGTTGTCGATCTTGGCGTCCTCGCATTTCAAGAGGAGTCGGTCTTTTTCCCGAGCGAAATAGTCGCTCCACAAACTTTGTTCCGGGCCGACGATGAAGTCGGCGTCGTCGCCGTGGCGTTTCCAGGTGAAAGGCGTCGGCCCGTCGAGCCGGATTCGTTTTTTGCCGAAAGCGAGCTTGCCCGCTTCCAAGACCATGAGCAGGACGAGATAACCAAGCCCGGCAGCGAGCACGGAGCGAAGGACCGACGCCACACGCGAATCGGTATGCATCAACTCGGGAATGAGAAAACTGGCCACAACTCCCGCAACCGTGCCGCCGATCGTGACCTGATCGGGAATAATGAAGTGTTCGAAGTCCACGAACGTCGCGATGATCACGAGGGAAACGAACACCCAGTAAACAATGGCGAGCTGCCACGGGAAGCAGCGCCAGACGGCGAGAAACAACAGGGCCGTAGTCAGTTCAACGCCGAAATAGCGAACGCTGATCGGCTGCCCGCAATGGGCGCAGCGCCCGCGCAACACCAGCCAGCTCAACAAGGGAATGTTTTGATACCATGGGATCGGCGTCTTGCAGTGCGGGCAAAACGACCGGCGGGGCCGGTTGATGGAAAGATCGAGCGGCAACCGGTAGATGCAGACGTTAAGAAACGAGCCGACGACCGCGCCGACGACGAAGGCAAAGACATCGAAGAGGATGCGCTCGTTCATGACGCGGCCCTCGCTTTGCGTCGTTCCATTAGCCACGCGATCCAGATGCAGCTTTCGTAGAGCAAACACATCGGCAAGCCCATCGCGAGCAGCGTCAGCACGTCCGGCGTCGGCGTGATAATGGTGGCGAGAACAAAAATGAGCACGATCGCGTAGGGCCGGGTCCGCGCCATGAAGCGGTAGGTGACCAAACCGAATTTCACGAGCGCCAAGACGACCACCGGCAATTCAAAAGCCAGACCGAACCCGATCGTGAATCGCGTCACAAATGAATAATACTGCTGCACGGTCCATGCCGGCGCCCACCCGAGCGACAACGTATCGCGAAAAAAGAAGAGAATTGTTTTCGGCAGGAGCCAGAAAAAGCAAAGCAGCACACCGAGGAGAAAAAGCGCGAAGCTGACGCCGATTGCCGGAAAGAGAAAACGTTTTTCAACCGCGGTCAGGGCGGGCAGGACGAACTCGGCCGCGAAATAAAGCAGGAGCGGAAACGAAATCACGATCCCCGCATAAAACGCGAGGTGAAACGAGATCACGATCGAGTCGGTAATGCCGAGCGCGCGAAGCGCGCCGATTCGTTGGTCGATATCCTGCATCGGCGCCTGCAAAATGCGCACGAGCGCGGAGCGAAACGCAAAGCAGATAATCATCGCGGCAACGAGCGTGATCGCCATCTTCACGATCGTCCAACGCAGATCCTCGAGATGTTCGAGAAACGGCTTTGAGGTTTCGCTCTCCGGCAGCTCGCGAAAACGAAAAATATCCCGCAGCGCCATCTAGATCGACAATTACCCGGCGGGATCGAGCGAAATGAGCCCGCGCGCAGCGAGACGTGCGCAAATGCCGAGCGTATTGGCATCGCGGATCTCGTTCTCCGCGATCATGCGCCGGATCTCCGCCACCGTGAAAGCGCGACAATCAAGGATCGATTCCCCTGCGTCTTGCTCGTCGCCGGTCGCGCAGCGTTCCACCGGTCGAGCTAAAAAAAGATAGCCGTATTCGTCGGTAAATCCCGGCGAGGTGAAGTAATCTCCCAGAGCGATCAGTTCACCATCAGCTGTCAGCCCGTAGCCGGTTTCTTCGCGCAACTCGCGCAACGCCACTTTCTTTATCTCGTCCTCATCGGCATTATGACTGTCGATCTGACCGGCGGGCATTTCCCAAATGGCAGCCCGAATTGGGACGCGCTCCTGTCGAATGAGCAGCAGCTTTCCCTCGTGCGTCATCGGGGCCACGATCACGGCCGCTTTGCGATGCACGATTGTCCATGAACGCGGCTCACTTCGCGTCGGTGTGCGCACCTCATCGGTCACAACTTCAAGATGATCGTTGGCGAAATGGCGAGTGCTCGAAATTGTCCTCCAACCATCACTGTCGCGCACGACTTCGCTTCGTTTCACGCGGCCAACTGTAGAGGCAGCCGTGCCGGCTGCAATGCTTTCTCAAGGAGGCAACACCGCGTCCCGCGTCACGGTCACTGAAACATATTGCGCATCCGGCAGGGGGAACTTGCGGAGCTCGAGCGTGATTTGCCGAATCGGGAAACTCTTGAGCAGATGCTGCGCGAGCCGATGCACGAGGGTCTCGAGCAGTTTGTCGGACGTTGCGGCTACGAACTTCTTCGTCTCATTCGAAAGAGTCGAATAGTTAACGGTGCGCGCGACGTCGTCATGCAGTTCGCGGAAATCGCGCGCCGGCCAGAGCGTAATGTTAGCAATGAGCCGCTGCGGCGCGGCACGCTCGGCGTCCGGCACACCGAGGCGGGCAAAAAGTTCCAGTTGCTCGATGTGAATCTGGCCGGAGCAAAGATCTGGATCGGAGGGCATGAAGCGGAACAAGAATCGCAGCGCCCCGCCAGGCAGAGCAAGCTTGTTTGTGCTCAGCGACTGCGGGTCGTCTGGCCAAATGTGGTC
>JBHEMD010000093.1:0-23279 GCA_046262735.1 Chthoniobacterales bacterium | reverse complement strand
GCTACATCCCCACGCGGCGAGAGGTCGGTTAGTCTTCCGAATGGCGCGGCGGACGCGCCGCCGGCGGGCAATGAAGAGAGCCGGCGCGCACGACTCACGCTTGGACCGTTCGGCTTTCTATTCTGCTTTGCGAATGCCGCGCTAATCACTGCGGCCGCGGCGCGCTGGCTCAAGGGCGAACAATCCTACGGCGATTTAGTCGCCGGCTCGTTGGTCTGGACGAATGCAGACAAAGACTTCGATTTCCGCGTATTTTATTCGTTCTTGGGCAGCTTCGGCTTGCTGCTCGTGTTGCTGCTCGCGTTGGGCAGACGTTTTCAACCAGGTCGGGCGATGAAACAAACGCTCGAGCGCGGCCTTGCACTTTCCCTGACCCCGGGAGCGCTCTGGTTCGGAACACGGCTCGCGACGAATTCGCCGGGCACGGTGCCAATCGAGTGCATATTGGCTGGAGCCGCCGCGATTATTTTACTTTTTGCTCTCTCCCGGCGGTCGCTCCGCCTCATGCCGGAAGCGATCGGTTCGATGTTCAATGGCTGCCTGCTTGGACTGCTTTTTTCATTCTTCAGCGGGTTGGGAGTGGCGACGGTATTGGGCCGGGTCGGGCATGTGCAGTGGTCGGCCGCGCTGAGTGCCTATGTCGCCACCGCATTCTGCGTCGTTGCGTTTGCGGCAATGATTGTGATTTTGCTGCGAACCTCGGCAGTGGAACAGCTGGACAGGCGCATTGGTTATCTACTTTTCGGCTCACAAGTTTTCTTGCCGCTCCTGCTGGCCGTCGTCGTACCGCCTGTGTTGATCGTCAACGGCGCGCGCGTTGTCCCGCCGGCTTCGATTCCGCTGATGACCGCGCTGACGGTCCTCGCAGTGATTGGTTGGTCGGCTTTGGTGCGCCGATGGACACGCGCGGCAACAGATCCCGAAACGCTCGCGAAGCGCAGCCTCGTTCCGTGGACGATCGCACCGGTCGCAGTTTTCCTGTCGGCGAACCTGAACGCGTTCCCGACCTTTTCCGGAGACGACTTTCATCTTGGCGAACATCTGCTGCCGTGGCAGCAACTGCACGATTTCGGCAAACTGCCATTCGTCGATTTCGTGCCGGTCCATCCGTTGATGGATTTGGCGGTGGGCGCAGTCAACGCGCTATTTTTCGACGGTACACTGGCGAATTATGAGAACAGTCGGGTGATACTTTTTGCGGCGGCGGCGGCGTTGACGTTTGTCACGGTCGCGCGGTTTGCCAGGGTCGACGTGGGGCTGTGTCTGGCGCTTGCCGCTAATCTTTGGGACCGGTTACTGCTGGTGCCGGCTTTATTTGCGATGCTCTGCTATCCGCCGCTCTTCCAAAGGCGCGCCAGGTGGTTGTTGTGTTGCAATGTCTTGTGTGTGTTCGCGCTCTTTTACAATCCGGCGGTGGGAACAGCGATGACGCTGGCCTCGGCGCCGTTCGCGGCCTTTCAACTGTGGCGTCTCTTCATCGACGATCGCCGTGCGTTTGCACGGTTGGTTATCGGCTGGGTCGTAACCGCGGGACTAGCCGCGCTGATTCCCGCTGTTTGCGCGATCTCTGCCGGGTTCGTGCAGTTTTTGATCGACAATGGCCGCACGGTAGCCGTGGCGCATGGATTGGAATGGCGGGCACACACCATCCAGATGCCTGCGGTCAAGGGGACGCTGGCGAGTCCATTCATTTGGGAAGCGCTGAGATTTTCCTGGGTCATCGTGCTGCTCGTGGCGGGGTGCATTTTCGTTTTGGAACTACGTAACCGCCGTGACGCGCGACCCGGCGTGCTGGTGATGAGCGGTATGTGTTGCCTGTTCCTGTTCTGCCTCGCGGGTTGGACGCTGAATCGGATCGACCCGTTTATGCCAAGTCGCACCGGCGAAGTCTCCTATCTCGCATGTTTGTACATTTTGCCATTGATGCTGTTCGCCTTTCGGCAATGGCGGGCCGTGTGGGTGCCGGCTTTTGCGCTCAGCATCGGCTTTTTCCAGCAAGGGATGACAGGTTTCATCAACAGCGGATCGAAGCCCCACTTCGCGACTACGACAAGCGCGTTGCTCGAGAAAACAAACGGAGTCGTAGCGATGCCGGCGGAGTTCGTTGCGCAAAATGGCAGCGCGCTCGGCTTACCGAATCTCGGCCACATCTACGCGACTAACGAGCAGGTTGAATCAATTGTCGGACTGCGAACGGGATTACAAACGCTGCTTCGCCCAGGAGAAACATATCTGGATTTGACCAACCGGCAGGCGGCTTATTTTTACCTTGGCTTGCCGACAGCGACGTCCTACGGCGCGCCATGGCTGACGGCGAATACAGCACTGCAGGAGCGGCTGCTGCACGAGATTCATCTGCACCCGCCACCGCTGGTTTGGATCGCGCCCGCGCTCGTCCACGACACTGGCACGCCGGCGGTTCGCACCTACAAACTCTACAGATACCTCGCAAATAATTACGTGCCGGTCTCGATGAACGGTCACACGTTTCTGGTCGAGCCACAGCGCGTGGGCGACCGGGCGGCAACGCCAGATGAACAAGTGAGACTGTTACAGACAGTTTTTGACAATCCCAGCCTGGGCAAACTACCGGCTGCGTGGGGCGGATCCTTTGCGCGACTGTCGCGGCTGTTCGTTCCAGCGCGGCAACTCGGGACAAGAAGCGATGGGCCGCTCGCAGATGGATCTGCCCTGTCGCTGGATCCAGGAGGCATGGTGAGCGGCGGCGACGCCGATTTCATTAGATTCGATTTCGCGAGCAACCTCTCACCGATTTCTAACATGGAGATGGAGATTACATGGGTCTCAGAGTATGGCCACGGCGCTGCGCGGTTCGCCGCGGCTAACGGCACCAACCTTGTCCCGTTGGGCGCATATGCGGCGTGGTTGCGCTCACGTGCGATATCCAAGATCGACATCGTACCGGTGGCGCCTCCTCAGAACCTCAGATATGTCTTGATCAACGCGCAGCTCCTGCGACTGAAAGACTGAGCGGTTCGGGTAATCGCGGGTTTGCCGATGGCACTTTGCCTGCTGCGACAGGCAACGCATGCATGCCAACTCCTTGGCCAAGCGAGTCGCTATCATTGGGGCCGGTCCCGCCGGGATTACCGCAGCCTATCAGCTTGCAAAAGCTGGCGTAGCTGTCGAGGTCTTTGAAGCCAGCGACGCGGCCGGCGGGTTGTGCCGAACGATAGATCTGTGGGGACAAAGGGTGGATTTGGGGCCCCACCGGTTTTTCAGCAGTGATCCACGCGTCAACAATCTCTGGTTGGAAGTAATCGGGGACGATTACGACATGATCGACCGGCTTACCCGCATTTACTACAAGCGTAGGTTTTTTTATTACCCGCTCAAGCCGTTCAACGCCCTGGCCAACCTCGGTGTGCTCGAGGCAACGCGTTGCATGACCAGCTATGGCGTGCAGCGGTTCCGGCGCGCGACCGAGCAGGCTTGCTTCGAAAACTGGGTCGTCACGCGTTTCGGCCGCCGCTTGTTCGAGATTTTTTTCAAAACCTACAGTGAAAAGCTCTGGGGTATTCCCTGCAGCGAACTGGACGCGGATTTTGCCGCGCAACGAATCAAAAAGCTGTCTTTGTTTGAGGCGCTACGAAACGCGTTTTGGCCCAGCAAAGACACTCGCCACAAGACGTTGGTCGACCAATTTGCCTACCCCCATGGCGGGACCGGGGAGCTCTACACGCGGATGGCGGAGCGCGTGCGGGCCTGCGGCAGCAAGGTAGAATGCCGGCAGCTGGTGCGCCGCGTTCTGACGAGTGATGGGCGCGTTATCGGTCTGGAGCTCGAAAGCGGCGAACAACGCCACTTTGACGAAGTGATCTCGACCATGCCGCTGAACTTGCTCGTCACCCGATTACCAGGCGTGCCGCCGGACATTCGAGCGGCGGCCGAATCGCTGCGCTTCCGCAACACGATCCTCGTCTACTTGAAAGTCGAAGCGACCGATTTGTTTCCGGACAACTGGCTTTACGTCCATTCACCGGAATTGCGCAGCGGGCGGATCACAAATTTCCGAAATTGGGTGCCTCAGCTCTACGGTCGCGAGCAAAGCAGCATTCTGGTGCTCGAATATTGGTGTAACGACACGGATGAAATTTGGTCGCAAAATCCTGATGAATTGATCGCGGTTGCTGCGGGAGAACTGCGCAAGACAGGCTTGATCAAAGATGCGCCCATCTCGGCCGGGCACGTGCACCGGATTCACCGCTGCTATCCGGTATACAACCGCGGTTACAAAGCCGTTCTCGATCCAGTCAAACGTTACCTGGACGGCGTCGCAGGCCTCACCGCGATCGGCCGCTATGGCGCGTTCAAGTACAACAACCAGGATCACAGTATTCTAATGGGCATATTGGCCGCCGAAAACATCGCGATCGGAACGACTCACGATCTATGGGCGATTAACACCGACTACGAGTACCAGGAGAGCTCGGCGATCACCAAGACCGGGTTGGTGCGCGATCGCCCCGCGGCGTTGCCCATTCCGACGGTCGAAACAGAAACTCTGCGCGCCGCGTAGGATTCTCAATGCCAGCCCTGCGCGACGGCGAGCGAGGTCTGCTCCAGCTCGTTAGTGCGCGCCGATTCGGCCTGCGGCAATGAAATCGATTCGACTGACTCCGCGTGCGTCGCCGCGAAGACGCTCAGTTGCTGCCACCATGCTGCCGTGTAGGCGCGATTGTCCCATTTGAAACGTGACGCCGGCGCCGGAGGCAACACCCATGGCCCTTCTTCGGGCGGTGGAAGGTTAAGACCACCTACAAACCAAACGCGATTCCCCGAAGCTAGCGTGGAGCGCATTGCCTGCTCGAGATCGGCGATTGGCCGCGCCGCAATCATTTTCGTTTTGACCAAATCATACCGATGCACCCGATGATCGGTGATGTTCGGAATAGTCAGCCAGCGCGCATCGCCGCGATAATAACGCTGAAAAGTGACGCCGAACGGCCAGGGAACCACCAGCACAAGATCATCGGGCGCCGCGCGCGCGGCCACGGTCCGCGCACCTATATCGACGTTCGTCTGGCGCTCAGTAATGGCTGACCAATCGGCAAACGGCGCGGCAACCAGCGCGGCCAACGCAAACCCCAGACGAGACCAGCGCAACCAAACATGCGTGGAAAGACGGGAGGCCATCAGGTCGAGAGCGGCGGCGATGACGCAGGTGCAGGCGAGGTAGTACCAGACGCTTGTGGTATAGCTGAGAAGAAGCAGAAAACTGCAGCAGCCAAACGCGCTCAACACGCAAACGAGCAGGGCAAACCAAATCAGCTGTGACTCGGGTCGCGAATCGTCGGCTCGGTCCTTGTACAATCGGAACAGAAAAACGCCGGTTAACCCGATCGCGACGGCGTACCAGATCGCCGGCGTGCTATAGCCGGGATTACCCAATGCCACTTCGAAATGTTTCCATAACGAATAAGGAGTGGGCGCGCCGCGCACCAGAATGTTCCAGTCGCGCGCGCGGAGATAGGCCGGCACGAACGGCAGAAGGGAGAGAACGGCAACGGCAAAAACCGCGCCGACCAGCAGAGCGCGTTTAAGCCGATGCTGAAAGAGAAGGACGATTATGGCCGACGCGACGATCGCGACGAGCAGAACGGCGTTGTAGAGCAGGACCTGAACACCGGCGAGGCAAACGACGAACGCAGTCACAATGCGTCGAGGATTGGAACGGAGCAACAGACTGCCAATACAGCCGAATATTAATACGACCAGCGCGCTGCCCAAGCCGTAGCCGCGAATGGTTGTCCCCCAAACCAGAAACGTTGTGTTCAGACTCATCAATCCGAGCGCGACGAGCGGAACGCCATTGCGAAGCAACAGTGCGTTGACCCAAAAAGAGACGACGACCGCGCAGCCAACACAAAAACCGAACAGGCGTAAGGCCGTGTCGGTCGAGCCGAACAGAGCGGTGTAAATCCGCACCATCAGCGGAAAGAGAGGCGGAAACGCTTCATGCTGAAAATGGCGCAGTAGATCGGCAACTCTCGGCATTTGCGCGAGCTGCACTACCGCGCATTCGTCCCGCCAAAGTGCACCGGCGTGCCTGATTCGGACGACGAGCAGAACAATCAGCATCAGCGAGAGCAAAACCGCGACGGTCCACTCGGCGATTTTGAGCAGATCGCGCCGCGAACTCACTCCGACTCTTCCTCGATCTGCCGCCATAGCTCAGTGAATTCAGGCTGGCTCGGACTGAGCTTTAAGGCCTCGGCAATTTCGCCTCTGGCGTGAGACAGATCGCCATCGCGAAAATGGGCTTCCGCAAGAAGGTAGTAACTCTTCGCATCACGCGGATCCTGCTTGAGCGCATTTTCGAAAAAGCGAGCGGCCAGGCCCCAGCGTTTCTCCTGCAGGGCCAGCACACCGAGATTATTGTAGCCGCCCTCGTGCGTTGGATCGAGCCGGAGAGTGGCAAAGTAATAGGATTTCGCTTCGGCCGGTCTGCCCTGGGCGAGACGCAGGTTGCCGAGGGCAAAATTGGTTTCGGCGTTCTCCGGCACGTAGCTATAAGCCAGTTGTAATTTCTGCTCGGCCACGGCGAGGTCACCGGATTCGAATGCCTGCCAGCCGGAGTTGTAGATATCAAGCGCCCAGAGAGAGGGATCGCGCACCGGCCAGGAGACGAAAATTGTCGATCCAACGAGGAGCGCGATGTAAGCGGCGGCGAGGCGAAGCTGATTTGTCGCGCACGCTTCCCAGAAGATCGACAATCCAAAGGCGGCGAACAACAACAGGCCCGGCACGGCCGCGAGACGGTAACGCTCCGTGATAAACACCGGAAGCAGGGCAAGCATTTCCAACAAAACAGCGACCGTAACCCAGCGGGAGAGCGGGAAGCGCCTCCATGCGATGAGCAGACCGGGGATGGCGAGAGCGGCGATCACTCCGAACCGCAGCGCGGGAAAGACGACGCGGTGTTCCCGCAGCGCGGTGATCATGCTGAGGTCGTCGTATTGGAACGCGTTCCAAAAATTCTTCACTTTGGTGCCGAGCAACCGGAGCCACGCACCGAAATGATGGCGGATGTAATCCCTCGCCTTGCCCGACCAGAATTCCGAAACGTACGAACGCTTCAATGCCCGACCGGCCGTTTTTTCGGCGACATTGATCGAATCCTTCAACATCGCTTCCTGACCGGCGTGCAATCCGGGCGGAAATCTGGGGTAACCGGTCGCAAGCGGATTATTGCCCACCCAGAAATTGACGCCGCCGTGAGCCGAGAGAAAAACCGGGTCGCGCGCAATGAAATAGTTGTGGATCCAGCAGGGCGCAGTGCCGGCGAGGAGACCAACAACGATCAGCACGAGTGCAATTGCCTTTGCCGCGAAAGGACGAACGCGATCGACTGACGGCCGCAATACGATCGCGACGCCAATCAACGGGAGCAGAAAAAGAATGCTCGCAACCCCCATCGCGACAAACCCAGTCAGCGCACCGTAGGCGACGGCTTCAACCGGCTTCGGTGCGGTCTTGGTTCGAATAATGCGCCAGACCAAAAACCAGGAGGCCAATACCAACCACACCGTCGGCATGAGAATGACGGCGTAGGTTTGCGCCGGGAGGAAAAAGGCCCAGCCGAGAGCAGCAGCGCCGCCAATGAACTGAGCGTGCCTGGTCAGCCTGGGCGAATCCGCCGAATCCATGGACGCTGATGGCGATGAAAAGATGCGAACGCCGAGGTGGTAGATTATTACGGCGGTTGCGGCATCCGCGAACGCCTGGAGCAGACCGGGAACAAATGGGCCATAGCCGATGAGCTTGTAGATGAGGGCGAGCAGGAAGGCGTAAAGAGGCAGGCCATAGAAGGCCAGATGATCGGTCAGTTGCCCGTGCAGGATCCGCTGGGCCCAGTCGTCGTAGAAATGCATGTCGCCGCGCATCGGCAGGAGGGAAGCCGAGGCGGTCAGCCGCGTCAGAACGATAATGCGCACGAATAAGACGAGGGCGAAGATGTAGTGGGCGGGCCCGAGGCGCTCGCCGAGAGGTGACTTGTCGGTCTTCACGGTTCCAATCAAGCACGATACGTGCGCCGCGGTAACCCGTTACGGACAAATCGCCTTCCTCATTGCGCGCGCGAGGCGGCAGAAAAACACGCCGCGTTGGCATTAACGCTGCTCCTATGACAGCCACTTCGCGGTTTCACCCGCGAAGCGCAGTCAAACAACAAGAGATAAAGGAAGCAAACAGCATGTTAAACAGACTCAATAGTAAACGCGGGGGTTTCACCCTCGTGGAAATCATGATCGTGGTTGCGATCATCGCGCTGCTCGCGGCGATTGCCGTCCCGGGATTTCTCCGGGCCCGTAAACGTTCGCAAGCCAGCCGAATCCTCAACGATCTGCGCTTGATCGACTCCGCAGTCGATCAATACGCGATCGAGACCAACCGCGCCACCGGCTTCGCCATCGCAGTGGGCGACTGGACCAACTACCTCAAAAAGGGTTCGGTCCTTTACAACACCGGTAACAACATCCTCGGTCATGCCTACGGTGGTCAGACCGTGGATACGCTGCCGCAGGTCCCCTCGGCCAGCTACATCGCATTGTCCGACGTGGCAGGTACCGGGTTCTGGTCGCCTTACGGCCCGTAGTCATCTGACGATTCATTCACCTGTCATTCGCCCCTGGCGCAATGGCAGGGAATGAGTCGTGAGACAGAATATGGATCCTGCTCCTGCGACTCGCCGAGAAACAATAAAGAAAGAAATGCATTCATGTTAAAAAAACTTCAGACCAAACGCGCCGGCTTCACGTTGGTGGAAATTATGATCGTCGTCGCGATCATCGCCCTGCTCGCCGCGATCGCCGTGCCCGGTTTTCTCCGGGCCCGTAAACGCTCACAGGCCAGCCGGATCCTCAACGATCTGCGCTTGATCGACGGCGCAGTCGATCAATACGCGATCGAGACCGGCAGAAAAACCGGTGACCCGGTCGCTGTGGGAGACTGGACCAACTACCTCAAAAAGAACGCGATCCTGTATAACACGGCCGCAGACATTCTGGGCAATGCTTATGGGGGTCAGACGGTGGACCTACTGCCGCAGGTCCCCTCGGCCAGCTACGATGCGCTCTCAGATGTAGCGGGTTCCGGTTTCTGGTCCCCATACGGACCGTAACGCGCCCTAGATTCCGATGAGAGCGTCCTTTCGGCAACGGAAGGACGCTCTTGTTGCTTGATCGGCTTGCTCTCCGTGTCCGCCCCACCGTTCCCACTTTCCAGCCTCAGCTCAGCGACACCACATGACGCGGTGGCGTCGCTTCCTACGGATTCGAGTCGGCGCTGGTTCGCTTACTTTTCCAAAGGTTGGCTCCGCGTCGCTGCGCTGGCGATCGCAGCCATCGTTGTGCACGCGCCGGCACTGCAAGGCGAGCGCATCTGGGATGATAATTTTCTCACCCGCGACAATCCATTCATCAAAAGCCCGCTGCTGATCCTGGAAACCTTCCGGCACTATCTGTTCCCGGAATCATTTTCGGCGCACTATCGCCCGGTGCAGAACATTTCCTACATCCTGGATTATTTTCTCTGCAACACGGACACGTGGGGCTTTCATCTCACCAACGTGCTTTTGCATGCCGCCAGCGCCGTTCTGCTCTATTTTCTCTTCCGCGAACTATTCGCATCGCTGTTGTTCCGCCAGGCATCAATCCGTGTTCGGGCGCGATTGCAACGGCGCGTTCGCTGGATCGCCACCGCCTCGTTCTGCGGTGCGCTTATCTGGGCGGTCCATCCGGTGCACAGCGCGGCCGTCGATTACATTTCAGGCCGGGCCGACAGTCTTGCATTTGTTTTCTGCGCCGCCGGATGGCTTCTCTTCATATGTGCGCAACGCGCACGCGGCGGTTTTGTGGGGACGTTGCTCTACGTGCTCGCTGCATTGTCCGCGTTGTTCGGTCTGCTCTCGCGCGAGATTGCGTGCATATGGTTTGCGCTCTTCCTCTGTCATCTTCTTGTCATTGAAAGAAAACTCGGAGTTCGGACCAGGGTCTGCGCAGTCACCTGCTGCAGCCTGGTGCTCGCGATTTACTTTGGCCTTCGCCAGTTGCCTCAGCAGCGGCCCCCTTCGGCGCTTGATGTAGGGCAGAGTGCACCGGTGCGCGCGGTTCTAATGGTGCGGGCGCTCGGCGACTACGGGCGTCTGATGGTTTTCCCTGGCAACCTCCACATGGAACGAACGGTCGAGTTCGACCACAATGGGCCGCCCGCGAGTCGAGATTGGCGAACGATCGCCGCGGCGCAGTACTTGTCGATCTTGGGGCTCGCCGTTTTAGCTCTGCTGATCTTCTCGATGCTGAAGCGAGGTCGCGCTCAGGCGCTGCGTATTTTCGGTGCCAGCTGGTTTATCGCCGCTTATCTGCCGATCTCCAATATCGTGCAGCTCAACGCCACGGCAGCGGAACATTGGTTGTATTTGCCCAGTGTGGGATTTTTGATCTGGCTTGCCGGGTGCGCCTTCGAGCTGCCGAGTTCGTGGCGTCGCGTTCTTCCCGCGCTCGCCGTTTTCGCCGCGATCAGCCTCGGCGCGCGGAGCTTCGTCCGCAGCGCCGACTGGACAAATGAGGAAACGTTTTACCAACGCACGTTTGCCGCTGGCAGCAAAAGCGCCCGGGTCGCGCTCAATCTTGGCCAGGTTTATGAGAACCGCGGTGAGTACACAAAAGCCGAAAAGATTTTTCGGGCCGTTCTCCTCTACAACCCGAACTACCCGAGTGCGCAGAACCATCTCGCGTTCGTGCTTTTCGGGCAGGGGAAAACGGCCGAAGCGGAACAGCTTTACGCTACAATGGAAAAGAATTCGGCGCAGAGCCGCACGGAATATCCTCACACTTGGATGGGCGCGCTGAATCTGGCGAAACTCCGCCACAACGCCAAAGACGACGAAGCCGCACTCGCCATTCTCGAGAAAAATCGCCGCGATTATCCGCAAGCCTGGGACCTGGTTGCGTTTGAATCGGAGATTCTGCGCCAGAGCGATCAACTCGACCGCGCGTTGGAATTGGTCGAGAATTTTGGGCGCGCAAATTGGTGGCACTACGGCGCCGCACTCGCGCTCGGTCGATTATACGCCCAGAAAGACGATGCGGTCCGCGCGGAAGCAGCGCTCCGTCACGCGAGCAGGCTCGATGTTCATGAGACGGAGGCGCTCAACCTGATCGCCGGGATGCGAATCCGCCAAAACCGTCTCGATGAAGCCTTTTCCACCCAGCGCCGCGCCGTCGCCCGCCAGCCAGACGAGCCGCGGCAATACATTTTGCTCTCCGACATTCTCGAGAAAATGGGCCGGCGTGATGAAGCCCGCGCCGCGCTGGCACGCGTTTCGCATTTGCGCGCGTTGGCTGGGAGCCAAACAGTTGTGAACTGACCGCGGACGGTCATGCCGCAGCGCGGTTTGACTTGACTTGCCGGTGCAGTAGCATCGGCGGCCTCGCTTCGGAGATATATGCCCGCGCGCATTTACACCGACAAAGATGTCGATCTTGCGTGGCTAAAGAAAAAAACGTGCGCAGTCATCGGCTTTGGCGCACAAGGCCGTGCTCAGGCCCTCAATTTGCGCGACAGCGGGATGAAGGTTGTCGTAGGCCTGCATCGCAAAAGCAAATCGCGCCGCGTGGCGCGGCGGCAGGGATTCAAAGTGCTGGACACGCAGGACGCTGTCCGGCAAGGCGACATTGTCTTTCTGGCTTTGCAGGACACACAAATGGCTGAGGTTTACAAAAAGCAGATCGCGCCAAATTTGCGAGCAGGCCAGACGCTGCTCTTCGCGCACGGCTTCGCCGTTCATTATCGCACGCTCTTGCCGCCCAAAAATGTCGACGTTGTGATGGTCGCGCCGAAAGGTCTGGGACCAATGGTACGCCGGGAATTTGTCGCGGGCCGTGGTGTGCCCGGACTGATCGCGGTGCACCAGGACCGCAGCGGCCACGCAAAGAAAATCGCACTCAGTTGGGCCAAAGCGATCGGCTGCAACCGGGCCGGCGTGATCGAGACGACTTTTCGCGAGGAAACCGAGACCGATTTGTTCGGCGAACAGGCCGTGCTTTGCGGCGGGACAAGCGCTCTCATCCGCGCGGGGTTCGAAACATTGGTGCGCGCCGGCTATCCGGCCGAGCTCGCATATTTCGAGTGTCTTCACGAGCTCAAGTTCATTGTCGATCTTATCCACGAAGCAGGTCTTGCCGGAATGCGCGCGCTCATATCGGACACCGCCAGATGGGGCGAGTTGACACTCGGTCCCAGAATCATTGGTCACTCTGTGCGAAAAGAAATGTTCGCGGCCTTACGCGATGTTCGCTCCGGAAAATTTGCGCGCGAGTTCATCCGTGAAATGAGCTCGGGACGACGACGCTACGCGCGTTTATTGCGCGCAGGCGCAAGTCACCCGATCGAGACAGTCGGCCGAAGATTGCGCCGGCGGATGAGTTGGAAAACAAAAACGAAGGGCCGTTAACTCGCGCTGCTGCTCTTCGGCAGCGGCGCCAGCTTTCGGCAAACGCCCGCAACTACTTATTATTCTCCCTTGCTGGGCGTGTGCCCGTATATGCTCATCGGGCTGGAGGTGGTCGGAATCGCGGCGAGCTGCCTGCACTCTAGTGGGATGCGCGACACTGTCGTCATCGTGTAGCAGGCCCTTTTGCCTTTTCTCTGGGCCTGTTGCTGCTGAGTAAGCGGCATCACTACATTTTTGCCGGTATCAGCAAATGCCGACGCGCCGAACGCGAGCGCGAGGGCAACGGCTACGCAGCGGACCGACCAACCGCTCCCGCGGCTTAGTCTGATCGTCATGCCTCGATTGTGCAGCTTTTTCCTGGCCAACACAAGAGAAAACTGTGCGCCAGAACGCGACCGCATTTCCTACGAAAACTCAATCGCCCCAGAGAAAGTGTTCCAGACGCAGACGGTCCAGCCGCGCTTTGGCTTCGTCGCTGCGGCTGCCGCCGGCCCCGGCGAGGGTGCGATAGATCGCCCCCGCGGATTCCCACTTCGAATCTTCCTCCAGTAAACGCGCGGCGTTAAAGCCGGCCTTGTAATACCAAAAAAGTTCGCGCCGCCGGTCTGGGCGCGACCCGGTCTCGAGCACTTTATAGAAAGTGGCGAGGGCGCCGGCGCGATCGCCGTCCTTCTCCAGGCACAGTGCCTTTTTGAAAAGCGCCTGGTTCCTCCAATGGCTCGATTCCTCCTTCTCGGCCGCGAGTTGCTCGTACGCTTCCATGGCGCGCCGGTAATTTTCGTGGCCGCCGAGCTCAAAGAGCACGTCGCCCTTCCCGCAGACGGCCTCGCGCTTATCGGCCGGTCGCGCGTCGCTTTTCAGCACTTCGTCGTAGAGCGAGAGCGCGTCCTGCGGCTTGTTCAATTTCCGCTCGATCACCGCCTGCTCATTGCGCGCGGCCCATTTCAGCTCGCCATTGGATCGCACGACCCGATCCAGCAACATGATGGCCTGGTCGAGGGAATGTGCTGCCATGCTCGACATCGCCGATTCGGCCGCGAAGAAGAACGCCTTCTCCGTGAGGGAGCCGGCTGGAGTTTGCTGCGCCAGCAGCTCGAACTGCGTCTGCGCATTGGCAAAATCCTGGCGGCGATAAAACGCCTCGGCCAGCTTCATCCGCACATCGAAAGCAGAGGCAGACGTGGGATAACGCTCGAGGAAACGTTTCGCCAGTTCGATCACTTTGGCGTCGTTGCCATTCTCGCTGTCCTCAATCCAAATCATCAAATAATCCGAGCGCTCCGCCGCCGCCGGCGTCGGCTTCGACTCGGCCGCGTGCGCCAGATCTTTGCGCGCTTCAGCGAACCGCGGTGGTGTGGAATGGAATGCGAGTTCAGCCAGAGCGACCCACGCTTCCGAGGCCCGCGCATCCTGTGGAAAATCGCGGACAAAGCTTTGCAACGAATCGGCCGCCTTCGCGTCGCCATTCGCCGCCTGCACCAGGCCTTCCTCCAGCCGTAATTGAATCCGCGCCTGCTCATCGCCGCCGTGTTTCGCCAGCTCATCGGAGTCAGCCAAAAAGCGCGCGTAGTTCCCGCTTTGCAGCCAGGCAATTGAAGCATTGAACAGCGCCAGCTGCGCCCAAGGCGAACGGGAATGTGCCATCTGTTCGAACGCCGCGCCCGCCTTATCGAACCGCTTCGCCTGGTACTCGATCTGGCCGATCAACAGATTGATGCGTTCGCGCCAGGCCGGCTCCGGTTGTAGCGCCTGAGATTCGTTCAGGATCGCGAGCGCCGTTTCAAAATCGCCGTCTGCGACCTTGAGCTGAGCGTACTCGAGCAGCGCCGGCGCGAGCGCGCCGGACTTATTTTCGTTGCGATGCATCGCGGCGAAGGACTCCAGCGCACGATCGTGACGTCCCGCCCGTAAATCCAGCCGGGCCAGATACCATTGGGCAAGCGCGCGGCGCGGCTGGGCCGGGTCTCGCGCCCAGCGCTCCAGCTCGCTGCGCGACAATTTGCGCTCGGCCCGATACAGTTCATCGAGCTTGGCGAAAACCAGCGGCAGATCGGCATCCTGCGGGTGACCTTCAATGAAATCTTCCAGCACGTCGTCACCCACCTCAGGTGTTTTCATTTGCAGATGGGCATCGGCGATTCCGCAGAGCGCGCCGATTACGACCGCGTGACTCGCATTTTCCGCGCGTCTCAACAGCGCTTCAAACGCGTCCATTGCCTTGTCCGGCCGATGCACAAGCAGCTCGATCCGACCGCGCAACAGCCGACGCTCTTTTCGCTGCGCTGTCGAAGTCGGCTCCAGTTCATCGAGCACACGCCGCGCGCTCCGCGCATCGTTGTTATCGATGTACAATTCTGCCGCTCGCAGCCTTGCTGTCGCTCCCCAATCCTTTTGCGAAAAAAGCAAACTCAACCGGCCGAGCGCTTCAGCTCGGCGGTGTAGCGCGCGCAACATTTCGGCGGCGCCGAAGACCGCGTTTAGCGGAAAAGTCGATCCGCGATTGGCTCCAATTTCATCGTAAAGGGCAAGCGCGTCGCTCCAGCGCTGCAGACCGGCCAGCGCCTGCGCGCGCCAAAATTTCGCCGCGTCACTGTCCCGCAGGCGGGCATCGCCAAGTAAAACGAGCGCATCGGCCGGCCGTTTGCTGGCGACCAGCGCTTCGGCAAGCTTTTCGGCAACCGCGCGCCAGTCTTCTGTGGCTAAATTTTGCCCGAGCAAACTTTGCAGCCGCACGACCGCGACTTCCGGCACGCCCTGCGCCAGCGGGTTCGTCGCGTCGGCCAACTCGCGCAAAACATCCGCGCGCGCCAACGCCGCGCAGCCAATGAGACTGATGAGTCCTATGAGTCGTATATCTCTCATCCTTTCCTGAGCAGGGGCCGCAAATATTTAGCCGTATGACTCTGCGCAAGATCGACAATCGCCTCCGGCGAGCCAGCTCCCACGATCTCACCGCCTTGCTCTCCGCCTTCCGGTCCGAGATCGATGATCCAATCGGCGCACTTGATCATCTCCAGGTTGTGCTCGATCACGATCACGGTGTTGCCGGCGTTGCGCAATTTCATCAGCACCTGCAGCAACTTCTCGATATCGGCGAAATGCAACCCGGTCGTCGGCTCGTCCAGGACATAAACCGTGCGTCCCGTCGCCTTCTTCGCCAGTTCGGTGGCGAGCTTTACTCGTTGCGCTTCCCCGCCCGATAGAGTCGTGCCCGCCTGGCCGAGCCTCAGATATCCGAGTCCCACATCGAGCAACGCGTTCAATTTGTCAGCAACACTCGGCACATTTCGGAAAAATCGCGCCGCTTCATCCACGGTTAGGTCCAGCACGTCCGCGATATTTTTTCCTTTGTACGTGATCTCGAGCGTTTCACGATTGTAGCGGCGCCCCCGGCATACTTCGCACTGCACGTAAACGTCGGGCAAAAAGTGCATCTCGATCTTGATCAAGCCGCCACCCTCACAATTTTCGCAGCGGCCGCCTTTGACGTTGAAACTAAACCGGCCGGCGTCGTAACCGCGCACCCGCGCCGCGGGCAGTTGTGCGAACAACTCGCGAATCGGCGCGAAAGCGCCCGTGTAAGTGACCGGGTTCGACCGCGGTGTGCGACCGATCGCGCTCTGGTCGATCACGATCGCTTTGTCGATCTGCTCGACCCCGCGCAACGCACGATGCGCGCCGGGTTTTTCCTTCGAGTGATAAAAACGGCGGAAAAGAGCGCGTCGCAGGATATCGTCCACCAATGTCGATTTGCCGCTGCCCGAAACGCCGGTCACGCAAGTGAAGAGTCCGAGGGGAAAGGCGACTTCGAGATTCTTCAAGTTGTTTTCAACTGCGCCCTCGATGACCAGCCAGCCCTCTTCGTTTTTGACTCGCTCATTTCGCACCGAGCGCGGTCTTACTCGCTGGCGCGGCACGGGAATACGGAGCCGCCCGGAAAGATAATCTGCGGTGAGCGAATTTTTCCCCGCGAGAATTTGTTCGAACGTTCCTTGCGCAACGATCTCTCCGCCGCGCGGCCCCGCGCCCGGTCCAAGATCGACAATGTGATCCGCTGCCCGAATCGTCTCCTCGTCGTGCTCGACCACGATGACCGAATTGCCCAGGTCGCGCAGACGCCGGAGTGTGCCGAGCAGACGACCGTTATCGCGCTGATGCAAACCGATGCTCGGTTCATCCAGGACATAAAGAACGCCGGCCAATCCCGAGCCGATCTGCGTGGCGAGCCGAATCCGTTGCGCTTCGCCGCCGCTCAACGTGCCGCTCTCGCGATTGAGCGTCAGATAACCCAGCCCGACTTCGACCAGGAATTGCAGCCGCGACCGAATTTCGTGGACTACGTCGGCCGCAATGTTTTTCTGCTGGGCGCTTAGCTCGAGACTGTCGATGTAACCCGCTGCTGTTTCGATCGTTTGCTCGCTGAACTGATGAATGTTCAACTCTCGGCCCGCTCGGTCCTTGACCGTAACGGCAAGGATTTCCGGCTTTAGCCGCGCGCCGCCGCAGGTTTTGCACGGGACCCGCGTCATGAACGCGCGAATCCGGTTGCGGGTGAATTCGCTTTCGGTCTGCTCGTAGAGCCGCTGCATCTGCGGCACCAGACCTTCAAAGGGTTTGGCCACTTTCTTTGCGCCGTTGCTGCTGAAGTTCATCTCGACCGGTTCGCCATTGGTCCCGAAGTAAAGCGCGTCTTTGAAGGCGCCAGGCAACTCCGCAAACGGCACATCCTCATCGACGCGAAAATGTCTGATCAGCGCGCCCTGTAATTGCCGGTAATAGGCGCGCATCCGTTTCGTGCCGCGCCGCCACGGCGTGATCGCGCCTTCGGCGATCGTCTTGCTTTGATCCGAGATCATCAGGTCTGGATCGATCACCAATTGCGTGCCCAGCCCGTGACAGGCCGGACAGGCACCGAGATGGCTATTGAACGAAAAATGTTTCGGCGTCAGCTCACCGAGGGTGAATCCCGTCTCCGCGCTGCCATACTCCGTCGAATAGCGCAGCTCTTCCCATTCTTTTGATTCGCCGTTCGGCGTTCGGCGTTGCGCGTTGGGCGTTTGCCTGAGCACAACGATGCGGTTACTTCCCCATTTCAGCGCCGTCTCGCCCGAATCGGCCAGGCGTGCCCGAATTCCCTCGCGCACCACCAGTCTGTCGACCACCGCTTCAATCGTGTGTCGTGAGTTTTTCTTTAGCCGGATCGGTTCAGTCCGATCGATTTCGATGATCTCGCCGTCAATGCGCGCGCGCACGAAGCCTTCGCGTTTCAGCTTTTCGAGCACGTCGCGGAATTCACCAGTCTGGTTCTGAACCAGCGGCGCGAGCAGGACGATTTTCGTTTCGGCCAGGTAAGCCAGTATTTGATCGACGATTTGCTGCGGCGTCTGCCGATGAACCGGTTCGCCCGTTGTCGGATCGTGCGGCTGACCGACCGCGGCGTAGAGCACGCGCAGGTAATCGTAAATTTCGGTCGTTGTCGCGATTGTCGATCTTGGATTGGCGCCGGCGCTGCGCTGCTCGATCGCGATCGCGGGCGAGAGCCCTTCGATGAAATCGACGTCCGGTTTTTCCATCTGGTCGAGGAACTGCCGGGCATAGGCCGAGAGGCTTTCCACGTATCGCCGCTGCCCTTCGGCATAGAGCGTATCGAAGGCGAGCGATGATTTGCCGGAACCACTCAGCCCGGTGATCACGACGAGCTTTTCCCGCGGCAACTCGACGTGGAGATTCTTCAAATTGTGCTGGCGCGCACCACTGATTTTGATCACTTCGGCAGGCATCTTGAGTGGAAATGTCGAACCTTCTACTCAAGCATAACCCGGCGTTTTCTCCAGCGACTCCGGGCCGGTCATGGAACTGAATTAAACCCGCGGCTTTGGTCTGAAAACTGCACCAATATGATTAACGTGCGACAAAATCACCAAATTGTGCTGGCGCGCTGGCTTCTTCGCGATAATTTGCCTTCGCACCTCCCGATCATTCCGCGAACTTTCGCTCAAGTACAACCCCACGTTTTTCTCATCGTCTCTTATGAGTGAGCCCATCAACATCACCCACGAAGAGTTCGCGCAGTTGCAGCGCCGGTTCAGCGAGATCAAACATTCCATCAACAACGCCCTTGCCGTGATGATGGCGCTCTCGGAAATGTCCCAGCGCCGTCCCGATTATGCCGAGAAACTCGCCACTACAGTGCTGAGTAAAGCGCCCCAGATCGTCTCCAGTCTGCAGGAATTTACGCAAGCCTTGCACGAAAAAGACGGCGTCAAGGAAGGCGTTGCCGGCGAAGCGACCTAGTCAGGGCAGCCCTGCTCTCGCATGGTTGCGATCTCGAGCAAAACCATCCTCATCATCGAAGACGAGAAGGATGTTGTCGATCTCCTCGCGCTCGGTCTCGGCGGGCCGGTGAGTTCGTCGTCTCGAGCGCGACAGACGGCGCCGCGGGCGCATCGCCGACCAGGCGACTAACATCGCCCGCCGCGCCCGCAAGTTGAACAAACATCCGCCCCTGCCCGAAGCCGACCTGATGCGCCCGATCCAGGCGCACGCCATGTCGATGTTCAAGGACAGCATCGACGCTTTTGCGCGCGAAGATGTCGATCTTGCGCGCGGCGGCGTCGGCCGCGACAACGAGCTGGACAAGCTGAATAAGCTGGCGAGCCGGCGTCTCACGCAGCGCATGGCGGAGGACCCGGAGCAGCTGCGCGGTTATTTGAATTTGATCTTCATTTCTCGCTGTCTGGAGCGTGTCGGCGATCACGCGACCAACATCGCCGAAGACGCCGTCTACGCGGCCGCAGCCGAGGACATCCGGCACCAAAGCATGGTCGGCTCAAGTTGAAACAGGGCCATTCGCGAATGGCGATTAGTTGGTCGATCTTTGCCAGGAATGCCGGAAGCCCAGACCAGCGCCAGGATCGAAGAAGCCAGCAACAGAATCGGTCCAGCTCCGCCGGCGCCGCAGATCGTGCAAACCACGCACGATCGTTTTGGCGATCCAAAAAACTTCATCAATCGTGAGCTGAGCTGGCTCGAATTCAACCGGCGCGTCCTCGAAGAAGCGCAGGACCCGCGGCAGCCGTTGATCGACCGGGTGAAATTTCTCACCATCGTTAGTTCTAGCCTGGACGAGTTCTTCGAGATTCGGGTCGCCGGGATCAAGCAACAAATCGAGAGCGAAACGAGCGAGGTGGGTCCGGATGGCTTGAGCCCGACCGAAACGTTCAACCGCATCCAAGGGACAGTGCATGAGCTCGTGACCGCACAGTACGAACTTTGGAATAACGATCTGCTCCCCCAGCTGGCCAGGCATCGGATTTACATTCGCAAGGTGGCGGAGTTGCCCGCGAAACGCGCGGCTTGGGCGCACCGTTATTTTCAGCAGGAGGTTTTACCGATGCTCACGCCGCTGGCGGTCGACGCGAGTCATCCGTTTCCCCATTTGCTTAATCGCAGTCACAATCTACTCGTCCGGGCGAAAACCCGTCGTCGCGGAGAACCGTTGCACGCCATTGTCCAGGTTCCGCGGGTCGTGCCGCGGCTCATTGCATTGCCCCGGGGCCGCGGGGCGCACGAACCGTGGGAATACATCTATCTCGCGTCGCTCATTAAGCAGCACATCGGCGAATTGTTTCCCGGCCTGATCCTCGATGGTGCGCACGCCTTTCGCGTCACCCGCAACAGCGATCTCTACATCGATGACGAGGAAGCGGAAAATCTCCTGCGCACGATCGAGCAGGAACTGCGGCGCTCGAGTCGCGGCAACGCCGTGCGCCTCGAAATAGAGACCGATTGTCCAAAAGACTTTCTCGGGTTGCTTCTCGAGTTTTTCGATCTGTCGGAGGCCGATGCTTACAAACTTGATGGTCCGCTCTCGATGACGCATCTCGCGCCGCTGGTGACGAACGATGCGTTCGCCAAACTACGAGACCGTCCTTTTCAACCGGCGCGCGACCCGGCGTTGCCGCCGCATGCCGATTTTTTCGAAGTCTTACGCCGGCAGGACATCCTGCTGCATCACCCCTACGACAGCTTTGATCAGGTCGTCGAGTTGATCGAGAAAGCTGTCCACGACCCGCAAGTCCTCGCCATCAAGATCACCCTTTACCGCACGAGCGGCGATTCGCCCATTGTCGAGGCGCTGATCGAAGCTGCGAACGCCGGTAAACAGGTCACCGCAATTGTCGAGCTGCGGGCGCGTTTCGATGAAGCGACCAATATTCAATGGGCGCGCCGGCTGGAAGAAGCGGGTGCGCACGTCATCTACGGCGTCGTCGGATTAAAGACCCATTGCAAGGCGATGCTCATCGTCCGGCGCGATTCCGATCAGCTCCGGCGCTATGTGCACCTGGGCACGGGTAATTATCACCCGCGCACCGCCCGCTTTTATACCGACTTCAGTTTGCTCACGAGCAATCCGCAATTGACCGATGAAGTGGCGACCGTTTTTAACACTCTCACCGGCCTGGCTGGTTATCCGGGCTTGAAAAAATTGATGGTCGCGCCGTTCGACATGCACAGCCGCCTTATCCAGTGCATCGATCGCGAACGCGACAACGCCCGCGCCGGTAAACCGGCCCGGATCGTGGCGAAATTAAACGCACTCGTTGATCACGACATCATCGAGAAGCTTTACGAAGCCTCCTGTGCCGAGGTCACGGTCGATCTTGTCGTGCGCGGCATTTGTTGTTTGCGGCCAAAGATTCCCGACTTGAGCGAGAATATTCGGGTCATCAGCATTGTCGGCCGATTCCTCGAGCACAGTCGCATCTATTACTTCGAGAACGCGGGCGACCCGCTCGTTTACCTTTCCAGCGCTGATTGGATGCCGCGCAATTTCTACCGGCGCATTGAGGTGGCGTTCCCGGTCGAGACCCCGGCGTTGCGCGACCAGATGGTAAACGAAGTGATTCCAACCGTTCTCAATGACCGCGTGAAAGCGCGCGAACTGCAGCCGGACGGAACCTACCGGCGTTTGAAACCCGAGGGGCCCGAACCGCGACGCCAGGCGCAATGGCAATTCCGGGAAGTGTCGCGGGAGCGCACGAGAAAACTCGGCGGGTCAAAAAGAAAAGCGCGCGCCGACAAGTTAATACCGATTGTCGTGGCCGACCCGACGCCGGCTGCATCGGACGATCGCCAGGCGGCTGCCGCATCTAAGAAAACGGAATGAGAAAAAATATTCTCGTCGTCGATATCGGTGGCTCGCATGTGAAGCTGATGATCTCGCGCGAGAAAAAGCGAAAGTTCGAATCGGGAGCAAAGATGACGCCCCAGACCATGCTGGAGCAAATGCGACCATTGCTGCACAACTGGAAATTTGACGCCGTTTCCGTCGGTTTCCCGGCGCCGGTCCGCCACGGGCGCATCCTGGGCGAGCCGAAAAATCTGGGCCCAGGCTGGAAGCGGTTCGATTTCGAGAAATCGCTGCGCAAACCGGTGCGCATCATCAACGACGCCGCCATGCAGGCTCTGGGCAGTTACCACGGCGGACGAATGTTGTTTCTCGGGCTCGGCACCGGGCTGGGATCGGCCCTCGTTTGGAACAGATGCCTGCTCCCGCTCGAATTGGGCGACCTACCCTACGGCCATAATCAGACGATCGAGGATTATCTCGGCAAGGCCGGCATGAAAAAGCTCGGCGAAAAACAATGGAAACGGGACGTCGTCCGCGCCGTAACGCAGCTCAAAAAATCACTCCTTGCCGACTACGTCGTGCTTGGCGGCAGTGGAGCAAAGAAGATCGACCCGCTCCCGGATGGCGTCGAGCTCGGACACAATCGCAATGCTTTTCTCGGCGGCATCCGCCTCTGGCAGTCGGACCCGCACACCCGGCGGCCAAAGTGGAACTTCGTTTAGCTCACACCAAAAGATCGACATGCACCTCTACTTTCTCCGACACGGCGAAGCCGATTGGCCGAACTGGAAAAAATCCGATGATGAGCGGCCATTGACCAAGCGCGGCAAAAAAGAAATGCGCGAGGTGACAAACTTTCTCGCGCGCCTGAAAGTGCAGCCCACTCTCATCGTGACAAGCCCGTTGCCGCGCGCCGCGCAAACCGCCGAGGTCGCAGCCGACCAGTTGAACGCCAAATTGCGTCATGATGAATTGCTCGCGCCCGGCTTCGATCTGGACGAGCTGCGCAAAGTGTGGAAACGCCACCGCGCCAAGAGTCTGATGCTGGTGGGCCATGAACCCGACTTCACCAACGTCATTTCGAAATTGACCGGTGCTGCGCTCAAGCTTTCTAAGGCCGGCGTCGCGCTGGTTGATGTCGATCTTGAGGCCGAAGAGGGCCAGCTTCTCTGGCTCTTTCCACCCAAAGTGGCGAAGAACAGGCGTTGAAGCGAATCGTCCGCCTGGCCAGCGATATCTGGCCCGCAAACCAAAGCGCGTCCTGGTCATCCATTAAGAAACACACGATCATGGTCGCGTGATGCCGCGCGTTTAAGTTTCGGTCGTGATCGGTTGCGGCTCGCGCGAACGCCGCCTGATCTCCGCCAGGTCGGTGGCGATGATGCGATCGATCAATTCGGTAACCGCGACGAATTCGAACTTATTGAGCACACGACAGACACGTTTGAGGTCGGGCAGCTCGCGGCCGGTCACCATGATCAACTTGCGGCCGGAATGGCGGAACCGGTCGAGCGCGGCCGCTGTCTCGGCGGTGAGCACGCCGTCATGCGCGAGTGTCCCGTCGTAATCGCAGGCGAGCGCGCGATACTTCATACGGACAACGTTTGGGCGCCCGGCTACGATGTCCAATCTTCGATGAAAATCGAGATGCGCTTGCCAAACGCTTTGCGC
>JBHEMD010000092.1:0-18191 GCA_046262735.1 Chthoniobacterales bacterium | reverse complement strand
CTCGCCGGGGCGCCTGTGCTTCTTGTGTTCTTTTCCCGGTTGCGGCGATATGCCTGCTGGAGTTGCCGAAGTTAATGGCGTTGCAGTTGCCGGAGGCGTCGGTGTTGTCGCTTGGAAGCCTTCGCCTTTACGCTCAGCGTGTTGCTGTTTGCGCAATTGCTTTTCCGCGCGGCGCTCATCCTTTGTTTCAATGCGGCCTAACCCCGGCGGCACGGCCGCAGCCGGAGTAGCGGATGGAACCGGAAAAAATTGCTGCGGCAGGGCGCGTGGCGAAAATGTCGGGCGAGGCGCGACGCTCGAGGTGGATAACGCCGGTGGCGTCGCGGTTGGTTTCGGCATTGGTGTTCCCGTGGTCAGCGCAGATGGGGTCGCGAAAGCTCGGCGAGGTGGAGTGGCACGCGGCGATGCGGCGACAATCGGCGTTTCCGTTTCTACCGGCCGAGTCAGCCGAGGAGCAGATGATGTCTGCGCCGGTGATGCGGCTGCGCGCGTCGGCGCGGGCGTGATTGTCGATCTTGCGACGGCCGGCGCACTGGCGGGCGGTGGCGGCGATGCAGCGCGCGGCTGGCCTGCGACCGGCGTGGGTTTTATGAAAGTTTTTGACGGCGCGTTGGGCGGTGGCGTCGCTTCGGATTTTATTTTGGCGCGCGCCTGCTGCGCGGCTTTCTGATCGGCAACGCCTTCCCAACCATGCTCGACCACAGTTTGGGTGACTTTCTGTTTTACGGTCCGCGGATGCTCAACCGGTTGCGCGCGCGCCATCATCGGTGCGGTTACTTCAACGACTTCACCTTTGACGACCGGCCGCGGATTTTCCGTCGCGATGGTTGAGTGGCGCTCGAGTCGCAATCGTTGAATCGGCTGCTGGCTGCGTGTGCGCAACGCATCATAGTTGGGTCCGTAGTTCACGATCACGGTGTTGTTGTACGTGATGTTGGTCACGTTCGTGGTTTGGTTCACGATCGTGACGTTTTGCTCCGCCGGAACTACGACGCGCTCGATCCGTTCGGCTCCAATCTCGCGCGTCGGCACAAAGCAGTACTGCTCCGGCCCGATGTCGTAATAATTGTCCGCCCAATTGTGAATACCGACGCGGGTCTCGAACTGCGCTTCCGGGGGCAACGGCGCCCAGCCGACATAATCGTCGCTGACGCGCCACGAGACCCAGGCCGGCGCCCAATCGTTGCCCGGCACCCACACCCAGCCGATGCCGCGGAGGCGCGTCCAGCGTCCATAGTGATAGGCGGCCCAGCCGAACGGCTCTTCGGAGATCCAAGTCCAACCCGCGTCGGTATAAACCCAGTGGCCGTTAGTGTACGGCCGCCACGAGCGCGATTCGATCGCTTCGCGCGGTTGCCACACATATCCATACGTGGGCGTTTCCAACCAGGCGCCATATGGGTCAAGCCGCGTGTAGAAGAGTGAATACGACTCACCGGCGCCGGAAGGTGCTTGGCCTTGCGCTTGATAGACCTGACCCGAGGGCGGTTCGGCTGCGCGTTCGGCTGTGTCGGGGGCGTGCTCCTTCGCGCGCATCTGTTTTTCGCGCGCGTCGAGCTCAGCCTGCTGTTCGCTGAGCCGCTGCTGTTCGGCAGTCTGCCGCTCGGCGGTGAGCCGCGCCTGAACTTCGCGTTCAACTTCGGCGTCGCGCTCGGCCTCAGTTTGTTGTTTCTGGCAGCCGCCCAACAGCGCGAGCGCACCAGCTGCAACCACGACCACAAATTTGTTCATGCCATCTTTAGACTAAGGTGTCTGCACGTTATTCGAAATCGCTCATCGCGCGACTGGAGAGGGCGTGGGCGAGGCGACAGGAATAACGATCGCCTGCTCAATCTTATCGCGACGCAACCTTTGCACACCCGCGTATAACGCCATGAGCGCCACGGTCACAATGATCACAATCATCGCCGTCACCTGGTTGCGCTGGACACGCGACGAAGAAGGATCGCCTGCATTCACGGTGGCAGTATCGATGTCGAATTCGCCTGAGCAACGCGATTGTCGATCTTCTGGGGTGGAAGTTGGAGAGACGCAATCGCGTCCATGACGCGCCGGCTCAATGTCGCGTAAAGATCCCGCCCGCCCGCTACGAAATCTGCGTCCGAGAAATAGATTGGTTCGCCGACCACAATCGTGATCCTTGGACCGAAGCGAATTTTCCCGCCGATCGGCCACGCGTCGTATGCTCCAAATATCCGCATCGGCATAACCGGCGCGCGTGTCTTGGCGATAACGAGACCGAGTCCCGGCAGGGGCGGCTGCAAGTTGCCGTCGGATGTGCGCGAGCCCTCGGGAAAGACAAGCACACCATTTCCCTCTCGCAAAATTCGAATCAGAGTCTTGAGCGCGCTGCGATCCGTCTTTTCCAGTTCAACGGGGATGACATTGAGCTGGGGCAAAATCGGGCCGAGCACTGGCGCTTTGAGCAGAGATTTTTTAGCGAGAAAATAAATAGCACGATCGCAGGCCGCCCCGGCAAGAGGCGGATCGAAGTAGCTCTGATGGTTCATCGCGAGAATGACGGGGCCGGTCTGGATCATTCGCTCGCGATGAATAATTCGAAAACTGAAGAATGCGCGGGCGAGGGTGCGACCAAGGTGATAACCGAGCCAGTAGTAGGGATTCATTTCGCGGCGACAAAATTCTTCTGATGGAGACGCCGGAGGATCTCTTCGACCACCTCGTCGATCGTCAGAGTGGAAGTATCAATGACGTGCGCGTCTTTCGCGATAATCAACGGTGATACGCGCCGGGAGGAATCGACCCGGTCGCGCGCGGCGATTTCGTCGCGCTGACCTTCAGCCGCGCGGCGACGGGAACGCACCTCGGGCGACGCATCGATGTAAAACTTGTAGGGCGTCTCTGGGAAAACGACCGAGCCGATGTCGCGGCCTTCCACCACGAGATTGTACGCCTGGGCGCAGGAGCGCATTTTTTTGGTCGCGATTTCGCGCACCTCTGGAATCGTGCTCACCTGCGAAACGGCGCGATTCACCGGATCCTCGCGCAGATGATTGGTTGGATCGACATCGTCGATCCGAACGCGCGATTCCTGATTCTCCAGGCTGCAACTAATCCGGGCCAAGCTGATCGCTTGCACGATGGAGGCGCGATCGAAGAGATCGAGGCGGCGCTGCAGCAGATACCACGTAATGGCGCGATAGATCGCGCCGGAGTTGATGTAGCCAAATCCGAGCCGCCGGGCCAGTTCGCGCGCGACGCTGCTCTTGCCTGACGCAGCCGGGCCGTCGATGGCGATGACAGAATGACGGCCTGCTGGCATGCTGCAGATGTAATTCGCCGGAGAGATAACGAGCAAGCGAGTTTTGGAGTTTGGAGTGCGGCGTGGTTCTACCGGTTTAACACGCTGTTTAACACGAGATCTTCTGCGCAGCGGGGCGCGTCCTCAAAGCGGCAGAGCACTGCCGCACTCCAAAACGCAAGCGAGCCGTCCCCGCGCGCGCTGGGTTGTGTTATTCTTCGGCGAGACGCGCCGGCGAGAGGGAGCCGATTACCGGTGTGCTCGTGCGCATGCGCTTCGGGCTGGCGAATTCCTCCAACGTGACCTCGAAGCCGGGATAGGATTCACGCACGCAATCGGCGTCTTGCACGATCGTTTCGCCATCGGCGAAGAGGCCGGCGACAGCGAAGGCCATGGCAATACGATGGTCGCCGAAGCTGGGAACGCGCGCGCCGCGAAGAGCAGCAGGCCCGTGGATTTCAAGTCCGTCATTCATCTCGATGATTTGCGCACCCATGCTGCGGAGATTGTGCGCGATGGCGGCGACCCGATCGGTTTCCTTGACGCGCAGCTCGTGCGCGTGGCGGATAATCGTAGTGCCGGTGGCGAGAGCTCCGGCAATGGCCAGCACGGGAAGCTCATCAATGAGCTGGGGCACTTCCTTTCCCTGAATGACTGTGCTTTTCAGGGGAGCACCGGTTACTTCGACAATCCCGCGCGGCTCGAGTTGGTCGACATCCTCAATCGCTTCGCGCACCTGCGCGCCCATGCGCACGAGCACGCCGAGCACCGCAGTGCGCGTATCGTTCAGGCCGATATTGCGCACGAGAAGATGTCCGCCGGGTTGGGCGGCGGCCGCTACCAGCCAAAACGCCGCCGACGAAATATCACCTGGGATGGTAAAATCGCGCGACTCAGGAATCTGATCGCCAAACACGCTGACGCCGCCCTTTTCATCCTTGGCGGTGCGGACGAGAAAATAGTTAAACAACACCTCGGTGTGACTGCGGCTCGCCGCGGGCTCGTCCACTGTCGTCTTGCCTTTGGCAAACAAACCCGCGAGAAGGACGGAGCTTTTTACCTGGGCGCTTGCGACTGGCGAGCGGTAACGAATTCCGCGGAGCGAGCCGCCGCGGATGCGCAGCGGCGGTGTCTGCTCGGGGCCTTCGGCCACAATATCGGCCCCCATTTTACGAAGCGGCGCGATGACGCGATCCATCGGACGACGCGATAGCGAAGCGTTGCCGACGAGCCGGCTTTCAAACGTCTGACCGGCGAGCAAACCGGCGAACAATCGCATGGTCGTGCCGGAATTGCCGCAGTCGATTTCTTCTTTTGGGGGGGTGAGGACGCGTTTCTTCCCATGGACAACCACGACTCCGGGCTCTGGCTGCTCGATCTTGATGCCGAGCGCGCGAAGCGCGTTGAGCGTGTGCATGCAGTCATCGCTCGGCAGAAATCCGCGAAGCGTGCATGGCCCGTTGGATAAAGCGGCGATGATAGCCGCGCGATGCGAAATGCTCTTGTCGCCCGGCACGGTGATTTCGGTGTCGATTCGAGGCGCTCGTTTAACCCGCAATTCCATACCTAAGAAAGCGATTACTGGATGCTCGACGCTAATTACTAAACGAAACGCGCAACGCTGCGCAGATCGAGCATTTAGTATCGAGCATCGAGCATCAGCCGCAACCGCGAACAATTGCGGAGAGGCAAACGATCAGGGAACGAGGAAAATTTTTCCGGTGTAAGGGTCCTTGACCTCGGTGCCCGGCGGGAACCCTTCTACATCCACGTATTTGCCAGGGGAAAACGGACTCTCCACCACATGCGGTTTACCCGGAACAGGGATCCCATAGGGATGATCGCCTTTTTGCCCCTGTGTCGCGACCGCCGATGGCGCCGGTGGCGCTGATGCTTCCTGCGGCGGAGTAGTTTCGGGCTGCGGCGGCGCGTTGGGATTGAATGGTTGCTGTTGAGGCGGATATTCCTCCGGCGCAGGATAGCGGGCGACGCGGTGACGGGAACGCGGCGTCTCCTCGACGTCGGAACATGAGGAAATCAAAAATGCGGTTAGCAGCACAAGCGACAGCGAAAACTTCATAACTGTGAGTGGCTCTAACCAACGTACCTGGGTTCGCAGTTCTTGCCAATCGCTAAATTGTTATCCCTGGCACGATCTGGACGTGAAACTTTGCGTGGATGCGAGGGTTACTTTCGCTTTAGCCGAGGCGCCAACAAGATCGACATCGAAAAGCCAGGTCACCGCCGCGCGTCCGCCCTCCTGAAAAAACAGTGGCAAACAAATCGAACGGCCAAATATTGATCGTCGACGATGACGCTGGCAGCTGTCGGCTTCTCGCCCGCACGCTCTCCTCGGCCGGGTATGGCTGCCTGGAATGCGACAGCGGCGCCGAAGCGCTGCGGATGATTCATCGCAACCAGCCGTCGCTTTTGTTGCTGGATTTCGCAATGCCCGATCTCAACGGCGCCGAGGTATTGAAGCAACTGCGCTCGGATAGCGACCCCGACGTCGCTCAAATCCCCGCCATTATGTTGACTGGACACGGCGGCGAAGAGAGCGAAGTGCGCTGCCTCGAAGCGGGCGCCGACGATTTCGTGACCAAGCCGATCAACACGGCCGTGCTGCGCGCGCGGATCGAGACACAGCTGCGCTTGCGGGCGATGCGCCGTCAATTGCAACGGCAAAATGACGAGCTGGAAGATTGGCGGCGTAACCTGGAGCGCGATTTGGCGGCGGCGCGGCTGACGCAGCAATCGATTATTCCACACCAGCCGCCGCGATTACCGGGCTGGGAAGTGGCCCACTGCTATCGCCCGGTCATTCAAGTGGGAGGTGATATTTACGGTTGGCTGCCGGCGAAAGACGGCCGCACCCTGTTTTGGATCGCAGACGCGACCGGGCACGGAGCCTCCGCGGCGCTTCTAACCACCCTGGCAAAACTGCTATTTCATCACGCCAATATCGAGCACGCGGCGCCGGCCGCGCTCATGGAAGCAGTGAACGAAGATTTCCGAAGTATTTTCGGTGCGCGCTCGTTCATGACGGCGATGTGTGTTGCACTCGACGCGAAGACCGGGCGCGCGAGTATCGTCGGCGCGGGTCACCCGCCGTTGTTGATCCGGCGCCGCGACGGTGGCGTGGAATCGATCGCCTCGGTTGCGCCGCCATTGGGTCTGGTGGAACGCGCGCAATTTAGCAAGACGATCGTCAACCTCGCGCGCGGGGATGCCTTTCTGCTTTACACCGATGGTTTGTTTGGCCGCGTGCGCGGCGAGCGCGGCCGGCTCACGCCGCAGCGTGTGGCAGAAATGTTTACCGATGCAACCGGCAGCGCTGATACGCTGCTGGCGCGCATTCTGGAGCGAACCGGGGCAAGCAACCAGAAACAGCCGTTGGCGGATGACGTCACCGCGATCGTGGTGCGTCGAGTCCGGTGAAAAATATCTTCGGCCGCGAAAAAAATAGTATTGCCCTGCGCCGGGCGAGGTATTAATCAGCCTCTATGCCGAAAACCAAAAAAACGCCTTCCAAACGCAAGCCCAATCCGGCCTTTATGCGGCCGGTGCAACCCGATGAGAAACTCGCCGCCGTTGTCGGCTCCAAACCGCTGCCGCGTTCCGAGCTGACCAAAAAGCTCTGGGATTACATCAAGCGAAACGGCCTTCAGGACAAAAAGAAACGGACGCAGATCAACGCGGACGACGCTCTACGGCCGGTGTTCAACGGCAAGAGCCAGGTGAGCATGTTCGAGATGACCAAGCTCGTCTCCGGACATATTCGTTAGGCCAGTAGTCGCAGCAGTTTTGGGCATCAGGCGCCGGGGTGATCGCGCCGCCGGCGAAAGGATTGCGCCGCGAAGAGCACGCGGTTGGTGCGCTCTTGTCTAGTTGCGCTGCCGCGTCGGTTGACTGAAGTTGCCGACGTGAACAAAGCGCGAGCACTCTTTTTCGCCTCTGCGATTCTTCTCGGCGTTGCAACCTCGGCGCAAGCTGCGGGCGAATGGCTAACCGATTTCAAAAAGGCTCAGCAGGAAGCCAAAGCAAGCAGCAAGCTCCTCCTGATTAACTTCACCGGCTCCGATTGGTGCGGCTTCTGCATCCTGCTCGATCGACAGGTCTTCTCCAAGGCTGAGTTCAAAGACTACGCGAGCAAAAACCTTGTATTGTTGGAAGCCGATTTTCCGCGAATGGGCGGTCCTCGCTGGAAGGAGCAATCCGATGCGATCAGGACGCAGAACGAAGAATTAGCGAAAAAATATCAGATCTTCGGCTTCCCGACGATCGTAGTGCTAAACGGCGACGGGAAAATCGTCGGCGAGCTCGGCTACATGCAGGGCGGGCCGGAGGAATTCATCGCGGAACTCGACAAATTGCGCAAGGGCTGAGTGGATTTAATCGGGTTTGGCGGCGTGGAAGGCGCGCTGGAGCACGTCGGCCAATTCGCGGCGCGTAAAGGGCTTCGGTAACGCGCCCCGAAATCCGTAGGCGAGAAATTCGGAGAGCGCGGCCTCATCGGAATAACCGCTGCAAATGATTGCGGTCACCTGCGGGTCGATGTTGCGCAGCCGTTCAATGGTCGCAACTCCACCCATTCCGCCCCGGATTGTCGCGTCCAGAATCACGGCGTCGAAATTTTCGCCGCGGCGCAACGCGTGTTCATAAAGTTTCACGGCTTCGGCCCCATCGGGCGCAGAAGTGACCTGGTAACCAAGCGTGCCGAGCAACTGCGTCGTTAGCTCCCGGATGGCTTCTTCGTCATCCATCACGAGCACCCGCTGTGGATTGAATTGGAACCGGCGCTCAATCGTGCGGCCTGCCTCGCGCTCCTGCTTTTCATCCGCAGCTGGCAGATAGAATGCAAACGTCGATCCTTCGGGCGAAGAACCTTCCAGGTGTAGAAGGCCGCCATGTTTTTTCACGATGGAATAGCTGATGGCCAGACCTAACCCGCTGGCCGTTGGCTTGGTCGTGAAATACGGATCGAAGATTTTGGTCACCAAGTCCTCGGGGATGCCCGAGCCGCGGTCGACGATGGCTACCTTCACATACTGTCCGGGTCGGAGAAGCGTGTCGGTTTTGTCCTGCACTTCAACATTATGCGCCGAAATGCGAACGACCCCGCCGTGCGGCATCGCTTCGCGCGCGTTGATCACGAGGGCATTGATCACCTGCTCGACTTGCCCGGCATCGACGCTTGCTTTCCACAGTTCGTTTGGAATGTCGATCTCGGCGCGCAAATTGGAGCCGTAAAGAGCGAATTCCGTCGCGCGCTCAAGCAAATCGGAAATCGAAATGACGCGTTTGAGAGGCGCGCCTCCTTTGGAAAAGGTCAGGAGTTGACCGGAGAGGCGGGCGGCATGTTGCGCGGCCTGCCCAGCTTTCGAGAGATATGAAAGCAAGCTGTGCGCGTCGCCCGGTGCCTCCAGTTGCGCGAGGCCGATGTTTCCCGAGATGACGGTCAGAATATTGTTCAGATCATGTGCGATCCCGCCGGCCAGCGTGCCAAGGGATTCGAGCTTGCTCATCGTCAGCCGCTTTTCCTCGCTTGATTTGCGCTCCGTTACATCGCGAAAGAAAACCGACATACCCGTGCCGCTCGGATAGGCGTGCATCTCGAACCAAACTTTGCCCGCGACGTCGCTCGCCTCGAACTCGATGGGCGCTTGCTCGGCCACAACCCGCCGAAAGTTCGATTCGAAGGACGAGCCCTTCAGTTCCGGAAATTCCCTCCAAATTTGCTGGCCTATTAAAGCCACACGGGTGCGCCCAAGCAGTTTCTCCGCCTCAGAATTGACGAAGGTAAATTTCCATTCGTGGTCAACGGCGAAAAATCCATCCGTTGTGTTTTCGAGGATATCGGCCATGGCGCAGGCCGATTCCTCCAGGGCCGTGCGGGCGTGGTTGCGCTCGATCAACTCTTGAATCTGCCGCTCGGCCACGCCAAGGCGCACATTCAGCAGGGCCAGATCCAGCGGCTTGGTCAGGTAATCGTTTGCACCGGCTTCGAGCGCTTTTTCAAGATCCTCAGTGTGCTGCCGCGCGGTCACGAGGAGAACGAACATTTCATCGCCCCGTGGCTGCGCGCGAAGTTCACGACAAAAGTCGAGCCCACTTTTTCCCGGCAACATCCAGTCCAGGATGAGAAATTGGAAGCTCTCGCTCTGCATCGCCTCTTCGGCTTCTTCGACGCTGCCGACGGCAGTGACCTCGTGCCCGCGGCGTTCGATCAAACGTTGCAGGCCGCGCCGGCTTTCCTGATCGTCTTCAACGAATAAAATCTTCATACAAAAGCTTTGTCGCTCAACAGCGCCCGCCATGGGCAATTGCAAGCTAAGGGAAGCCCAGCAGCGCTCTCCGATTAGGGCAGCAAGATGACTGCCAATCGTCTGTCCAATTACTGACCAAGCCGGCCCGCGAAAATGGTGCACAAGTTGCGTCATAGAGTGGTCTTGCTAGATACAGCAATCCGTCTTGACCTCCGTGCTGATGTCCCCTCGCCGTTTGCCCCCCTTCCCTTGCACTTTTTTGTGCGCCGTTGCCGCAACCGCAGCAGCATACGCCCAAACGGCGCCCGCCGCGCCCTCAAAACCGAGCGCCGCACCCGAGCCGCAAATAACCTTCAGCTTCGTTCATGTCGATGGCCCCTACATTGCGCTGACGTTTGACGACGGGCCCTCGGCAAAGTTGACACCGAAGCTGCTCGATTTACTCGCGGCGCATCACATTAAAGCGACATTCTTTGTTATTGGCGAAAATGTGGCCGAGCATCCCGAGATCGTAGCGCGCGCCGCACACGAAGGCCACGAGATCGGAAACCACAGCTGGTCACATCCGAACTTCGGCAAAATGTCCGATGACGCTGTGCGCCGGCAATTGCAGCGAACTGACGACGCCCTCAAGAGCGCCACCGGCAGGCGGCCAACTCTTCTCCGGCCGCCGTATGGTTCGCTTTCCGCGCGACAAAAACGCTGGATCCACGACGAGTTCGGCTACTGGATCATTCTTTGGGATGTCGATCCATTGGACTGGAAGCGGCCGGGCCCCGCGGTCGTTCGCAGCCGCATCGTGAAACAAACGCGACCCGGTTCGATTGTCCTTTCTCACGATATTCACCCGGGAACGATCGAGGCGATGCCGGCGATTCTCGACGACCTCGAAGCCAAGGGCTTCAAATTCGTCACCGTTTCCGAGTTAGTCCAAATGGCGCTGCCAAAGGGTGCGAACCCATCGCACAGCGATTAGTCTCGAGCGGCATGATCGCCGATCGCTACCTGCAGGTTCGGAGCGACCTCGATGACGCGCTGAGCGGACTGCTCCAGCTCGGCTCCGACATCCACCGGCCGGAGTCCTGGGTCGAATTAGTCAAAAGCTTGTTCGGCCCGGTTCGCGAGCCGTTGCAGCTCGTTGTTATCGGCGACGCGCAGTCCGGCAAATCAACGCTCCTGAGCGCCTGGTTCGAACACGATATCCGCTCCGAACCCGCGGCCGATCGCATTTCTTTGCTGCAGCACGGTGACGAACCAAAGACGGTCGAAATTTCGCCGCGGTTCGTCGAACGTTATCTGCCGCTAGATTTCCTTCACCAGTTCAAAATTCTCGACACGCCGGGCACGGCCAAACTCGGTCCCGATGATCGACAACTTATCCACGATTTCATCCAACGCGCCGATGTGGTCTTTGTCGTCTTGTCGGCGGCCAATCCGTGGACGCACGCGACATGGGATTTTCTAGGATCAATCGACAAAACCGTGTTGAAGAACGTCGTCTTCGTTCTGCAACAGGCGGACACACGCGACGTGCGCGCGATCGATGTTGTACAGCGTCATTTCGAGGACATGGCGAGCCAGAAGATGGGTTTTGCGCCGCCGATCTTCCCCGTGTCGGCCCGCGACCTGTTACTCGCCCGCAGTATTGGAACGGACGACGACCGACTGCGCGTGCAGAGGCAGTTCGCGCCCTTGAACGAGCAGGTTAATCTCGTTGTTGGCCAGTCCGGCGGCCGGACCCAGAAACTTCGTTCCGCCTGTCAGATCGCGCTGATGTTGCTCCACGAGATTGTAAGCGAACGACGGGTCACGCTCGAGGTGATCGCGCGTGACGAGGCGCGGCTGTCACGAGTAAACACGTTGCTCCAGACACGAAAGGAACAAACCCAGCGCCGGGTCGCGGATCTGTTGCGCCAGGTCGAAGAGGCCGGGAAGACCGCCTCGGCGCAAGGCTTGCCGCGGTTAAAAGCCAAGCTCTCGCTTATGCAAACGTGGAAGACGCTGTGGGGGAAGTTCCCGCAGCCACGCGATTTTCAATTGGAAATCGACCAGGCCTCGCGCGAATCAATCGAGCGCCAGATTGAAGAAACCGCGGAATCACTGGAAAGCGATTTGCGCGCTGTCTGGCCACAATTGCACGACTTGGTCGACCAGCAGCTCGCCAGCGACATCAAAGCGGAGATCCCGCAGGCGTTGCCAGATTTCGCGGGCGAACGGCGCAAACTCCTTCACGCCGTGCAAATGGCGATGAGCGCACGCGCCTCCGTTTCGAACCTCGACGATCTCACACGACTGTTTCGTCGGACTGCACTGTGGTTGCAACTGCCGGCCGCCGCGGCCGTGGTGTTCGCCCTTGCCGCTGCGCTCGTGTGGAAAATCAGCTTCGCCATAGGTGGTTTCATGGCGCTGCTGGCCGCGCTGGCAGTCGCCATTGGTGTGGCGCTGGTATTTTATCGCCGGTACCGAATCGTCACCGCTTATCAAACGGAAATGCAAAAAAGAGTTGCTGAATTAATCGAGCTGATCAGCTGGCAATTCAACGAAACGATCGACTCTTTTCACAATCACATCGCCGCCGGTTTCGAACCACTGCAAGCGCATTGTGCGCGCGAACGCGCGCAGATCGAGCCGCTCGTGGGGCGCGCCGACGAACTCCAGAGTGAGTTCGGTGAGTTGAACGCTCGCCTGCGTTAGAGTCGTCGCTCGCTCTACCGCTACTTTTTCGGCGCCGACGTTTGCTGGGCCACCTGTTTTTCCAGTTGGCGCCGCGCGATGACAAAATTGTTGTTCTCGCCGTAGCTGCGCCACGGCCCCGGTGCCACGTCGCGGACGTCGACAAATTGCCAGTCGGTAACATCGGTCGGGGCGAGGCCGAGGTAATCGCGCACAGCGGGAGAGACATCCAAGCCGGCGCCGTGGTTCAGGTTTGGTTTCGGCCGCTCGTTTTGGAAAACGTATTGGAAATGGTCCGTGCGGAACGGCCCGCAATCCTCCCATTGGGCGTAGCAGGTGCGGTTGCCCTTGCGAATCGCGATCCAGCGATGCTGGCAGACGGAGCGCCCCGGCTCGGTATATGCCTGCTTAAACCACGGGATGACCAGCGGCGCCTCGGGCTTGAATTGCCCGTGGCTGACGTCGTTGTAGGGCAACGCGCAATAGAATGGGTTGAGCTTCGGAATAAAGGCTACCGGGATGTAATTGCGACGCGCGGACGTGTCCGGCGTATCAAAACCGCCGTAGTTTGTCGTCCAGTTCAAGTCCCAGGAGCTCTTGTAATTCGGCACTGGGTTGTTCCCTCCGGCTTGTTCCCCGATCCAAAACACCGTTGTCACGATGTTCGTCTTCCACGGGAACCGCGTCGGCGCCGGGCGCGAAGCCGTCGGCACGAACACCTGCGGTTCCACCTTCAGAAGCGCCACCTCACGCAGCTTCATCGCGTATTTGGCGAAGTCGGCGGCCGTCGCGTACGGGGAAGTTGATTGATCCTCAGCCCACACCGCTCCGCTAAAGGCAAGGATAAAGCAAAGGACGAAGAGCCTCTTCATGAGCAAGTTGCCCGTTCCTTTTATCCGATTTACGCCTGTCAGGCAAGGCTTTTCCATGGGCCGAAACACTGCCCCGCTCGGGGCAATTAGCCTTGGAGCACTATCCATTCCAAGCTGCCAGGCGCGGGCGCGCTGGTCAGCCGAGCCGGATGTTGTCGATCAACCGCGTTTTACCAAAGAATACCGCCACCGCCAGGAGCGAATTTGGCCCGACCACCTCGAGGTCTTGCAAGGTCTCGGCATCGATCACCTCCGCATAATCGATGCGGGCCAGCGGTGCCTGGCTGATGGCCCTTCGCACAAGATCGACAATTTCCGCTGCCGAGGTCGTGGACGCCTCAGCGCCAGCCCTCAGTGCCTTATATAAAATCGACGCCTCCCGCCGTTCGTCTGCGCTCAAATACGCGTTGCGCGAGCTGCACGCCAGTCCGTCAGCCTCCCGGACCGTCGCCACCGGCACGATGTCGATCTTGAAATTAAGATCGCGCACCATTCTGCGCACAATCGCCAGTTGCTGGAAATCTTTCTCCCCGAACACCGCCGCATCCGGCGAAAGAACGTTGAAAAGTTTCGCGACCACCGTGCAGACGCCGGCGAAATGCCCGGGCCGCGATTTGCCTTCGAGCCCGCGCGATAACGCCGTCTCTTCGACAAATGTCGAGCGATCGGCAAAATACATCTCCTCAGCGGTCGGCTTGAACAAAAGATCGACCCCGGCCGCGCGGCAGAACTCCTCGTCCGAGTTCTCCGGCCGCGGATACCGCTGATAATCACCGCCCGGTTCGAACTGGAGCGGGTTGACGAAAATGCTCACCGTCACCTGCCCATCGCCGCCGGCCAGCTCGCGTGCAACGCGGATCAATTCCCCATGCGCATTGTGCAGCGCGCCCATCGTGGGCACCAGAACTCGCGGTCGCGCCTCCGATTCCGCCTGCACCTGAGCGATCGTCGTTACCACTCTCATTTTCCGCGATTGTCGATCTTCTCCAGCCAAATCGCCTGTCGCCCAAACCGGAATCGCTTGTGACCGAAATTTTTCCAACCGGCCCGGTGCGCGAGCTCATCAAATTCATTGAATGAAAACGCGCGCGCGGCCGAAACACGCGCGTCATACCGGGTCATCGGTTCGCGAAAGACCAGCGCGGTCAAAAGATGGACGCCACTGGTGAGGAGCAGGCTGCGCCGCAGGTCGGAGACGAGCACAAACCGGCGGGATAATTCGCGGCACCGCTCGAGCACCCGCACCGCGTCCTGCTCGCTGAAATGGTGCAGCACGAGCGAGCAAAGAACGATGTCGTAGGTTCTCCCGGGATTCCATTCCAGGATGTTCGCCTCGAGATAGGAAATCTCCGGGTAATCGGCGCCCAAATTTCGGGCGATTTCGAGCGTCGGGGCTTGTCGATCTAACGCATCGATCGCGACACGCGCGCCAAGGCGGCGCGCGTAATCGACCACCACCCGCGGAATGTCCCCCGACCCGGTCGCAAGATCGACAATCGAAAAGCGCGCCCCCGGTTTGATCCAGCGCCGGATGAATTTCAGGATCAGCCGATAGCTGCCGAAATATCGATTGAGCTGGCGGAGGTTCAACAGGTCGCGCTCCAGCTCGGCCGAGACCGGCTGCGGCCGGTCCATCATTTCCAGCTCACCCGGGTCGAAGCGTCGCTTCATTCACAAGAGTGAATCGAGATCGGCGACTGGTGAATTGGAAGAAACGCTGTTTGCGCGGTCACCATTCACTTATCACCGATCATCTATTCACGTTGCAGAAACTTCCGCCAGGACTCGGGCAAATCTGCAGTCTCGATCTCGCTCGCGATCCGACCTTCGAATTCCGGATGGAAAACGGTGCTCGTCCCGTAAACCATGATCAGGTCTTCAGAGCCTTCGACGCGAATGGCGTGGGCCACACCCGGCGGAATTACCACGCCCACATTGTTGCGGCTGCGATGATTGTCGCCGTCGATAAAGAAACGCATCGTGCGCGCGGGCAACCCCGCGCGAACATCGCGCAGGATCATTTCCACCCGCCCCTGCACGAAAAACATCGCGTCCCATTGTTCATCATCGTATCGGCGCAACCGATACTCGTTCGCCTGCGTCGCAAATAGGCGGCGATGCCATCGCTGCGGTGTGCTATCGGCCGGTATGCTTGGCGGATGAATGTGAAAGCCTTTCGCGGTGTGCGCGAACATGCGCGCGGCCGACCATTGCTTCGGCCACAAACCGATCCGGGCCAGAATTCCCTCCTCGCGCCGGACGAATTCGCCAAAAACTCCGCGATGCCGCTGCGGATGAACCGTGCGGCTAAAAATCTCCACGCCCGGAATCCAGAGCCGCTTAATCTCGGGTTTACGCCGGTCCGCGCTCGCGAGCTCACCCGCATCCACTCCACCACTGGTAACCTGCTGGGGAAAAGAACCCGCCTTGTAGTTCCGCCCAGCTAATGCCGCCTGAGCGTCCGCATTCAATCCGCTCCAGCGTTTTTGTTCGCGCTCGTTCATGTCGATGTCATAAAGCAGGTCAATTGCCTAACGAAAAATCGGCGCGTTCGCGAGAAAGATTCGGGTTGTAATAAGGATCGTGTTCCGGCATTTCCGCCCAACGTTTGCGCATGCGTTCCGCGTCGCGCGAATCGCCGGGCGCCTCGTCATCGGCCCCGGCATGCTGGTGAAGTCTGGCGAACGGCGTGTAAACAACGAGATAACCCGCTCGCCGCAGTTTCAGGCAAAGATCGACATCATGGAATGCGTGGGCCAGACCTTCATCGAAACCGCCGACCTGCGCGAACACGTCGCGCCGGGTGAGAAGACAGGCGCCGCTCACCGCACTGCAATTGCGCGTCACGCCGGCCCGTTTCAAGACCGACGGATCATTAGCCGCGAATCCGCGCAATACAGACTGCGCGATTCCAGCGGTGCCGACAACGACGCCCGCGTGCAAAATGACGTGATCGGGGCCGAGCAAAAGAGGGCCGACGGCTCCGACCTCCCCCCGCTGGATGTGCGTAGCCATGGTCTTGAGCCATTCGGGATCGCGCGCTTCCACCGCCGGAAGAAGGAACAACAGCCACGGACTTTGCGTTTGCGCGACGGCGAAATTATTCAGCGCGGGGTAGTTCAACGCGCCGCCGAACTCGAGCAGCCGATGGCTCAACCGGCTGAGCGCAGTGCGCGACTCGTGCAGATGTTTCTCGGGGCCGACAATGACAATCTCGTAGTCGGGATATGTCGTCTGGCCAAGGCACTGAAGACAACGCTCGATTGATTGGCTCGCCTCGATCAGCGGAATGACGATGGAGATTTTTTGCGGCTGGATCAATTCGCGCTGGACCCAAAACGTGTGCGTGGGCCAATCGATCGCCACGCGTGCGTTCACCGCTTCGCGCTGCAGATGCTCCTCGAGCGCGCGGCGTGCAGCATCCAGTTGCCCCGGTTTTTGGCGCACATCGATCGCGCTCGAAGCGGCGCTGCGGCGCCAGTGATAAAGCACCCGCGGCACGTGATGAATGCGCTGCGTCCGCTCGGTGATTCGCAACACCAAATCGTAATCCTGCGCGGAATCCAACTCGGAACGAAACCCGCCGACCGACTGGACCATTTCCCGTCGCACCGTGACGAAATGCGAAACGTAATTACCGCTTAACAAAAGTTCCGGCGACCAATCCGGCTTGAACAGTGGGCGCTCGAAACCCGTATCGCTTAGTTTGTCTTCGTCCGAATAGATCAGATCGGCGTCAGGAAAGTGCTGAAGCAATTTGGCCGTCTGAAAAAGCGCATCAGGTTCGAGCAGATCGTCGTGATCTAGAAAAGCCAGCCAATCGCCACGTGCTCGGTCAATTCCCGAGTTCAACGCGGCCGAAATGCCGCGGTTCGTGCTGGAGGGGAGGACGTTCATTCGCGGATCGCGCCCGTCGAGTGTCCCCAAATATTGGCGCAACTCCGGGTCCGTCGATCCGTCATCGACCACGATGAGTTCCCAGTTTTCGTAGGCCTGGGCGACAACCGAGTCTACCGCCTGCACAAACCACGCCACCGGTGCGTTGAACACGGGAACGATCACGCTGATCAGCGGTTTGGTCGCGAAACTGCGCGCCTCCTCTCGCATTGTTGCCAGCTGCTCCGGAGTGGCACGATGCTTTTCAAACCAACGTTGATATTCGGTTGCGGAACCGGAGCGAGCCGTCGCTCGAGCGCGATTTCGCCGCAAGGCCCGAAACAGCTTTTGCGGCAGCCGATATGGAGCAAGCAATATTTGGCCAAGCTTTCGTTCCGGCGATTTGCGCAGGAGTTGTTTCTCCTCTTTCAGCTGTTTCACTTCCCGGCTGAGCTCCTTCAGCTTGAACAGCTTTTCCTCCAGCTTCGCGATGTGGCGGTCGGCTGCCTCTAACTCGGACGTTCTTGCTCGCAACGTCTGTGCGAGGTTGCGCACCTGCGCCTGCAGCTGCTCGAGCGAGGAGCCGTCTTCTGAAAAAACTTCATCCGCGCGCTGCGCCGATTGACGGCGGTCGCGGGCGGCAGAAGAGGAATCGGCTGGCGACACGCTCGCGTAATATCAATTGATGCACAGCGCAGGCAAATTTACTCTGGCGCGGCGGGGTGCGCGCGTTGTCGCCTTCTCGAATGCTGGAGTTTTGCGTTTACATTCTTTATCGCGCGGGCGCGGCCGTGCTCGCCGTTTTACCGTGGCCCGCCGTGTTTGCGCTCGGCCACGCCGGCGGCTGGTGCGCCTGGGCCGTTTTCGGTAAATATCGGCGGCTCGCCTGGCGCAACGTTTCCATTGCCTTCGGGAACGAAAAATCGGCGAGAAAGTTGCGCCGGCTGGTGCGCCGCCATTTTCAACGCCTCGGGGCGAATCTTGTTTACACGGCCAAAATCATGGCCGCGCCGCCGGAGAAGCTTCGAGAGCGGGTCACGCTTGAAAATCTCGACGCAATAGATCGACATCTGCGCGCCGGCGTGCCGGTGGTCATGGTGTTGAGTCATCTCGCCAACTGGGAATTATTTGCGCAATTGATGCCAAATTCATTTCCCCACGCGCGCACCGCGAGCGTGTATCAAAAGCTTGGGAACCGTTTCATCGACGCCCACGTCCGGCGCGCCCGGAGCGGGACCGGCC
>JBHEMD010000091.1:0-8077 GCA_046262735.1 Chthoniobacterales bacterium | reverse complement strand
CTGCTGCAGATCCTTCGGATCGAACGGTGGCTGAGCAATGATGTCATTGGTGTGTGCTGTGGGGTGTGTCATCTCCGACGGGTGCATAGCATCTAACTATGATCAAACGTATAACTTGCACGTGCACGTACATTTGAAAATGCACTGGCACAGCGGGCCCACGCCGTTTTTGGTGGTGGGAGATGCCCAGACAGATGTCCAAACCGCAGGCTCGCGCTGCTGGTATCAGCTCGGTTGGGCTGCGGGAGCGGCGGCCGCGGCTTCAGGCGCTTTGAAGATGAGCTTGCCTTCAACGGCGGAAACGTGCACTTCGTCGCCAGGCTTGACGTAGCTGCGGAGAATTTCTTCGGCGAGCGGATCTTCGAGGTAACGCTCGACCGCGCGCCGCATCGGGCGGGCGCCGTACATCGGGTCGTAGCCCTTCTCGATCAGTAATTCCTTGGCGCTGTTTTGCAGGACGATGTGGACTTCCTTGGCCTTGACGCGCTCGAGCACTTTGTCGACCTCAAGATCGACAATCTTCATCAGGTCGGACTTGGTCAGCTGATGGAAGACGATGATGTCGTCGAGTCGGTTGATGAACTCGGGCTTGAAGGTTTTCTTCGCCTCCTCGAGCAACTTGTCGCGCATGACCTCGTATTCGTGCTCGCCGAGCGGTTTCACGGCGGCGAAGCCCATCGTGGTCTGACGTTTCAATGTCTCCGCGCCGACGTTTGAAGTCATGATGATGATGGTGTTTCGGAAGTCGATCTTGCGCCCGAGTGAATCAGTGATTTTCCCGTCTTCGAGAATTTGCAGAAGCAGGTGCATCACATCGGGATGCGCTTTTTCGATTTCATCGAAGAGCACCACGGAATAGGGCCGGCGCCGGACCGCTTCGGAAAGCTGGCCGCCTTCCTCGTAACCGACGTAGCCCGGCGGCGAGCCGATCAAACGCGACGCCGTGAACTTCTCCATGTACTCGGACATGTCGATTTGAATAAGCGCGTCGCGATCGCCGAACATGAACTCGGCGAGCTTTTGGGCGAGGAAAGTTTTTCCAACGCCGGTCGGGCCGAGGAAAATGAACGAGCCGATTGGCCGGCGCGGATCTTTCAGATCAGCCCGGCTGCGGCGCAACGCTTTTGAAATTGCGGTGACGGCTTCATCCTGACCGATGACTTTGCCTTGAAGCTCCTCTTCCATGCGGAGGAGTTTCTCGGTCTCCTTTTGCTCCATGCGCTGGAGAGGGACGCCGGTCACGCGGGAGATGATGTGCATCATGTCGTCGCCGGTCACGAGCACTTCTTTCTCTTCGCGCTCTTCGCGCCACCTGGTCAAAATCGTGTCCAGTTTTTCCTTGGTCTGTTTCTCCGTGTCGCGGAGCGAAGCGGCCTTTTCGAAATCCTGCGCTTTGATGGCGGCTTCTTTTTCGGAGCGGATTTGTTCGATCTCTTTTTCGATCTCTTTGACGTCGGGCGGCCGCGTCATGGCGGCGATGCGCGCACGGGCGCCGGCCTCATCCATCACATCGATGGCTTTATCGGGCAAAAAGCGGCCGGTGATGTAGCGCTCGGAAAATTTTACGGCTGTTTCGAGCGATTCATCGGTCAGTTTCGCTTTGTGGTGCGCTTCGTATTTCGGACGCAGACCCTTCAGGATCTCGATCGCTTCATCGATTGTCGGCGCATCCACTTTCACGGTCTGGAAACGGCGTTCGAGGGCTGCATCCTTCTCGATGTACTTGCGGTACTCGTTCATCGTGGTGGCGCCGACGCATTGCAGTTCGCCCCGGCTCAACGCCGGTTTGATAATGTTGGACGCATCCATCGCGCCTTCGGCCGAACCGGCGCCGACGATCGTGTGCAGTTCGTCGATGAAAAGGATGACGTTCTTGGAGCGGCGAATTTCGTCCATGACTGCTTTGATCCGCTCTTCAAACTGGCCGCGGTATTTGGTCCCAGCGACCATCAGCGCAAGGTCGAGCGTGATCACGCGCTTGTCGCGCAACAATTCCGGCACATTGCCGTTGGAAATCTCCTGGGCGAGACCCTCGGCGATCGCGGTCTTGCCCACGCCGGCTTCGCCGATCAACACCGGATTATTTTTCGTCCGCCGGCAAAGCACCTGGATAACGCGCTCGATTTCGTTGCGCCGTCCGATTACCGGATCGAGCTCGCCTTTGCGCGCCAGCTCGGTCAGATCGCGCCCAAACGCGCGAAGGGCAGGCGTCTTAACATCCTTGCGCGCCGGTTCGCCAGTTTCCTGATCGGATTCGGCAGGAGTGAAATTGGGATCGAGTTCTTTGAGAATTTCGTTGCGGGTGCGCTCGATATCGACTTCGAGGCTCTTGAGCACGCGCGCGGCAACGCCTTCGCCTTCGCGCAGGAGCCCGAGCAAAATATGCTCGGTGCCGACATAGGAATGATTGAGCGCTTTGGCTTCCTTGCCGGCGAGAGCGAGCACCTTTTTCACCCGTGGCGTATAGGGAATATTGCCGACCATCTTCGTTTCCGGCCCGGAGCCAACCTGTTTTTCGACTTCCATCCGGACGGTCTCCAGATCGAGGCCCATCTTCTGCAAGACATTGACCGCCACGCCCTGGCCGAGCTTGATCAACCCGAGCAACAGATGCTCGGTGCCAACATAATTGTGATTGAAACGATCGGCCTCTTTGTGCGCGAGGGCCAGAACTTGTTGGGCGCGGGGGGTGAAATTATTCATCGTGATTGACTCGACTGATTCAAACTACAATTTTTTTCCGTTTTACGCAATCGAGCCGTTCCCCGATTCCCTCGCTACCTTGCCGATGTCTGGTTTGGGGAAAAGTTTCAAGCGCTCGCGAATAATTTGCGCTCGGAGATGATCACGCTCCTCGGCCGCGAGTTTGCGCTCGGATGCTTTCTGCAAATGCGCGGGCTGGGTATCGATGAAGAGCTGATCGATCGAGAGCCGCCGGTCCTCCGTGAACACGCCGAGGTCGACTCCCAGCTTCAAGATCGACAACAAGTTGAGGGCCTCCTTGGAGCTCATCGCATGCGCATAGGTGAGCACGCCGTAGGCCCGGCCGATCTGGTCGGAGAGTGTGTTGGACTTTTTCTGGAGCAACACTTGGCGGGCGTCGTGCTCCTTTTCAATGATGGTCTCAATGACTTTGCTCAATCGGCTGATGATCTCGTCCTCTTTTTCGCCGAGGGTCGTCTGGTTTGAAATCTGGAACAGATTGCCCATCGCTTCGGTGCCTTCGCCATAGAGACCGCGAACGGCCAGACCAATTTTGCTGACGGCTTGGATCACCTGGTTGATCAGGTCGCTCAACACTAGTCCCGGCAAATGCAGCATGGCCGAGGCGCGCAGCCCCGTGCCGACATTCGTCGGGCACGCCGTCAAATAGCCGAGCCGCTGGTCGTAAGCGAAGTGAAGTTTGCCCTCCAATGCACTGTCGATCTTGTCCACGAGCTTGAACGCCTGTTTCAGTTGCAAGCCGGAGCGGATCGCTTGCATCCGCAGATGATCTTCCTCATTGATCATGATGCTGAGGGTCTGGCGGCGGTTCATCACGATGGCGCTGCCTGCGCTTTTCGCGGCATGCTCGCGGCTGATCAAATGCCGCTCCACCAGCACCTGTTTTTCCAGCGACGAAAGATCCTGCAGCTGTTCGGAAAAGGAATCCTGCATTTCCCCCAGTTCCTCGATACGCGGTTTGATCAGATCCAGAATCGCAATGCGTTCGGCTTTTTTCGCCCAGCCTGGGAACGCGCGATCTCGCAAATTGCGTGCAAAACGCACGCGGCTGCTAATGACAATCTGGTGGTGCGGCCCTTCGCCGCGCAGCCATTCGCCGGGGCTGGACATGACAGCGTCAAATTTCATGTCGAATTCGACAGTTCGTGTTCGAGTTGTTTGATCTGGTCGCGCAGCGACGCTGCGCTTTCGTAATTTTCTTCCGCCACGGCTTTTTCCAAATTCTTCGTCAGCGTCCGGACGCGATCGCTCAATTCGATCGCGCGCTGAGCGCGCTCCGGCAACTTGCCCACGTGCTCGGTGCCTTTGTGCATCGCCTTGAGCAAATTGCCCAGACCTTCGGCGAATGTTTCATAACACGCGCTACAGCCGAGTCGGCCGGTTTTCTTGAAATCGGCCTGGGTAAACCCGCAGACGGGACATTTTAATGTGGGCGCGCCTTTCTCAATCTCTTCGGCGGCCCCGATGCCGAGCAGGAGATCGGCGAGCGCAAACCCAGTCGGGTCCTGCACGCCCTTTTCTTTTGAGCAGGCATCGCACAGATTCACCTTCTGCATCTTGCCTTCCAGGATCTGGGTCAGGAAGACGGTGGCATCGTTACATTTGCAAACGTCGCACAACATCTCTGCTAATTAGACCTCAAAGACGCTTAAAAATTCAACCCCCAAGTTGTTGAGCACCTTCTGCGCCGGGCCGTTGGGCCGTGGAATTATGGATAGATCGGCGTCCCGGTTTCGCGCGTCAGCTGTCGAAAGCGCGCAACCATGCGCGTGCTAATCGCCCCGGGTTTACCGGTGCCAATGCGCCGGCCATCCACCTCGATGACCGGGATGATTTCGGCTGCTGTGCCAGTAAGGAAACATTCATCCGCGATGAAGACATCGTGCCGGGTGACATCGGTTTCGACTACCTTGATGCCGAGCTCGCCGGCGATCTCGAAGACGATGGCACGGGTAATACCGCGCAACGCTCCGGCGGTGATCGGCGGAGTAAAAATCTGACCCCGCTTGATGATGAAGACGTTGTCGGCCGTGCATTCGGCCACATTCCCGGAGTCATTCAACATCAGCGCTTCGTCGGCGCCGGCAAGATTGGCTTCGATCCGCGCCATCACGTTGTTCAAATAATTGAGCGACTTAACAGCCGGATTCAGCGCGCCGGGACTGGTCCGCCGCGTCGCGCACGTCACCAGCGTCAATCCTTTTTGGTACATCGCTTCAGGATAAAGGGTGACGGTCGCGGCGATGATGATGACGCTGGGATGCTTACACTGCTCCGGATTCAATCCCAGGTTGCCCACACCGCGCGTCACGAGCAGCCGAATATAACCTTGTCGCAAATCATTCTCCCGGATCGTCTGGAGCAGCGCGTCCGTCATCTCCCGCATCGACATCGGAATCTCCAGGCAAATGGAACGCGCTGAATCCCAAAGTCGCGCCAGATGTTCCTCCAACCGAAACACGCGTCCGTTGTAAAAGCGGATGCCCTCGAAAATTCCGTCGCCGTAGAGCAAGCCGTGGTCGAACACCGAGACCTTGGCTTCATTCTGCGGATAAAATTTGCCGTCGATGTAAATCCGCGGCTCTTTCACCCCGGTCGCGGTGCGCGCTTCACTGTCGATCGCTGGTTTTACTGTCGTCTCGCGAGTTTCCGGTTCATCCATCACCATCGCTTCAGCATCAGTGGTTTTCATAGGTGCGCGAAAATCTCCGGCGGTTCACTGCGCAATTCAAGACCCAAAATGCGCGCCCCTGGCAGGACGATTTCAGCACAGCACGCCATCGGCGATGTGCAATGTCCGATCGCCGCGCTCGGCCAGACGCGCATCATGTGTCACCACGAGGAGCGTTTTTCGGCGCTCGCGCGCGAGGTTCAACAACAGCTCCATAATCGCGTCCCCCGTTTTTGAATCAAGATTGCCGGTCGGTTCGTCCGCAAAAATAATGTCGGGCTCGTTGCTCAACGCTCGCGCAATTGCGACCCGCTGCTGTTCGCCGCCGGAAAGTTCGGCCGGCAAATGATGCATTCGTTCGCCCAAACCGACCGCGCGCAAAATCGCTTCTGCATCTTCTGTCCTCTTGCTTCCGCCGATTTTGCCAGGCAGCGACACGTTTTCCAGCGCAGTTAATTCCGGCAGCAAAAAGTAGCCCTGAAAGACAAAGCCCATCTGGTGGTTGCGCACGCGCGCTTGCGCCGCCGAGCTGCCGCTGTAAAGCGGCCGGCCCTCAAACTCTACCGTGCCAGCTTCCGGCTGTTCCAGTCCGCCCAGCGTGTAAAGGAGCGTCGTTTTTCCCGCGCCGGAGGCGCCGCAAAGAAAAACGGCTTCGCCGTGCGCAATCTCCAGCGAGATTCCCCGCAACACTTCGATCCGCCGCGCGCCCATCTGGAAGGATTGAAACAAATCGCGGGCGATTAGCTGCGGGGTCGGCATTGGAGTGTTGGGTAGTCGGAGTGATGGAGTAATGCGGAAAGAGCGCCATCATGCAACATCGACATTCTCCAGCTCCCCCTCGCCCGCCATAGCCCTTGGCGAAGGCCGGTGCTCCTGCTCAAATCCGCGTACGCGAAAAAGCCGCCACAGAATCTGCGGCGGCTTTTTGTTGATTATGAATCTCTTTTAAACCATGCCCAGCGACGCGAGTGTTGGCTCGTCAATCGCCGATGTGGCGTAAAGGCCATGATCTTCCTGGTAGCGCGCGATTGCCGCGCGAGTCAGTGGCCCCAGAATCCCATCGACTTCGCCCTGATAATAGCCTTGCTCTTGCAGTGCGGCTTGCACGTTGGCGATCACCTGATCGGGCGGCAGATCGTTGTAGGCGTAGATCGGTCCATCATAGAAGTAATAGGCGGATGAATCGTAGCCCCAAGCCGGGTACCAGTATCCGCTATTCCAGTAGTACCAACCGCCGAAGACGAACACGATCCGATTGTAGTGATTGTGCCACCACCCGCGGTCATGCCACACCGGCGTGTAGCTCCGGAACGCCGAATAGCCTGAGCCGGTCCAACGTTGGCTTCCGGCGATACGAGTCCCTTGCCTAAACGTCACTGCAGGCGCGACGGCTGTCGGTTTCGACCGGCTCGCCACGTCAAAGTGTCGCGGACTGAAGTTATGTTTTCCGCCTGTCGCGGTGGCTCCGGTCCTTGTCGAAGTCGCCGCTGCGGTTGTTCCGACTTTGCTCGTTCGTCGAGTATCCGGCGCGCCGAGTCTGCGCGGTTGTTCGGCCGGTCTGCGGAAACCCTGACCTATGCCAGTAGTGTGGCCGCCTGTCGGCCCCGTGTACTTTTGCGGTCCGCCACCCCTGCTGGGCGTGTAAGCTTTCGGCCCCTGGGGGTGCTGTTGCGCTTGCTCGGATTGCGCTGATTTCTTCTTCTTTTCCGGCGGATTGGGCTCGGGTTGGGCCGATGCCAGAAAAGTCAGCGCAAAACAGCTAACCAAAACTAAAATTGTTTTCATAACTTGTGTGCCTCCTGGTTCTTTGACAGTACGAACACTGCGATTATTCAACCCCTCCGCCGGCGATTCGTTGCTGCCGAATCGCTTCGAAGAGCACGATTGCCACGGCCGTGGCGAGATTCAAACTGCGCGTGCCGCGCATTGGGATGGTGATACAACGTCCCCCATTGCGCTGGAGCAGCGACTCTGGCAAACCCTTGGTCTCGCGGCCGAAAACGAGGAAATCGCCCCCGCGAAACTCTGCTTCGTAATAGGCCCGGGTTGACTTGGTCGTTAGGAAAAAATAGCGCGCATCGGGCGGCTGCTGCCGCTGCAGCTGCGCAAAAGAATCCCATGTGCGCACCTCCACTTCATTCCAGTAATCGAGCCCGGCGCGTTTGAGTTGTCGATCTTCCAGCGAAAAGCCGAGCGGTTTGACCAGATGCAGCACCGAACCCGTCCCAAGACAAAGCCGGCCCACATTGCCGGTGTTCGGCGGAATCTCGGGCTCAACGAGAACGACGTTGAACATGATTCTGTAGCCGGCATCGTCGATGCCGGCCCGCGATCAACGATCGCGGCTAGAGCTTGCCCGCGACGAATTTCTCCAGCTTCACCACGTCGGCAGCAAATTTGCGGATGCCCTCGCCCGTCTTTTCGTAAGCCATCGCGTTGTCGTTAAGGAGCCAGCGGAACTTTTTCTCATCGAGCTCCAGCCTGTCGATCTTCGCCGACTTTGCCTTTTCCGGGATGAGCTTTCTCTCGAGCGGTTCGGTGGATTCGGCGAGTTCCTTCATCAACTCGGGACTGATCGTCAGACAATCGGACCCGGCGAGCTCGCGAATTTGTCCAGTGTTCCGGAAACTCGCGCCCATTACTTCGGTCGGGATGCCGAATTTCTTGTAATAGGTGTAAATC
>JBHEMD010000090.1:0-7342 GCA_046262735.1 Chthoniobacterales bacterium | reverse complement strand
GGATCAGGATGCGCACAAAAAACGTCAGATCGGCAGCCTGACAAAAGTAGCGACGGCGATGGTGGTGCTGGATTGGGCCGAACACAAATCCGGCAATCTCAATCAAATGGTCGTCATCTCGCCCGACGCATTTGTCGGTCTCACCCAAAACGACATCGGTTTTCAGCCGGGCGACGCGATCTCGCTGCGGGATTTGCTTTATGCCGCCCTGGTGCAATCGGACAACATCGCCGCTTACACCCTGGCCGATTACGTCGGATCGCAAATCATTTCGCTCGTGCCCGTGCCAACTTCAGGCCGGTCCGGCGGCGTTGGCGCCTTTGTCATGCAGATGAATGCGCTCGCCCGGCAACTGAAGATGGAGCGGACCCTCTTTGTTAATCCGCACGGGATCGACGACAACGTGAAGCCGCTGCCTTATTCGACCGCCGAAGACATGGCGCGCCTGACCCGCTACGCAATGAACCGCGCTAGCTTTCGATTCTACGTTTCGCAGAAGGACCGCCAGATCGCCTGGCAGCGCGGCTCGCGCAAGATGGCTTACCTGTTGCGCAACACCAACGAACTCCTCGGCACTCGTGGCATCGACGGCGTAAAAACCGGCCGCACCGCGCGCGCGGGAGATTGTCTGATTCTTTCGGCCAGCCGCGAAAACGAAGTCGTGCGCGAAGGCGCGACGACTTCGGTGTATCCGCGGCATTTACTCATCGTTCTGCTCGGGAGCACGAACCGATTTGGAGAAGGCGCTGCGCTGGTCGAGCGTGGTTGGCAGCTTTACGACCAGTGGGCCGCTGGCGGGCGGCTTGTCGATCCAAAGAAAGTGCTCTAGGCGTTTAGTGGCAAAATGAAACCGCGCATCGGCGTGCTGACGAGCGGCGGCGATTGTCCGGGCCTTAACGCTGTTTTGCGTGGAGTCGTGCTCGCCTCCGAAAAATTAGGCTGGGAAGTAATCGGATTCCGTGACGGTTTCGAAGGCCTTCTTCCACCGGGCGACCACGTCGTCCTCGATCGCAAAACAACCAATGGAATCATGGCGCTGGGCGGCACGATCATCGGCACAACCAACCGCGGCCATTTTGTATCCAAAATCGGCGGCGGCGATCGCACGGTCGTCCCTGCCAATGTGATCGCGGACGCGAAAAAAATTCTCGACGAGCTTAACGTGAAGGCGCTGGTCGTCGTCGGCGGCGACGGCTCGATGGTGACAGCGCAGCAGCTGCAGGAGACCGGCATCAATTGCATTGGCGTTCCAAAAACTATCGACAACGATCTCGAAGCGACCGCAATGACCTTCGGCTTTGATTCCGCTGTCGATGTTGTCATGGACGCGCTCGACCGGCTGCATACCACGGCCACAAGCCACAAGCGCGTCATGGTGGTCGAAGTAATGGGACGCCACGCCGGTTGGATCGCGCTGCACGGCGGTATCGCGGGCGGCGCCGATATCATTTTGATTCCCGAGATCCCGTTCGATTACGACAAAATCGCCGGCACGATCAAAGCGCGCGACGCCGCCGGCGAGCTCGGTTCGGTCGTCGTTGCGGCCGAGGGCGCGCGACCCAGGGACGGTCAGCAGATCAAGCGCGACATGCAAGGCGGGGAATTTCGTCTTGGCGGAATCGGTGAAGTCGTCGCGCATGAAATCGCCAAACGCACCGGGAAAGAGACCCGCTCCTGCGTCCTCGGTCATTTGCAACGCGGCGGCGCGCCCACCGTGCTCGATCGAATTCTCGCGACGCGTTTCGGAGTCAAGGCGGTGCAACTCGCTAACGAAGGCCACTTCGGATCGATGGTCAGTTACCAAAGTTATCAGGTCCGCCACGTGCCGATCGCCGAGGCCGTCAACCGACTGCGCCTTGTTCCGCCCAACGGCGAGATGGTCCAGACCGCGCGCGACGTCGAAATTTCTTTCGGCGACTAATTGTCGATCTAATTTGTAGCGGCGGTCTGTGACCGTCGCATTGCTGGTCTATTTTCGCGGCGTTGTCGCCGTCGCCGTATTGGAATAAGCGGAAGACCCCGCCAAATTGTAAGAGCGCACCCGGTAGCTGTAACTCGTATTGCGTCTCAAGCTGGTGTTCGCGTAACTGCTCACATTCGCGCTTACGATCGCGATCTGTCTGAAATTTGTGCAGCCGGCACCGTTGCAGCGCTCAATTCGGAAGCCGGTTTCATTTGTCGAGTTGTCCATCCAACCCAGATTGACCTGAGAAGAACTGCTCGCATTCGCGATCAGGTTCGTCGGTGCGTTGGGCGGTACCGGGGTTGGCGTGGGCGTCGCGGTGGGAGTTGGACTCGGAGTTGGAGTAGGAACGGGTGTGGGCGTTGGCGTGGGAGTGGGTGTGGCACCTGTCGGCACGACAAATCAAGTGACGCTTTGCTGTGGTACAGTGGCGCTCAAATTGTTTCCGTTAAAGCTGGCGTCGCTCAAATGCGTGATGGTATTGGCGGCAGTGAGTTGCCACACCTGTGCCGTGCTCCCGTGCGCATAATTCGCCACATTAATCGTGACCGGCGTCGTGCCCGAAAGATACTTCGCGACAACCATCACTGTTAGCGCGTTGTCGCTCGAACGCAGCGCCGAGAATGCCGACACATTATCCGGCTGCGCTGCCGTCGTAAGAACGCTTGTGTCTCCAAAGCCGGACTTATTGCCGTCGTAGTTCCGATACAGCTTCATCGCTTTATATGTCGGCGTGCTCGGATCGGGCGTGGTCCAGCGCGTGGCAAGATCGACAGCTTCCCGTCCGAAGATTCCGTAGATGTCGGCCTGAGTAGTCGCGCCGTTGATGTGGCCTTCCGCGCCCCAATTGTACTCGGTCAGTCCCGTCAGCGTGCCGGGATAATAAGTGCTGATCCAGGATTTTATCCGCGGGACCAATTGCACCCGATCGTTGATCCAGGTCTCATCGATGTAGTTCGGGTCCCAAAGCGAGCGCGTCGAACGATTCCGCCGCAGTTGCATGGCCGTTGAAACATCGTCGCTGAACTCGCCGCCCTGCGGGTAATAATGGACGGTGAAAATGTCGAGCAAACGCCGCCCGCTGCTCAGCTCGTTTTGATGCAGTTGATCGAGCAGCCACGGCAGGTAATCGGCGCCGTTGTGCGCGGCGCGATCGGGCAGATAGCCCCAGCCATGCGCGGCGCCGTACTGTTGATCGTAGCCGCTATAGAAATAACCGCTCCAGCCCCATTCCTCCGGTCCCACGAGCAGCGCGGTCGCGTCGTTGTTCTTGATCATCCCGGCGTAATCCAAAATCTTCGCCAGCATCTGGTCCATCGTCAGGCCGGTCGGGTGCACGTCGCGATGCGTCGAATGCCAAATGCTCGGTTCATTATCGAGCAGGTAATAACGCAGACCACCGTTGGCGTTCGTGCCCCACGCGCTGACGACATGTTGCACCCAACTCTGCTGGAAAGCTGAGCTCGATGAAACATTCGCATCGTTCGGATCGTTGCCGATGACGTAGCCGCCGGAACTCAGGATTCCGTTGCCCGCGTCAGGAAACCATTGCCAGTCGTTGCCGGTCTGCGGCCCGTACTTGGCAATCGAAAAGCCAGCGAGCTTGCTTCGATTCGTGCCAAGTTTTGCGACCCAATCCAGGAGTGGAATCGTGAGCATCGCCTGGGCATTCGCCGCCTTTGCATTCGCTATGAACGTGTCGCCGCGCTCACCCGCGACCGCGCTGGTGTCGCCGATGCTCTCGAAGTACCAATCCTGCGCCCGATTATCGGCGTTCTGGAGCCAGTTGTAGCGGCTCGTGTTGTTGCCGCCATTGCGGTTGAGCGGCGCGTTGAGGTCGTTCAACTGCGTCGTCGTCGCATAGGCGACACCGTAAATGTTCGGATTAATCGCGTGCCGGTTCGCCGCGGCATCCACGTTGATCGTGACGCCGGGATTCTGCGCAAGCGTTGTGATTGCGCTGGTTAGCGTTGCAATTGCAATTGCCACCCGCGCGGCGGCGCCAGTTCTTCCATTCATCGATTTGCCTCCGCGGAGAAGCCGCTCCAAAAGCAGCTTTTTCTGAGCCAACCAAAGTCATAAAATGCGGACGACAACTGTAACTGCGGCAAATGACCCAGCCGAAAATTTTCAGCGAACTGAAGCGGCGCAACGTTTTCCGAGTCGCGGTCGCGTACGCGCTCGCCGGGTGGGCGCTGGCCCAGGGAATCAGCCAGCTCATGCCGGTGTTCGATGTGCCGAATTGGATCGTGCGTCTGATCGTGATCCTGATCGCGCTTGGTTTTCCAGTCGCGCTCGTCCTCGCTTGGTCTTTTGACCTGACTCCCGACGGCGTCAAGCGCAGCGAAGATGTCGATCGTGCCAAACCGCGCTCGCGCGGGGTCGCGTGGATTTACGTTGCGCTTGTCGGGGCGGCACTCTCGCTTTGTCTTTTTTTCCTCGGGCGGTATACGGCCCACGACGCCGCATCGCGATCAGGCGAAACCAGCGGCAGTGCCCCGAAAGCAATCGCCGTCCTGCCGTTTGAGAACCTGAGTGGCGACGCCGCAAACATCTATTTTGCCGATGGCGTGACCGATTCGCTCACGACCGATCTGGCGCAGATTCATTCGCTGCGGGTGGTTTCGTTTCACTCGGCTCAACAATTCAAGGGCAAGGGGCGCAAAAGTTTGGCCGAGATCGCGCGGGCACTGAACGTCGATGCCGTCGTTGAAGGCTCGGTGCAGCGATCGGGCGACACGGTGCTGATCAACGCGCAACTGATCCAGGTGGCGAACGAGCAACATCTCTGGGCCGATCGTTACAAGCGCAAAGCGAGCGACCTGCTGGATACGCAGAGCGAGATCGTTCGCGCGATCGCCGACGCCGTGAAAATTGAATTGACGCCAAAAGAGGCGGCGCGCTTCGCGGCTGAGCGATCGATCGATCCCGAAGCGCACTCGCATTATTTTCTCGGCCGTTTCCATTTTGGTCGAGGCGGAGAAGGAGGACTTCGCGCGGCTGTAGCCGAATACGAGCAGGCAATCGCAAAGCAGCCAAACTTTGCCGCCGCCTACGCCGCGGTGGCCAGCTCCTACACCGCGCTTTCGTCTTTTTACACGCCGCCGCGCGAGACCATGCCGCTGGCGGACAAAGCCGCACACAAAGCGATCGAGTTCGACCCCGACAACGCGGAAGCGCACGCCGCGATTGGCTACATCGAGCTCTTCTATCACTGGAATCGCCGGGAAGCTGAACGCGAGTTCCGCAAGGCAATTGAGCTCAATCGGAATTATTCCACCGCTTACCTGAACTACGCTTTGTCGCTTTTAACTGAATCGCGTTTTGATGAAGCACTCACGCAGCTGCGAAAAGCGGAGCAACTGGAGCCAACGTCAGCGCTCGTTAGTTCGCAGGTTGAGTGGGCGCTGTTTATTGCTGGCAAATACCGCGAGACGTTGCAACAGGCGCAGCACACGCAGAGCATTGAGCCGCGGTCTGGATTTTCTCACACGCAAATGGGGCTCGCCTATCTGTATCTCGGCGAAAAGGAGAACGCTTTGGCGGCGCTAAAACAAGGTGTCGAGTTCGATCCAAGCTCTTTCCCGGTGACAAGTTACGCCTATGGCCTCGCTGTGTCCGGTCACAAAGCCGATGCCGAAAAGATGCTCAGCGAATTCCTGGAGCGCGCGAAAGGCAAATACGTCTGCGCTTACGAGATCGCGTCCGCTTACGAAGGGATGAATGACCGCGCCGCCGCATTGCAATGGCTGCAACGCGGCTTCGACGAAAAGTGTGACTGTCTCGTCTGGGGCGCGACCGAACCGTGGATGGGCGACCTGCGCCGCGACCCGCGTTATCAAGCGATCATGGCCAAAGCCGGACTCCTCGTCGATACCAATAGTCCCGCTTCGACTCCATAACCGCGCGCGTCCTTGCGACGGCCGATTGTCGATCTTATATTTAGACGAGCGCGTGCTGCGCGAACAGAAGCGGAGGTGAATATGCCAACAACAGTTGCTGCTCCAAAGAAAGCTCCGGCGGCGCAGGAGGATTTTCTGCCGCTCGAGGGCACGGATTACATCGAGTTCTACGTCGGCAACGCCAGGCAGGCGGCGCATTTTTATCAAACCGTTTTCGGTTTCCAGAGTCTCGCCTACAGCGGACCGGAAACCGGCGTGAAAGATCGCGCCAGCTATGCGATTCGGCAGAACAAGCTCACTTTTGTGCTGACCACGCCGATTCGCGCGAACAATGCGATCGCCGATCACATTTATAAACACGGCAACGGCGTGAAAGTCATCGCGCTCAAAGTGAAAGACGCGACCTCCGCCTGGAAAGAGACGACTAAGCGCGGCGGCAAAAGTTATCTCGAACCGAAAACCTTGAAGGACGAGCACGGAAAAGTCGTCATGAGCGGCATTCACACTTACGGCGAGGTCGTGCACGTTTTTGTGGAGCGCGACGATTACACCGGCCCGTTCATGCCAGGCTTCGAGAAATGGGAGTCCTCATTCGAGACAAAAGAGACCGGTTTGCTCTATTGCGATCATTGCGTCGGCAACGTCGGCTGGAACCAGATGAACCCGTGGGTAAAATTTTATGAGGACGTGATGGGCTTCCGAAACATTCTCAGCTTCGACGACAAAGACATTTCGACCGAATATTCGGCGCTCATGAGCAAGGTCATGAGCAACGGCAATGGTTTCGTGAAATTCCCGATCAACGAGCCGGCCGAAGGGAAAAAGAAATCGCAGGTGGAAGAATACCTGGAGTTTTACAATGGCGAAGGCGTCCAGCATATCGCGATCGCGACCAAGAACATTGTCGAGACCGTCGAGGAACTGCAGCGCCGCGGCCTGGAGTTTTTGAACATTCCGTCAACTTATTACGACACTTTGCCGGAACGCGTCGGGCACATCGATGAGGACCTCGAGCCTTTGAAGCGATTAGGCATTCTGGTCGATCGCGATAACGAAGGCTATCTCCTGCAAATATTTTCCAAGCCGGTGGAAGATCGCCCGACCTTGTTTTTCGAGATCATCCAGCGCAAAGGCGCGAAGAGTTTCGGCAAAGGCAATTTCAAGGCGTTGTTTGAAGCGCTGGAGAAGGAACAGGAGCGCAGAGGCAATTTGTAACAAACGGTCATGTTGAGCGAAGTCGAAACATCTCACATTGGATCGCTTCCGAGATTCTTCGCTGCGCTCAAAATGACAATCTAGGAGGTAAGATCGACATGCCGTTTTATCAAAGACTCGGAGGGCTACCGAGAAAACATCACATCTGGTTTCACCGCAACGGCCAGGGACCGGGTTATCAGAACGAAGGAATCTATTACGAGCACGTCGTTACGACCGAAGGGTTCAACGAAGCGTTCTCGATCATGTATCACCTCCGACC
>JBHEMD010000089.1:0-23205 GCA_046262735.1 Chthoniobacterales bacterium | reverse complement strand
AGCGCCGCGCAACGCCTGGATGGAAGCGTGCGTGGGCATCGGCGGCCCGATGCTTGGATCGTTCGGCGCGCTCGTCTGCAATTCGTTAGGCGAACTGTTTGATGCGCCGATTTTCGTCGCGCTTGCCTGGTTCGGCTATTTCCTGAACCTGTTTAACCTCACGCCGGTCGGCATGCTCGACGGCGGCCGCATCGTCACCGCGCTCTCGCGCTGGCTCTGGCTGCCAGGGTTCGCGCTCCTGCTCTGGTTCGGCTGGTATTATCCGAACTTCATCGTCTGGCTCATCGTTATCCTGTCGTTGCCGCGCATTTACTCGCTCTTTCGCCGCCGCACCGAAGAAGAGCGCGCCTATTACGAAGTCACGCCCGCCCAGCGCTGGACGATGTCGATCTTGTATTTCGGCCTGATCGCCGTCCTGCTTTACGGAATGCATCTCGCCCAGCGCGACCTGCACAACTACGGCGTTCGCTCCCACGGCCACGGGCGTGATGTGATCTTCCAGTAGATACGGCGATTCAGGGCTACGGGTTCGCCAATTTTTGAAAGCGCGAGTCGTTGCGAATCGGGTCCCAGATTGGGTCCAGTCGCAGATAGCCGGGCGTAATGCTGTTCTCGCCCGGGCGAGAGAGCGCATCCTGCAGAAGCGGCAGCGCATGATCGAAATCGCCCAATAACATATAGCCAGCTGCCGCTGTGGTTTCGGAATTGGGAAATTGCCACTTATCTTTTTCGGTTTGGTCGAACATGCGTCTCAAGTAGCGCTCGAAAGCGTCGCGATCGCCAAACCGCGCTTCCATTTGAATAAAGACGTCGTAGGCCAATGGAGGAAAGCGTTCCTGGTCCAGAAACGCTTTTATTTCCTGTTCGGCTTGTGTGCGAAATGTCAGCGCGCGCGCGCGATCGCCTGTTGCAAAGTGGAGGTTTGCTAATGCCGCGAGGGCAACCGTGCGAAACAACGGGGGGATATCTTTACCGGTTTCGGCCAGTGGCGAAAGCGCGGCAATCATATCGTCAAACTGCCGCCGAACGGCAAGTAAAGTGAGATAAGTCCCAAAACTGGGATCGAGCGGAGAAACCTTCACCCCAATGACGCTCTCCCCCGCTTTGTTGGCGTCACCCTGCGCAAGATAACTCTCGGCTCTTAGATAACGCCATTGCACATTATTTGGCGCAATCGAGGGCACTTGATCGAAAATTGCCCGCGCCTCGTCGAATCGCCGCATTCCACGATAGGTTTGACCAAGATTTATCTGGATGTCCTCGTTCAAAGGATCGAGCACGGCGGCTTCTTTCATTACCCGGATACAGTCCTCGAGTTTTCCCTGGCGACGCAGGACCAGCGAGTTGAAATAGAGCGCGGTCCGATCGTTCGGTGCGTGCTGGAGCGCCGTGCCAAACTCGGCGAGCGCGCCGTCATAATCCTGCAGGCAGTAATATTTGTAGATGCCCATGGCGGTGTGTGTTTCCGCCAGATCGGGCGCGAGCCGCAATGCCGTCTCCACCGCGGTGCGGGCCATTAGTTTTCGTTCGGCCGAAGAGTCGGGAAAAAAATACAACAGCGCATCGGTGCCGCCAAGAAGCGCCCAGGCTTGAGCGTAGTTTCGATCCAAATCGACGGCATGCTGCAAAAACTCGCGTTGCTTGAAGGAATCCTCCAGCTGCTGGCTTCCGCGCAGGGCCAACGCGTGCAAAACCGCGTCGTATGCGTCCGAATTCTTTGTCCCAACAAAGGCTACGTCCTGTTTTTCGCGCCCCGTCAACTTGGCTTCGAGCGAAGCGGCGATTTTTTGGGCGACGTCGCTCTCGACCTGAAACAGGTCGACCAGCTTTCGATCGTAAGTTTCCGCCCAGAGATGCGAATCGTTCAGGGCGTTAACTAACTGGACGCTCACACGCACCTGATCGGCCGCTTTCTGCACCGTCCCCTCCAGGACATTGGAGACGCCAAGCTGCTGGGCGATTTCCCGAAGATTAGCCGGCGCGCTTTTGTATTTCTGCGTCGAAGTGCGCGAGATGACTTTCAAATCTCCGATCTTGGAGAGCCGGGTCAGAATTTCATCCTGAATGCCTTCCGCAAAATAGGCGTTCGCTTTGTCTTCGCTCAAGCTTTCGAACGGCAATACCGCGATCGATTTTTCCAGCGGTGAATTCTCCTTTCGTTCGCGTGCGGTGTATCGGCCGACAAAAAATAAGCTGACTGACATCATCACACCGATCAGCACGATGTAAATCCACGCTCCGCCGCGGGATTGTTTCCGCGCAAGATCGACATCTTCGGTGCGCTTGATCCCTTCCGGCGTCAGCTCAAAGGCCCACGCGATCACGAGGGCAATCGGAAATCCGATGATGATGAGCAAGACAACCAGGCGCACCGCCCAGTTCGGAATTTCAAAGAACGGAAAGAGCTGCGTCGCAATCTGGATCAGTAGCCAGGCTACGATGGCGTAGGCCACGGCAACCTTGTAAACATTACGCCGCTTTAGTTCGGCGAAGAGTCTCCGAGAGTTCATCGCTCCGAATCTGGCGGCGCGGCGAGCGCCGAATGCGCGACTTTGTATTCGAGCGCGGCAAAACGCGCGTCATCGAAGAGCGGCGCCAGCCAGGGATAAAAACGCGGCGCACTGACGCGGGCCGAGCGATCATCGCAAGCGCGGTCCAACGCAGCAAAAGCTGCGTCTTTGTCACCAAGCGCGGCATATATCGCCGCGATATGGGTTTGATCGACATATCGCTGGCGACTGAGCGCGAGCAGATCAGCCAAGATCTTTTGTGCGCGCGCGACGTCGCCGGTGTGAGCGTAACAGATGGCGAGCTCGAAATTTGGCTTGGTGAACGTCGAAGGCGGTAATGATTCGTATCGTTTCAGTGCATCCTGCCAGCGCGCCATTGCGAGATAAACGTGGCCAAACGGATCCTCGTCATAGAAAAAGTGGGGGTCGATCTCCAATATTCGTGTGGCGAATGCGAGCGCGGCTTTGTAGTCCTGCTGCGCGATGGCAACGGCTGAGCCCGTCCAGCACGGCCAAACCACCCACGGATCCAACGCCTGAGCGCGCACGACTTCGGCGCCCGCGGCCGGAAAATTTTTTTCCACCCGTGCGAGGTAGAGCCCGTAATAGCGATGCGCCGGGGACGAGTTTGGGTCCAGAACGAGGGCGCGTTCCAACTCACGTTTGGCTGAGGAAAAATGGCGATCGTAAAATAATGCGATCGCTCCGATCTCCATGTGCCCCGCCGCCAGTTGTTCGTTGGATTGCGCCGCCATGCGCGCGCAATGCCGTGCGGGCGACAAAATCTCGAGCGGCGCACGATAGGCATCGGCAAGGAAAAGATACGAGTCTGCCAGGTCTGCCCACGCTTGGGCATAATGCGGGTCTTCGGCCAGGACTTCTCGCGTGAGGTCCATTACCTGTTCCATGCTCTTTTCGTCAGGATGTATGGATAAAGCGCGTGTTCGGAGAAGAAGATCGTGGGCACGCGGATTCATCGTGTCCGCTCGTGCTAGTTGCTGCGTTTGAGTCGGCGCGAGCTTTATTCTGAGTGTGTCCGCAATGTTCTCCGCGACCTCGGCTTCCATTTCAAAAATATTTTTGAGCGTGCGGGTATAGCTTTGCGCCCAGAGAGAATTGTCCGTGTCGGTATCGATCAACTGCACGTTGATCAGGACATTGTCGCCCGACTTTTGCACGCTTCCTTCCAGAATTGTGCCAACACCCAATTCACGCCTGACCGTTCGCAGATTCTGCGGGTGATTTTCATACCTCGTGGTCGAAGATCGCGCGATGACTTTCAATTGTCCTAGCTGCGCCAGTTTGGTGAGAATTTCCTCCTGTATCCCGGTCGCGAAGTAGGCGTTCTCCGGATCGCGACTCAGATTCTCGAAAGGCAGCACCGCGATTGATTTCTCGGAGACGAGGCTGGCTTTTCCGGGCGAAGCCGTGTAACGGCCGATCAAAAATACGCCGAGCGAAAGCGCAAGACCGGCAACGGCGACATAAATCCAGGCGCCACCGGCCGAATGCCTGCCGGCAACAACCTGCCCCGGGCGCGAGGCTAATAGATCAACGTCTTCTGTGCGCGTGATACCTTCGGGCGTCAGCTCAAAGGCCCACGCAATCGCGAGCGCAATCGGAAATCCGATGATGTTGAGCAAGACAACCAGGCGCACCGTCCAGTTCGGGATTTCGAAAAACGGAAAGACCTGCGTCGCGATTTGAATGAGCAGCCACGCGACGACGGCGTACGCCACTGCGACTTTGTAAACATTGCGCCGCTTCAGCTCGGCGAAAAAATTTCTCGCGCTCACGGCTTCCTTTCCGAGGTCAGTTTCTGAAACCGCGGATCGTTGCGGATGGGGTCCCATTCCCAGCGGTGTTTCAGATCGTTGACGGTGATGCTGTAATCGACACTGTCCACTGCGCCCGGGGTTTTGAGCAGGCGCTCGATCAAGGGGATGGCGAGGTCGGGTTCGCCCACGCGCGCGTAGATGAGCGCGAGGTAACAATTCATGATCGCGCCGTCGAAGGCGTCTTTCGATTCGGGCTTTAACTCCACCGCCCGCCGGCCTTCGCGAATCGCGTCCTCCTTCCGGCCGGCGAACGCATAGAACCAGCCGAGATTCGCATGACGCTCCGCGCTCATCGGCGCTTCCTCGACCGATTTTTCAAAACTCGGCCGCGCCAGTTCGAACAATTTCTGAGCCTCGGTCTGTTTGCCTTCGGCCAGTTCGATGCAGCCTTGGAGAAAACTTTTCGGTGATGGGGCGGCATTCGTGTAGGAGAACTCGTTAAGGGGCGACTGTTGCAAGGCGCTGCGCGCCGCTGCAAACTCGTGGTCGATCATGGCTGCTTCCCAGCGGCACGATGTGATCGCGCCGTCCGGATCGGTCCCGGCGGGCACCTGGCTGAGCAAAGATTTGAGCAGCCTTGTGTCGCCTTTCCACCAGAAATCGACATACCCGCTTTGAGCTTTGGCCACGAGCGAAGCCGGCGCCATCGATCGCATTTTCTTCGCCCAGTGCGCCGCTTCCGGCCAGCGCCGGAGCGCCGTGTTGGTGAAGAGAAGATTCCGAACCAGGTTCGGATTTTGCGGGTCGATTTTTTGACTTCGCTCAAACGCTTCCAGCGCTTCCGGCCATTTTCCCTGCCGTCGTTTGATCGCCGCGATCAAGCCTCCGACCTCGCCATTGTTCGGCGACAGCTGTAAAGCAGTGCTGAATTCGCCCAGCGCGCGACCGTAATCCTGATCGATCCAGTAACTACATTGGCCGAGAGCCAGATGCGCTTCCGCCAGATTCTGTTGCAACTGTAGGGCAGTCTGCGCTTCGGCCTGCGCGCTTGTTTTCCAACTGTCAAGCGGTTCATAAAAATGGAAAATCGCAGCGCGCGTGGAAGCGAGACGCGCGTGGGCGAGGGCGAACTTCGGATCGATCGTAATCGCCTCGGTATAGAGTTGCTCGGCTTTCTTGAAATCCTCCAACAGGGTATCGGGATTGCGTTCGATCTGGTTCGCGCGCAGATAAAAGACGTAGGCGTCGGGATTTTCGGTGGGTTTCTTCTCGACCCGCGCTTTCTCGTCAGGATTCAACGCCACGCGCAAAGCTTCGGCAATCTCGGCGGCCAATTCGCCTTGCAAGCCTAACGAATCGACCAGCGCGCGGTCGTAGCGGTTTGCCCAGAGATGTCGATCGTGCAACGCATCGATCAGCTGCACATTAATGACAACACGATCGCCGGCCCGTCGCACGCTACCCTCGAGCACGTTCGCGACCCCGAGGATTTTGCCGATCTCGCGCAGATTACGCGCCGCCATATCGCGAAACTGAATCACTGATGAACGGCTGATCACCCGGAGTCCGCCGATCTGCGCCAGACTCGTCAGGATATCGTCCTGAATGCCGTCGGCAAAAAATGCGTTTTCCTTGTCGGCACTAAAGTTCGCGAAAGGCAAAACGGCAATGCTCTTTTCCGGAATGAGTTCCCCGCTCTCTCCGCGAAACGGCAAACGCTGGTAAACCAGCATCACGATAACGAGCAGGAACACGCCGATGATGACGAAATCGACCTTCCGGCCAAATCCCCGCTGCCTGGCAAGATCGACATCTTCGGTCCGGACAAATCCTTCCGGCGTCAGCTCGTAAACCCACGCCAGCACCATCGCGATGGGAAACCCGGTGGCGAGCGCGACGATGACGAAGCGCACCGCCGAATTCGGCACATTGAAGAATGGAAAAATCTGCGTGGCGATCTGGGCGAGCAGCCACGCGCCCATTCCATAAAGGACTGCAGCGCGATAAACATTGCGCCGCTTCAGTTCGGCCAAGAACTCGTCGAGCTTCACGGCTTCGCGTTCGCGAGTTTTTGGAAGCGCGGATCGTTGCGAATCCCGTCCCACAATGGATCGAAGCGCAGGTATGCCGGCGTGAGCGCGTCGGCGGCTGTCTCGTGCAGGACGCGTTCGAGCAGTGGAATCGCACGATCGGCTTCCTTTAAAATGCCGTAGCCCCGCGCGCGCGCTTCTTCCGCGCGGGGAAAAGTCCATTTATCCTTTTGCCGGATCTGCGCGACGCGATCGGCTTCGCGCTCGAACTCCTCGCGCTTACCGAGAAAGGCTTCTGTTTCAATCAGCTGTTCCGAAAGCAGCGCGCCGGTTTCACCTTGTTCGCGCAACGCCTTGAATTCCTGCTCGGCTTGCCGCCACAACTGCTGAGCGCGCGCCCGATCGCTTTGTAAAAATTGAAGGCCAGCAAGTTTGTTATGCGCGATGGCAATGAACAGCGGCGGCGCTTTTTCCGTTTCCGCCATGATCGCGCGGCCAGCTTCGTCGTAACGCTTTTCAAAAACGAGTAGATCGACAATCACACCAGAGTTGGGAATGGCCAATCCGAATGGGACATTGCGCACCAGACTCTTGGCTTTATCCAAATCCCCCCCGGCCACATAAGCTTCAGCTTTGTCGACGAGGAGTGCCGGATCGTTTGGCGCGATCGCGAGCGCCCGATCAAGCATAGCGACGGCTTCATTGAGTTTTCGCTGGCCGCGATAACTGCGGGCCAGATTTACCCAGATGTCGGTGTTGAGCGGATCGAGTTCGGCCGCTTGTTTCTGCAGCGCGATGCATTCGTCGAGCTTCCCCTGGCGGCGCTTCACTAGCGCGCTCGCCGCAATGTGTTTCCAGTCGTTCGGCGCGGCCGCCCGCGCCTGGTCGAGACGCGCCAGCGCGCCGTCGTAGTCCTGCAGGCAGTAATAACGATAAAGGCCCATCGCACCCTGCGCGTCGGGAAGATCCGGCGCCAGGCGCAACGCCGTTTCGGCAGCGACTCGCGCCCGTTCTTTTTGCGCCTCGGTATGCTCCGGAAAGAAATAGCGACTGGATTCATGGACGGCCAGCTCGGACCAGGCGTCCACGAAATTCGGATCGAGCGCGACCGCTTGCCGGCAGAACTCGATCGCGCGAACCTCGTCATCTTTTGATTGACTGTTGCGCAACGCGATCGCGCGCAAATAAGCATCGTAGGCCTGCGGATTGTCGGTGCCGCGATGGCTGATTGCAGTCTTTTCTTTGCCCGTCAGCTTCGCTTCCAACGCGCTGGCAATTTTCTGCGCGATGTCGCTTTCGGCCTGGAAGACGTCGATCAATTTGCGGTCGTAAGTTTCGGCCCAGGTGTGTGAGTCGTTCAGCGCGTTGATCAACTGGACCGATACGCGCACCTGGTCGGCCGCTTTCTGAACGCTGCCTTCGAGAACGTTCGCTACTCCGAGTTGTTGCGCGATCTCGCGCAGGTTTGCCGGCGCACTTTTGTATTTTTGCGTCGAGGTGCGCGAGATGACTTTTAGCTCAGCGATCTTCGCCAGGCGAGTGAGGATTTCATCCTGAATGCCGTCCGCGAAATAGGCGTTCGCTTTGTCCTCGCTCAGATTTTCAAATGGCAATACCGCAATCGATTTGGCGGTTGTCGCACTCGATCGATTGCCTGTGGAGTAACGGCCAAGGAAAAAAATCCCGATCGACAGCGCGGCGGCGATGACTGCGACATAAATCCAGATGTGACGTCGCTCCGGAGTAGATGTCGATCTTGGATCGACCGCTTCGGTTCGTTTCAACCCTTCGGGCGTAAGCTCAAATGCCCAGGCGATAATTAGCGCGATCGGAAAACCGATCACGATCAACAGGACAACAAACCGTATGCCCCACGCCGGCACATCGAAAAAGGGAAATACCTGTGTTGCGACTTGGACGAGCAGCCAGCCGACGACGCCATAGGTAATCGCGACTTTGTAAACGTTGCGTCGCTTCAGCTCGGCAAAAAATCTGGTCGGTTCCACGGAAGGGGTTGCCTAAGTAACGTTTTCGACCTGTGTTTCACAAGCGCAACATCATGGCCGTGCTAAATTGCCGGATGCAGTTTCAGCTCGAATCCAGTTACAAACCTCGTGGTGACCAGGGGCAGGCGATTGCCAAGCTGCTCAAGTCGATCGAGGCCGGTAACCGCCATCAAACGTTGCTCGGCGTGACCGGTTCGGGCAAGACGTTCACGATTGCGAACGTCATCCGGGAGTTGAATCGGCCGACACTCGTCATCTCGCACAACAAAACGCTGGCCGCGCAGCTTTACTCCGAGTTCAAGCAGTTCTTCCCAAAGAACGCGGTCGAATATTTCGTCAGCTATTTCGATTACTACCAGCCGGAAGCCTACATCCCGCGCTCCGACACTTACATCGAAAAGGATTCGTCGATCAACGAAGAGATCGAGCGGTTGCGGTTGGCGGCGACGAGCGCATTGCTTTCGCGCCGCGACACGATCGTAGTGGCAAGCGTCTCCTGCATCTACGGCATCACATCGCCCGAGGATTACTTGAACATGCTCCTGACGGTGAAACGCGGGCAGCACATCTCACGCGAAGCCGTGCTCGGCCGTTTAATCGACATGCTCTATGAGCGCAACGATATGAATTTCTCTCGCGGCAAATTCCGGGTCCGCGGCGACGTCGTCGAAGTTTACCCGGCGACGGCGGACGAAGAAGGCGTGCGGATCGAATTCTTCGGTGATGAGATCGACGCGATTACACGGTTCAATCCGTTGACCGGTCACGCTTACGATTCGCACAATGTGATCACGTTTTATCCGGCGAAACAATTCGTCACTCCGGCAGATAAACTAAATCGCGCGCTGCGCACGATCCGCGCCGAGCTCGAGGACCGCATCAAGATGCTCGAATCGCAGAACAAGCTTCTCGAAGCGCAACGGCTGCGGATTCGCACTGAGTACGATCTCGAAATGCTGCAGGAAATGGGGTTTTGCAACGGAATCGAAAATTACTCGCGTCATCTCTCCGGTCGCCCGCCCGGCTCGAAGCCCTACACGATCATCGATTTCTTTCCGAAAGATTTTCTCGTCGTGATCGACGAATCGCACGCCACCGTGCCGCAGATCGGCGGCATGTACGAAGGCGACCGTTCGCGCAAAACCGTGCTGGTCGAATACGGGTTTCGTCTGCCCAGCGCGCTCGATAATCGCCCGCTCAATTTCGATGAGTTCATGAAGCTGACGAACCAGATGATTTACGTCAGCGCCACGCCGGCCGAGTTTGAGATTCAAAACAGTATCGTCGGCAACAAGGGCTATTTCCCGCACCGGCGACAGCGGATCGGGGAAGCGGAAATTGTTCCGTTCGTGCTGCCGGGCGAAACTGTAGCGCATGCGTCTCGCTTGCGACCTAATCAAAACGCAAGCGGGACGCTTGCGCTACTTTCGCGCACGGATCAACCGCCGGACAAATTCGATGTGCATGCGCCGGGCGCGCCGCTGGTTGTCGAACAAATCATCCGCCCGACCGGTCTGCTCGATCCGAAGATCACTATTAAGCCGCTCAAGAACCAGATCGACGACACGATCGAGCTTTGCCGGCAACGCGTGGAAAAAGGCGAACGCGTGCTGATCACGACGTTAACCAAACGCACGGCCGAAGATCTCGCCGATTACCTGCGCGATGTCGGACTAAAAGTGCGCTATCTCCACAGCGATATCGACACGATCGAACGCGTCGAGATTCTACGGGGCTTGCGCGCGGCCGATTTCGACATTCTCGTCGGCATCAATCTGCTCCGCGAAGGTCTCGATCTTCCCGAAGTGTCGCTCGTCTGCATTCTCGACGCGGATAAGGAAGGATTTTTGCGCAGCCAGACCTCGCTCATTCAGACTGCCGGCCGCGCGGCGCGGCACGTCAACGGCGAGGTTGTTCTGTTCGCCGACATCATGACGCAAAGCATGGAAGCGCTCATCTCGATCTCCGAATACCGCCGGGCCAAACAAATGGAATACAACGAGAAGCACGGCATTACCCCGCAGACCGTGCGGCGCGCCGTGCAGGAAAGTTTGCACACCATTTTGCGCGGCCGCGAGATCGCCGCATCCGTGATCCAGGAAGCCGGCGGCGATTTCAATGTGACCGAGTTGTTGCGCGAGCTGGAAGAGGAGATGCAGGAAGCTTCCGCGAAACTGGAGTTCGAGCGCGCGGCGCTCCTGCGCGACCAGATCATGGAAATAAAAAGCGGCACGGGCCTCGCCAAAATCGAGCCGAAACGCCGCCCGATAAAATACTCGCGCAACGCCGGGCGAAGACGCTCGCGGGTTTGAGCTGGAGCCACGGCGCTCCGTCGCCGGGTGCGGAAGGGGTCACGCCTCGACGGAGCGAGGCGGCTACAGCTCGCACGCGACTAGCTGCAGTGGCCAAGTGCATGTCGATCTTTCGTGCCGTCATCACATTGTCGATTTTCACCGCGACTGCCGCCATTGCCCAGATCACCGAGACCAGCTCATTGGTCGAAGTCGAGTTCTCGCAGCTGAGCCAACGCGATCCGAATCCGCTCAGTGAGATTGCGCTGGCGATCGAACCCGGGCAATGGAAACACGCCGAGACCGAGCATTTCATTTACCATTTCGTCCACAGTTACGTCGCAACCCCGATCTCAGTGGAAGCAGAGTTCCATTATCGGGTCGTCGCGAAAGAACTCGAACGCGACCAGCCCGCGACGGACACGAAATCGCACATCTACATCTTCGAACATCCCGAGCAATGGCGGCAGTTCCAGGCCTTCGGCAAGCTCGAGCCATGGAGCGGTGGAATTCACTCAGAGGGCAGCTTGTTTATCCAGCGCGATCCGCACTATAAATTTTCCAATAATTTGCTCGGCCACGAAATCGTTCATCTGGTGACACACCGGTTTTACACCGGCGGCATACCGTGCTGGCTCGATGAGGGATTCGCTCAGTACATTTCCAAAAATGCACACGCTAGTTATCAACGTGCGCGCGGCTTTATTTCCAAACCGCAGTCGGCAGCGATTTCCGAGCGTGATCTCGTTCCGCTCGGCACTTTGTTGACGTTGACTCACCCGCCCTCCGAGCGGGTCGAGACCTTTTACGACGAATCGGAGCGATTGGTCCGCTTTCTCGCCGCGACCGACAAACCAGGGTTCCTCGCGCTGCTTGACGCGCTCGCGCGGCATCAGCCCTTCGAAACCGCGCTGCCCCGTTTCTACCCCGGCCACTTCGCAACGGTCTCGGTCCTCGAGGAAAAATTCCGCGACTACGCGGCAAAAGACTTCGGGACGACGCTCCGGCAGGCGAGCGATTTGTAGGGCCGGCGCTCCGCCTGCCACACTTCTAGTTCGGCAAGCGATGCGCTTGCCCTACAACAGCGCCGCCTTCAAACTCGGTTTGTGCCGAAAACGAAGACGAAAGCTGCAACGGCGAAGATTCACGCCATCGTTGGTTCGGATGAAGCGGAGGTGAAACGAGTGGCGGCAGAGCTGGCGAAAGAGTTGACGCCGCCCGGCGCCGGCGATTTTGGCCTGGAGATTATCGACGGCGCGGCGGACAACGCCGAACAAGCCGCCGCGCGGATAAGATCGACAATTGAAGCGCTCAACACCCTGCCGTTTTTCGGTGGTGCAAAAGTTGTCTGGCTAAAGAACGCGAATTTTCTCGGCGATAATCAGCTCAGCCGGGCGGCGAGCGTGCAAAGCGCCTTGGAAGAATTAACTGACGCGATCGAGGAAGGGTTGGCCGAAGGAATCACCTTGTTGGTCAGCGCGACCGAGGTTGATAAACGGCGCTCGTTTTACAAGACGCTGAACAAGCGCGCCGAGCTCCAGGTGTTCGATAAGCTGGATTCGACTCGCAGCGGCTGGGAGGAAGAAGCGACCGAGTCGGTGCAGCGATCGGCGAAAAAACGCAAACTCCGTTTCGAAAACGGCGCGCTCGAGCTGTTCGTGCTGCTGACCGGCGGCGACACACGCCAGATCGAAAATGAGCTGGAAAAGATCGACATCTATCTCGGCGATAAACGCGCAGTAGATGCCGATGTTGTCCGCGCCCTGGTCCCGCTCTCGCGCGCGGGTGTGATTTTCGAGCTGGGCAACGCTTTGGCGCAACGCGACCTCGAGCGCGCGCTACGACTCGTCCGGCGCCTGCTCGACCAGGGCGAAAGCGCCATCGGCATTTTGCTGGTGGCGGTTTTGCCGACCATCCGCAATCTGCTCATGGCAAAAGACCTGATGGAACGGCATCGTCTGGCGCGTCCGCACGCACCGTTTCATTTCATCTCGGCACTGAATCGCCTGCCGGCCGCGGCGACGGAACATTTGCCGCGCAAAAAAGACGGGTCGATCAATGCCTACGCGCTCGGGATCGCGGCGCAAAACGCGCACCGGTTCGAAACGGCGCAATTAGTCGATGGAATGCAGGCGTGCCTCGCAGCCAATCTCCAGCTCGTCACCACGCAATTGGAACACGAACTGATTTTGACCGAGCTCGTGGTCAAATTGCTCGGCACGTCGAACGTGGGAGGGACCTCAGCGTCCCGATCGTCGCGGCACTGAGGCCGCCCCCACATGGCTCAGGCTTCGCCGAGTTGGCTCCGCGCAATCGGTCCGATGTACGGGATCTCCCAGCGGACGCCGGTGAACGCTTTTACGATTGTAACGATAAACAGAACCAGAAATGCGACGCCAACCAACGCCCAGACGACCCATAAAATGAGAGCGAAAAAGAAACCGATCGCCGGGATCGGCGTTAGAATAAAGTGCGCAACCGAATAAATAATCACGAACAAAATCCAGGCCCCGCCGAAGATAATCGACTGCATGGCGTAAAACCGCACAAAACCGTCGCGCTTTTCGAGCACATAAAAAATGATTCCGCCGACGAGCGGGATGCAGGCGAGGGCGGCCGCAACGTTTGAAGGTAACCCGGTGGATGTCAATCTTGTGCTCGGGTCGGGTGACATGGGCGATGCTGGTGCTGGCGTTGGTGGCGGAGGTGCTGGTGGGGGCGGCTCGCTCGGCTCCAGCGGATCGGGCATGGCGTTAGTTACACAAACTGGCGTCAGCTTTGTCAACCCCGAAAGCTTTTGGGTCAACTCCCAAAGCTTTGGCGAGCCGATTCCGAATCATGTGGCGAGTGCGAATCCTCCGCGCGGGCGCTCCCCCGCAGCCACGGCCGAGCCGCTTGATTTTACTTTCGCTTCGCCCAAAACATTACTACCCTTCTTTCCCCAAGGCGATGAAGGCAAAAACCACACAGGGCTTCTCGTTGACTGAAATCATCATTGTCATCCTGATCATTGGTATCCTCGCCGCCTTCGCGTTTCCCGTTTTCATCACCGTCCAGGAACGCGGTGCGATCACGAAAGACATGAACAATCTGCGCCAGCTCTCCCTCGCTACGCAGCGTTACCTGAACGACAATGATGGTAAGCTTTTCGACACGACCGGTGATACATGGATGAACCGGTTGTGTCCGTCCACGACATCCACCACCCGGTACATCAGCGATTGGGGCGTTTTTCAGTCCCCCTTCGACACGCGCGGCCGGGGGGCGACAGGCGCGCTCACACCGGTCAGCTACGGCATCAACGGCAATAGCGCTTTGGGAATCGACACCAGCACAATCATTAATCCCGTGGCATTCGTCTTGTTCGGTTCCGCACCAACCGCGGCGTCGACCGTAACCTTTGCGGGCAACGCGGCCACGCAGCTTCCCGGCGTCACCGTAAAAGGACTCGGGGGCAGCCCCGCCAGAGCGCAGAGCAACCCGGGTGGAACGGCCACGGGCGGAACACAGCAACAGCGAAAACGAATCAGTGCTGTTTGCTTCGATGGCCATGCCGAGAACATGCTCTGGACCGTTTTTGCCAATAACGCCTGCAATGCATCAGACCTTAATGGGTGCTGCCGGTGGAATGCGACCACTGGTTGCACACCGTAAGCTCTCGTGTCCGGGACTTCGTTTGAAGTCCGCACCGGGCGCGGGGATTACCGCGTCCTGATCGGTTCCGGCGTGGCTGACCGCGCCGGCGAGCTGATCAGCCAGCTGTTGCCGCAACGCTCCTGTGCAATCGTTGCTGACTCGAATGTGGCTGGGCTATTTGCCGAGCGGCTGGAAGCGGGCCTGGCCACCGCTGGTTTCCAGCCGGCGCTAATCATTATTCCGCCGGGAGAGACTTCGAAGACGCTTGAACAAGCAGCAGCGGTGTGCGACCAGATGATCGCTTCCGGCTTGGATCGACAATCATTCGTGATTGGATTGGGCGGAGGAGTCGTGGGCGATCTCTCCGGGTTCGTGGGCGCGATTTTCCATCGCGGAATTCCACACGTGCAGATTCCCACCACGCTCCTGGCGATGGTGGACAGCTCGATCGGCGGCAAAACCGGCGTGAACACCAACGCCGGGAAAAACCTGCTCGGCGCCATTCATCTGCCGTCACTCGTGATCGACGATGTCGATCTTTTGCAAACCCTGCCGCCCCGCCACTTCCGGCAAGGCTTCGCCGAGATCGTCAAGCACGCAGTCATTGCGGACGCCGAAATGTTCGAAAGAGTAGGACAAGCTTCCGGCTTGTCAGGGGCAAGCGGGACGCATGCCCTACAATCGCTGATCCACCGCAACGTCGAGATCAAGGCGAAGATTGTTGCGGGAGACGAGCTCGATCGCACCGGCGAGCGCGCGCTTCTAAATTTCGGACATACCGTCGGGCATGCGATTGAGCGCGCCGGCAATTACAAAGATTTTTTGCACGGCGAAGCGATCAGTCTTGGGATGGCGGCCGCGTGCACCATCTCGATGAAAAGGGCCGGCCTGCCGCGCGCGCAGCGCGACGCGATTGTCGATCTTCTAAACACATTCGAGCTACCGACACGATTGCCGCCGGATTTTCCGCGCGACAAAATCTTTGCCGGACTGAAGCTCGACAAGAAATTCGAGCGCGGCGAGGTCCGGTTCGTCGTGACGCCAAAAATCGGGTCGGCTTATTTGTCGCGCGACGTGACGCTGGAAGATATTCGCGAAGCGGTGGAGCAACTGTAGCGGCGCTCTATGAGCGTCGCATTATTCGAGCGACGGTCATAGCCTCCGCGACAGAAGGACGGATCATTGTCGCGTGTTTCGGTAATATTCGGCCAGCCCTTCGGTCACGCTGTCGGCATACTCGCGGAAAATACTTTTGCGCTCGACACCGTTCACGTTCCGCGTTCCCTCGTAATCGCCGGCCTGAATGCGGGCAAATGCGTCATTGCTGTTCATGACGTACGGCTCGCAGTAAATCACCGGTCGCCGATACAACCGGGTGGCGAGAAGATTGCGCGCGTAAACGTAGCCGCTCGCTCCAACCTTGGTCGTGGTGAGGGTGGTTGGATATTGATACGGCGGCAGCGCGGTCGCTTTGGCCATTGACGCCGCGACTGTATCGGCAAGCGGCAGTTCTTCGTCGAACGCGCGGCTTAGCAGTCGCCGCACCATTTCGAACCGTTCATCGTCGAAGTCGAGCTCCTCTTTCGTGTAGGACCCGTTTACGAGCAGGTGAAGATGATTCGTGTCGGTCAAGGTTGGGCTGTTCGGGTCGCCCCAGCCTTCGGCATTCAAATGCAAACAGACGACCAGATCAGGATGCAGCTTTGTGTTCACGAGCACCGCTCGGCGCCGGATTTCGCTGTAACGGTAGAATAAAATCTCGCTTTGCCAGCGGATCGTTTGCTCCTTCTCCGGGTCCTTCGGGTCGAGCACATCGGCGCGCGGTTGGGGCACGCCATTTTTGATCAGGATTTTTCGAGCGAGCTTCTTAAAATCATCCGGACGCAGCGGCGTGACCGGCTCGGCGCTGTTGCGAACAAAGAAAACTTTCGCACCCATTTTTCGCAACTGCGGGGCGAGAATCCGCGCGACCTTCAGTGTCAGATCGCCTTCCATCACCGGTTGCGAATCGTCGACCTGAAACCAGCGCTCTTCCACCCTGGCCCATTTGCCGCCGAGATGACCGGAATCGAGCGCGATACGCAGGTTGGCCAGCGGTTTTTCGGGCGCTGTCGGCGGCAGGGATTTGGCCGGGTGCCATAGCCGCGGGATATGCCGGCGGGAAGTTTCGTTGCTGGCAAAACGCAGAGTGAAAAACTTTTGCGTGTCGCGGTTCTTCAGGATGCGGGCCGACGCATTGTCGATCTTGAGCACGTCCTCGGTAAAGCCGTGCGTGCAATAGACATCCTGAATGAGGCGCGCGAATTCATCGTGCGTGATCGTCTCCTGATAATTTTCGAGCACGCTCCACTTCGGCTTTGCCGCGAGAATGGTGAGGTTATCCGCCGCTCTCAGAGCAATCGGAAATAACGGCAGGAGAAATGACGAAATCCAAATGACGAAGAACGAAGGAAACCCGAAGCACGAATGACGAAGTTTCACCGTGCCAGCTTCGTCATTTGTCCTTCCTTCGGGTTCTGTCATTCGAACGTCGTCATTCGTCTGGATTTCGCTCTCTTTAATACGATGCTGGCGGAATGCTACGGGTTCTTTTCCTCGGCGACATTGTGGGCGAGCCCGGCCGCAGCGCGGTGATCGCGAAATTGCCGGAGCTGAAGACGCGAGACGGAATCGACTTCACGATTGTGAATGGGGAAAACGCGGCGGGCGGTCGAGGGATCACGGCAAAAATCACGATCGATCTTTTGCGCGCAGGCGCGGCGGTGGTGACGACTGGCGATCACATCTGGGATCAGAAAGATGTGATGGCGTTTCTCGATATGGAACCGCGATTGTTGCGTCCGCTGAATTACCCGCCAGGCGCGCCCGGACACGGTTGGATCGTTTTGGAAACGGCGAAAGGCAAAGTGGGCGTGGTCAATGTGCAGGCGCGCACGTTCATGCAGCCGATTCTGGAGAATCCCTTTCGCGCGCTCGAGGAAGCCATTGTCAAGGTCCACGAGGAGACGAACAACATCGTGGTCGATGTGCACGGAGAGACGACGAGCGAAAAAATCGCGATCGGCCGGTTTCTCGACGGCAAGGTTTCGGCCGTGATCGGCACGCACACCCACGTGCAGACTGCGGACGAGCAGATTTTCCCCGGCGGTACCGCTTTTCTCTGCGACGCGGGAATGTGCGGGCCGGTCCATTCGATCCTCGGACGCGCGATTGAACCAATCCTGCAACGCTTCATTTCAAACTTGCCCACGTCGTTTCCAGTGGCGAACGGCGAAGTGCGCTTGCGCGGCGCTGTGATCGACATCGACGAATCCACCGGCCGCGCTCTGCATATCGCGCGTGTCGACGAACCCGCGGCAGTTGCGGAAGAAAAATCCAGCCAATCGACAAACACAACCGACGCCGGCGACGACCCGAATGTCGGCGATGCGTTTTCACCCTCGCCTGCCGCTGAGGCGTCCTCTTCTCGCTGAGGCACAAGATTGAGGCCAGAGTATCGCGCGTTCGCGAGATTAGCTCGCCTGCTGTCTTATTCGAAATTGCGAGGCCGAGTAACAGCTACTCAGCCGATTTGCTGCCGTTCGGCAGGTCGGCGGTTTCTTTCGCCGGAGGGGCGAAACGCCGTTTCCGACGGTTAGCCGGCAATGGCGACAGTGTCATCGTGATGTTCCGACCCGCGATTTTCGGGTCCATTTCCACCTGCGACATGCCCGAGAGATCGCTACGCACCTTTTCCATCAACTGCATGCCGAATTCCTGATGCGCCATTTCCCGGCCGCGAAATTGCAGCTGCACGCGCACTTTGTTTCCCCGGTCGAGAAATTCTTCCGCGTGGCGAATTTTCGTGAGGTAGTCATGCTCGTCGATATTGACCCGGAATTTGACTTCCTTCAGCCTCGCTCCGCCGGGCCGGCGATCCTTATCGTGCTTGGAGAGGTCGTAGCGGAATTTGCCGAGCGAAACGATTTTGCAGACCGGCGGGTTTGCGGTCGGCGCGATTTCGACAAGGTCGAGCCCCTGACTTTGCGCTTCGCGCAACGCCTCCGACAACTTCATGATGCCGAGCTGCTGACCGTTGGATCCGAGAATGACCCGCACTTCGCGGGCGCGAATCCGACCGTTTACACGAAATTGGGGTTGCAGATTGAGTCGATCTCCTAAGCGGTCAAACGGGAGTGCACCGTCTGGCCGTCGGTTCCATGGTCGCAATTTTCAACGTTTCGCTTTTCGGAACTGTTGACGCACTCAACTTCATCGCAGCTGCGACTACCACGACGACGGGCCCGCCATTCTTGCGAGCCGAGGGGAAGTTGTAAGCAACATTGGGATGCTGACAAGATGAATCTGATTGTCGATCTTGCAACTGTATTCAAGCAAACACCGCGCCAGGATCAATGTTGCGGTGGCTCGCCGAAATGTGCGGCGTAGGAAATGTAAGCGTCCGCGTCGTGCAGCATCGCGTCGAGCGCTGTGGCCAAGGGCGTAAGCCTCGCGAAGCCGGAAAAAACCGCCCGGTCGCCAATTTCGCTATCGAGCACAAAGGTGGGGCGTTGCGTCACATGCAGCGCATGAAAAGCCGCCGTGTCGGCCCGAACACGTTTTTCGATTTCCGAGGACTGGGCGCGCTCGAGCAACTCTTTTTCCTTGAGACCCCCGGCCCGCGCCGCAACCTCCGCAGCAATCTCCCATTCGCCAAAGGGTTTGCCTTCGCGCAGTCCGGCATACGCGAGTGCCAGACGCACGCGATCATCCGTAATTCCGAAATCTTTGGCCGCTTCGGCGACACAATTCGGCGCGAGGTATTCGGCGCGGATCGGCTCGTCGTACCAGGCGCTGCTCAACATAAACGGTGAGAGCATGATCGTGCCGCTGCGGCGATAAAACCATTCTTCCTGCGCGCGCGAGATCGGCAGGCCTGTCTTATCCAAGAGCGCGATTTTCCACTCGAACTGCACTCTCTCGCCGTAACGCTTCTTCAGTTCGGCCCAAGCCGGCTCCGACCAAAAACACCACGACGAAATCACATCGAGATAATAAGTGAACGTCAGTCGCATGGATTAACGATTCACGATGTGCAGCGCGCGCTTCTCGACGTTCATCGCGGCTTCCTTGACCGCTTCGCTCAAGGTCGGGTGGGAATGGCAGGTGCGGCCAAGATCTTCGGAACTGCCGCCGAACTCGATCACCGAGACGGCTTCGGCGATTAACTCCGAGGCGGCGTGTTGCAGAATATGCGCGCCGAGAATGCGGTCGGTCTTGGCGTCGGCGATAAACTTGACCATGCCCTCGACATCCTCGTTAGCGAGCGCGCGGCCATTGGCGCGAAACGGGAATCTGCCGACTCGATAATCAACCCCCTTTTCTTTGGCCTGCTCTTCGGTCAATCCAACGCCGGCCAGCTCGGGATTTGTATAAATGATGCCCGCGATGGCGTCGTAATTGATATGGCCGTCCCTACCGGCGATCCGCTCGACGCACGCGATGCCTTCGTCCTCGGCTTTGTGCGCGAGCATCGGCCCGGCGATCACGTCGCCGATCGCGTAAATGCCGTGGATGTTGGTTTTGAAATGCTCGTCTACTTTGATCCGCTTCTTCTCATCAAACTCCACGCCGACTTTCTCCGCGCCGAGTCCTTCGGAAAACGGGCGACGGCCGACCGAGACAAGAACTTTATTCGCCTCGAACTTCAGCTCCTCATTTCCCTTTGTCGCGGTCGCAGTAACGCGGCCATTGTCGATCTTGACCGCGCTGACTTTTGTTTCGAGGTGAAACGTGATGCCTTGCGCGGTGAGCGAGCGCTGGAGCAGGTTCGACAATTCGAGATCGAAGCCAACCGCAATCCGCGGTAGAAATTCGAGGATCGTCACTTCCGAGCCGAGCCGCGCCCAAACCGAGCCGAGCTCGAGCCCAATCGCGCCCGCGCCGATCACGAGCAATTTTTTTGGGGGTTCGCTAAAGCAAAGCGCCTCGGTGCTGCTGACGATTTTGTCGCCGTCGAATTTCGCGAATGGCAGCTCGGTCGGCGCGCTGCCGGTCGCGATCAAGATGTTGTTGGTTTCGATCTCCCGCGTCTCGCCGCTTGATGATTTAACCGAAACTTTGCCCGGCGCGGTGATCGTGCCGATGCCTTGGAATGTCGTCACCTTGTTCGTCTTCATCAGCGCGCGCACGCCGCCGGTGAGCGTTTTAACGACCTTATCCTTGCGCTGCTGCATCTTCGCAAGATCGACATGCGCGCCGTCCACCACGATGCCGTGCTTCGCGGCTTCCTTTTTCACAAAGACGAAGTGATCGCTCGAAGTGAGCAGCGCCTTGCTTGGGATGCAGCCGATGTTCAAACAAGTGCCGCCAAGCTCCTTGTCTTTCTCGATGATGGCGGTTTTCAGCCCGAGCTGGCCGGCTCGAATGGCGGCAACATAACCGCCCGGCCCCGAGCCGATGATCACAACGTCAAATTTCTCCATGTTATTGCTGTGTCGTTCTGAGCGAAGCGAAGAATCTCTGGCCCATGTGGGAGGAAACCGAAAGAAGAATAGTCAGAGATGTTTCGCTTCGCTCAACATGACAAGAAAAACCAGCGCTGTCATTCTGAGCGAAGCGAAGAATCTCTGATCATTTCTTCCGAGTCCGGCGGGCGATCGTAAATAGCTGGGTCAACATGACAGCGTTAAAACTTCAAAAATCGAGCGGTAGCTTTTTCGGGTCCTCGATGCCTTCCTTCACTTTGATGAGGAAAGTGACCGCTTCCTTGCCATCGATCGCGCGATGATCGTAGCTCAGCGCCAGGTACATCATCGGCCGCACCTCTACTTTGCCATCGACCACCACCGGACGGGGCATGATCTTGTGCAACCCGAGAATTCCACTCTGCGGCGGATTCAAAATTGGTGTGCTCATGAGCGAGCCGTAAATACCGCCGTTCGAGACGGTGAAGGTGCCGCCCTGGAGATCTTCAATTTTCAATTTGCCGGTGCGCGCCTTGTCTGCGTAATCGGCAATTTCGCGCTCAAGCTCGGCGAAACCTTTCCCATGGGCATCGCGAATCACCGGAACAATCAGGCCGCGCTCGGTCCCAACCGCCACGCCGATATCGTAAAAGTTGTTCTGGATAAAATCTTCGCCCTCGATGCGGCCATTCACGACCGGCACGGCTTTGAGCGCTTCGACCGCCGCTTTGATGAAGAAGGACATTAAACCAAGCTTTACTCCATTCTTCTTCGTGAACTCGTCCTGCGATTTGCTGCGCAACGCCTGAACGGCGGTCATATCGCACTCATTGAAGGTCGTGAGAGTCGCGGTGGTTTGCTGCGACATCACCAGTTGGGCGGCGATCTTGCGCCGCAGCGGCGACATTCGTTTGCGGACGACGCGTCCGTCGCTTGACTGTCGATCTTCCGCGATGTCGATCTTCTCTTGCGGCGCGCCGCGATTCTGGACAGCCGCCAAGACATCGCCTTTGGTGAGGCGACCGCCTTTGCCAGTGCCGGAAATCTTCTCCGGTTCGAGCGCTTCTTCTTTTACGATCCGGCGAACCGCCGGCGAGAGAGGCGTTGCTTCCGCCTCTTTCTCCGCGGGCTTTTTCTCGGGGCTTGGAGCCGGGGACGCTGTCCCCGGACCGCGGTCAGCGACCGCTGCTACAGGCTTTTTCTCCTCGGGTTGTTTCTTTTCCGGTTTTGCTTTCTCTTCGGCGGCTGGCGCTTCTTTGGAGTCGTCGATGGTTGCGACAATCTCGCCGATTTTTACCTCCTGACCTTCGGGAACGAGCGCGTCGAGCACGCCCGCTTTTTCCGCTGTGATTTCGGTGGAAACCTTGTCTGTCTCGAGGGTGAAAAGCGCGTCACCGGCATCGACAAAGTCGCCGGACTTTTTATGCCAGACGGAAACGACACCGCTGGAGATCGACTCACCGACAGCGGGGATTTTTACTTCGATCGGCATGGGCTATACGACCTATACGACTTATACAACGTATGACTAGCCGCTAGATCGAAAACGCATCTGCAACGAGCGTAGCCTGCTCGCGTTTATGTCGCGCCAGCGATCCGACCGCGGGACTGGCGCCGGCGTCGCGACCGGCGTAGGCGATCTCGCTGCAAAACGTGGTGCGCAACAGCGGCTCGATGAAACTCCACGCGCCCATGTTTTGGGGTTCTTCCTGGCACCAGACGAATTTGGAGTTTTTCGAGAATGGCTTCAGCATTTCGCGCAGTTTTTTCTCTGCCAACGGATAGAGCTGTTCGATCCGAACGATCGCGGCGTTGTCGATCTTGCGTTTGGTCCGATAATCGAGCAGGTCGTAATAAATTTTGCCCGAGCAAAGAATGATGCGCTTAATCTTGCTGGCCGGGCCGACCTCGGGCGAGCTGAGAATCTCTTCGAAGCGGCCTTGGATGAATTCGCCCGCCATTGATGAGGCGAACCTGGCGCGCAACAAACTTTTCGGCGTCATGATGACGAGCGGCTTGATGAAATTGCGTTTCATCTGGCGGCGCAAGACGTGAAAATACTGCGCGGCGGTGGTGAGGTTGCACACCTGGATGTTGTCCTGGGCGCACGCTTGCAGGAAACGCTCGAGCCGTGCGCTGGAATGTTCCGGCCCCTGGCCTTCGTAGCCGTGCGGCAGAAGCAACACGATCCCGCTCGGGCGCTGCCATTTTGATTCCGCGGAAACGATGAACTGGTCGATGATGGGCTGAGCGGAATTGGCGAAGTCGCCGAACTGCGCCTCCCACAAACACAACATGTCTGGATAATCGAGCGAGTAACCGTAATCGAATCCGAGCACCGCCGCTTCGGAGAGCAGACTGTTGTAAACACAAATCCGCGCCTGTTTTTCGGCGAGATGCAGGAGCGGCACATACGGCTCGCCTGTTTTCGCGTCGTAAAGAACGGCGTGCCGGGTGCTGAACGTGCCGCGCGAACTGTCCTGGCCGGACAAGCGCACCGGAGTTCCT
>JBHEMD010000088.1:0-17236 GCA_046262735.1 Chthoniobacterales bacterium | reverse complement strand
ACTGCGCGCTGGAAGAGGGAGTTGGGTGGACTGACGTGGAAAAAGCCGTCCACCTCCAGGGTCCGGAGCTACTGCATCGAAAGTACGAAAGGCTTTATCATGAGTACGATAAAGACCTACTGGAGCAGGCGCAACGCGAGCTGCCATACATCGACGTGTATGCAGCAGCGGCCATGTATTACATCGCTGGCAACTGGCCGGGCCATCACGATGTGCCATGGGAGCGAGCCGGAGCGAACCTGCGTTCCGACCTGTCAAAAATAGCGCTACGAGCGCACGAGTGGATGTTGCAAGCAGCTCATGCCAGGCTGGTCGAATTAGTTGACGCACTTACCGCAAGCTCGACATCTACTGGCGACACACCTACTAGTGGCGGCGAGCGGTGATGACACCGTTCAGTTTATTCGACAGGCGCAGCTCGCGATCTGTCGTCATCGCAGTGGTCCAGGTATTCGAGCAACTGGGAACGGATCGCATCGGCGTGAAGCACCTTTCGCGCGTAACTTGCCGCCTCCGTAGACAGCCGTTTCCATTCGGCCGGATCTGAAGCCAAATGGGCAATCACTTTTACGAGTTCGTCACTATCCGTAACGTTAACCGCAGTGCCTCGCGGCGTGGCTTGGATAAAGGCATAAATCCCAGTCCCGGGCGACGTGCAGGTAATCGTCGGCAGACCGCACGCGAGGTAGTCGGCTAAACGCGACGGCACGGAGTAAGGCCCGAAACGGGTGTTCAACGACACCGGCAGATAACCCAAATGACAGGTGCGCAAAAGCTGTTCGCAATCCGCGGGCTGTAAGTACCCGTGATTACAGACATCACTCGCAATGCTGGATGGAAGATGCTCCCCGAAGCCGCCGGCGTAGTGTAGCTCAACGCCGTCGATCCGCTCTTTGATCTGCGGCCAGGCCGCTGCGAAAAGATCAAGCGCCGGGCTGGTGTTCCACATCGACTTGTCCCAGAGCGCCCCGGTCAGGGCAATTCGAAACGGTTTGCCCGACGAACTGCGGTGCTCAGCGGTAAAGTTCGAACAGCAGGGCAGGACATGCGTTTCAGTGGCGCGCTGCTTGCGTACCTCTTCTGCAGCCGCCGCACTGGTGCAGACAACTTGATTTGCTCGCTCGATCAGTGCCAGCAGGTGCGGTGTTTGCGCCGGTGAGAGTTGGTTGTGGAAGATGTCCATGAGATGGAGCAAAAACGGAGGATCGTCCAAGGCCGCCAGAATGGCCGCTGCTCGTGTGGCATCGCGTTCGTTTCCACAAAATATCCACGCGCGGGTCGGTTGCGCTGGGAATGCCTGTAGAGCTTCTCTTAGGCGCGCCTTATCCACATGATTGCCCGTCCACCATTTCGCGCCGGCGGGAAGCGAGTTGGTCTTGTCCACGCTGTTCCATGTGTCGTCCAGGACGATTGACTGTGGCACGGAAGCGGTCCCAGCTTCCCGGATGTCCCAAAGAAGGTGAACGGCCAGATGCTCGATGCCTGCGAGTAATCGGAGAAGCTGGACCGATGTGCCATTCGTCGGAGCCAACCCCGTTTGGTAGAGCAAATAAAATGGAGACGGAGGGCGGGACACAGTATCACGCCCCTGGGTTTGTCGACCTGCCGGGTGCAAGCGCATCAGAAGCAACTTCCGGAGCAGGAAGAGCTGATGTGTCCTTCCTGGTAAGGCCTACCAGAATGAAAACCGAAAATACAAAAACGATCCAGTTAAGGACTTCCTTGGTGATAAAAAATTTCGGGTATCGTGCCGACGCCAATAACATGGCACCGGTGATGATCACGACTAACGCCCGGCCGACCCACCGATAGGGCCCGCGCCGCGTTCCCCACGCAAATAGTTGCGGGAGCAGGAAAAACAAGAAGATGAGCCGATAATTAAAGTTATTCATCGCTACGAACGTGCCGGCATAAATCGCAGCACCTATAACCATGGCAATGTCCTTGGCCGACCCAAGCTCGGGTGGCTTGAGCAGGCGCGAGGCGACCAGGGCTAGAACAACGGATGCGACGACTGCTATTTTGCTCGCAGCTTCAATTGGAACAGCGATCTTCATGCTCGCCAGCTTCTCAAAGAGCACGCGATGGCCGAAGCTGATCTCTTTGATCTGTGGCGTGTTGGCAATGACGTGCGTGATGTCGCTGCGAATGCAAAACGCATAAAGCGCAAAAGCCGTCAGACCAAGCCAGAGCAGAAGCATTCCGCGACGACGGCATTCCCGCAGGCCGATGGCAAAACCGCACACCGGATACAGCTTTAGAACGGCGGCCAGCAGCACTAAAATGTAAGACCAGTAAACACCGGCCTTGGAAGCAAAGACTATCGCAGTCACGGCCAGCAGGATAAAGATCAATAGATCGACATTACCTCTTTCGACCGCGAACATGGCAGGAGGTGAGCAGAGTAGTACGCCACAGACTAGCCCTTCCATAACCGTTGTCCTGCCGACGAGCAGTGCTGTCGCGGTGTAAAAAGCGGCTGCAAGCACAAGAGCGAGTACGATGGTGTGATTCGCAGTAATGCCAATGCCGGACAGTAGAAGCCAGACGCGCGGATAGTTCAGTGGCCGCAACCAGGGATCGAATGGGCTAAAGACGAATGGGTCGCCCCCGGCCCGATGTGTCTCCAGTGCGCTGATCAGAAACCGCATGTCGGCGAATGGCGGTATAAGATGTTCGACTCCGACCCGCGCCCATGCGCTGACGAAATCGGTTCGCGTTCCTACGATATAGACAGCAATCAAAAAGCCTGTGACAACGCCTGCGCTGATCCAGCGACCGTCAATCCCAGCAGCCCAGGTAGCGCGCGCCGTCTTCTCAGCAACCGCCTCATGAGCACAATCAGACGATGCGGTAGTTTCAGGCATTGTTAGCCGTTCGACGCAGCACGTGTGGGATGCAAATCAAAAACGACGCAGCAACTCTTGTCCCTCGCGACGGTGGGATATCTGGCGTTCAAGTAATCAGCAAAGGCCTGGTATTGGTCGAGCCACCACAAAGCAGTGGCTGGTAAGAGCAGGTAATGCGCACCTCGAGCCCGAATAGTCTCGAGCCGGCTGATTGCTTCCTTGCTGTCTTTCGGCACCGAGCTGTCGTAGGTGCCCCCTTGCGAGAGATAGATTCGGCCTTCGGAACCATCGCCGGTGTTCCAGCTGATCGTGGTTCGTCCGAATCGGTTCGGCGCCGGCACTGGGTTTGGAGAAGCGTTCAAATGCGCAGCAGACAAACGATCGACAGGAATCTCGTCAGCCGATGTTGCGCTTGGAATGCCGACCACTGAAAGCGCAGCGATTTGCCCGCCGTTACTGCCGCCAAACAGGCAAAATTCGTAACGCATTCCCGCTTCGATCCACGCCACATCCACGGCGCCGCGGACTCCTTGTTGAAACAAGCGTCCCGGGTTGTGAGTCTTTGCTTGTGGAAAGTGTAACACGCGCCTGTTACCGAGTTTGAGTAACTCGGCCCTCCCGCCGCTGGCTATGGCAACGGTGGCATCCGGCGGCAGGGTGGCATCAACAAGTTCACGGATTCGATCCCCGAGTTGCAAATGCTCGTAACGATCGCGCCAATAAGCTTTCCCGCTTTCAAGCGCCTTGGCGTGGCGTTCGCTTCCGCGAACGAAGTCCGCCTGCGCATCAAGCACACTTAACATATCTTTTAGCATCAGTGAGTAGTCGCTCGACCTGCTTGACCCGTGCAGACGATAATCAGCCACGAATTGTTTGTGGCAGAAGACCGGATATTCTCGCGTGATCCGGAGAAACAGATCGTAATCTTCGCCGCGTCCGAGTGATTCGTTAAACCCACCGACGGCTTGGAAAGCGCTTCGCCGGTAAATAACCGATCCCGGGCACCAGATGTCGTTTCGACGCAGCAGTTCCAGGTAGGCGTCACCTGTGATGCAAGGTTGCTCGGGTTGACTAAGCAGCGATCCATCGGCCACCACCAGCCGGCAAAAGCCGGAGGCAAAGGCGCAATCGGGATTTTGCTGCAGCGATTGAACTCCGACCTCCAGCGCGTCCGGCAACAGCCGGTCGTCAGCATCAAGGAAGACGAGGTATTCACCGGCGCTGCTTTTCACTCCGTTGTTTCGCGCGGCCGAAGGACCTGCATTTTCCTGACAGATGTAGCGCACCTCCGGATAACGACGGGCGATTTCCGGCGTATTGTCAGTCGAGCCATCGTCGACCACAATGATTTCGCGCCGGGCATACGTTTGCGCCACCGCGCTTTCGATCGCTTCGCGTAAGAAATGCCCCTGGTTGTAGCAAGCGGTGATTATTGAGACGAGCGCAGGTTGAGCGGCAGAGACAGCAGTGCCCGAGTCAATCGAGGACGCTGTTACTGCTATTCTGCCGTTCCCAATCATCGTGAGCCGTCGCGCAAATCAAAGATCGTGCAGGCGCTATCTTCCCGGACGACAATTGGGAAAGAGCGCTCCAGCCGGGCACGGAATTCCCTAAACTCCGGCAACCAGCAAAACGATTGGGCGGGTATAAGCAGGTACTGAGCACCTTGCGCTCGGATTGCTTCGATCGCTTGCCAGGCTTGAGTGCCATCGGCTGGATCAGTTCCGGGATGATTTCCGGTGACGTAAAGCTCCCCTTCCGACCCATCGCCCGTGCTCCAGGTGATAGTCGTACTGCCTGGTTTCTCGCGAACTACAACCGGGTTAGGATCCGCTGCCAGAACAACGCTGTTTTCGTGTGTACTTTGCAGCGACATGGCTGCCGGATTGGTCGCGGGAGCTCCATCTTCCACGCCGCGCACGACAAGCCGCGCCACCGGGCGTGACCCGTCTGTTGCGCGGTAAAGGCTGAAGCGGTAGCTCATTCCCGTTTCAATCCAGGCCGGAGTTGCCAGCGAGCCTTGTGCACCTTGCGCAAACAGGTCGCCCGCGCCGCTCAGACTCGCCGGCGGAAAATGCCACGCTTCGCGAGCGTCGAGCCGAAGTAACTCACTCTGACCGCCCGTTGCCACGGCGATAATGGCGTCGGGTTCCAGCCCCTCGCGTACGAGCTCGCGAATTCTGCTGACCATGTGCTGAAGCGGATATTGCTCTCGCCAAAACCGCTCGCCTACGTGGTAGGCCTCACGAAGCCGGCTGTTTGCCCCTGCGACCGGCCACTGTGCCGCATGCGCCGCGAGCGCCGCTTTTTGCATCGCAGAAAAGTCGCGCGATGTGTTCGCGCTGTGCTGTCGATATTCGGCAACGATTTCGCCGTGGCAATGTACCGCAAAATCCCGCGTGATACGCAGGTAAAGATCGTAGTCCTCAACCGGCACGAGAGCGGGATCGAACCCATGGACAAAATCGAACGTCCGGCGGCGATATACTATCGTCGCCGGGCACCAGATATAATTACCGCCGCTAAGCAACTGCACGTAAGGCTCGCTCTCGACAACGCGCTGTTGTGGCGCAGCCAGGATTTTTCCGGCCGAATTGATGACGCGACAATGCCCGGAGACGAACGCGCATTCGGCATGTTCGTCGAGGCATTGCACGCCTATCTCCAATGCGGCGGGCAAAAGACGATCGTCCGCATCGAGAAAAACAACGAACTCACCGCGGCTGTGCCGCAGCCCGGCGTTGCGCGCCGCAGAGCGACCAGCATTTTCCTGGTGGAAATATTTGGCGGAGAGATAGCTCCGCGCCACATCCGCCGTGTTGTCGCTCGACCCGTCATCCACCACGACGATCTCGACAGATTTGTGAGTCTGCGCGAGCACACTCTCAATCGCTTCACCAAGGAACTGAGCCTGGTTGTAGCAGGGGATAACCACCGATACCAAGCGCGTTAACGGCGCGCCTGCTGGTGACGCCCGCGTCGAGCTGGACTGGCTCACTTTAGTTCCGTAGCTGGATACTTGGCCGAAGCCGCAGGTTCCGTGTTCTGCTTCTCTGAGAGGCCTTCGCTCTCAGCTTCTATCTTATCCAGTTGTTTGGCTCGAAGAAAACCCTTGATCCGACAGGCGTTGAACACCCACCAATAAAGCCCGTGCAGTTGATCCTGAAGCAGCGTCCGCGCTTGCTCAGCCTCGCGAATCCCAGCCACTGGCCTCCGCGCTTTGGCGCGGCGCGGCGGATCGTTCTCCGGCGCGGCTTTCTTGGTGTGCTTCATGGATTCGGCGTTCAAGAAACTGCGTCGCCCGAACGAGTCAAGCTCATTGCTGAGCGGCGCCGCGCGATCTAGGTTGCGCGCATGCAACGGGGGGACGGGCGAGCCTGCAATGATTTACGGCCTGTTTCTTTCGAGCTGGGCATTGCCCCGCACGCCGATGGCTCGGTCCTCGTTGCCATGGGTAATACGCGCGTCATCTGCGGCGTGACGATCGAGGAAGTAGTGCCCCGTTGGATGAAAGAACAAAACGTCACCGGCGGCTGGCTCACGGCGGAGTACTCGATGCTGCCATATTCGACCACGACCCGAAAAACGCGCGACATTTCAAAGGGCCGTCTCGATGGACGCAGCACCGAGATTCAAAGATTAATCGGGCGATCGTTGCGTGCAGTTGTCGATCTTGAGAAACTCGGCCCCCGCACGATGTGGGTCGATTGTGATGTGCTTCAGGCGGACGGCGGCACCCGCACCGCGGCCATCACCGGCGCCAGTCTCGCCGTCGCGATCGCCTGTCGGAAACTGGCGCGGGCAAAAAAGGTGGACGCGCCGCCGATCCGGAAACTGGTTGCCGCGGCCAACGCCGGCATGCTCAACGGCCAGGCAATTGTCGATCTTAGTTATGAGGAGGACAAAGCCGTCAGCGTCGATTTTAATCTCGTTGCCACCGAAGACGGCGAATTTGTCGAAGTGCAAGGCTCGGGCGAGGAAGCGACGTTCGGCCAGGGGCAACTGGAGGAATTAGTCGCGCTGACGCGCAAAGGCATCGCCGAATTGATCGCCGCTCAACGCGCCATTCTCGCTCGCATCATGGTTTCGCCGTCCGAGAGTAATCCTGCATAAGATTTGCCAGCGCACACGCTTTGCTTTAAAGCGAGTCGCTGTCCATGAAACGAGCGCTCATCACCGGCATCACCGGCCAGGACGGAAGTTATCTCGCCGATCTGTTGCTTGAGAAGGGATACGAAGTCCACGGCATCATCCGGCGCGCCAGCACCTTCAACACTGCGCGCATCGATCATCTTTATGCCGATCCGCACATCAACGATGTGCGCATGTTTCTCCACTACGGCGACCTGAGCGATTCGGTCAATTTGGTGAAGCTGCTTTATGAATTGAAGCCCGACGAGATTTATCATCTCGCGGCGCAAAGCCACGTTCGTGTCAGTTTCGATATCCCCGAGTACACCTCGGACGTGACCGGCGTGGGCACGATCCGCATTCTCGAAGGGATTCGGGAAGCGGGCATCCGCTCGCGGTTTTACCAGGCCTCGAGCAGCGAGATGTTTGGCAAAGCGCAGGAAGCGCCGCAAACGGAGAAGACGCCGTTCTGGCCCCGCAGTCCCTATGGCGTGGCGAAAGTTTTTTCCTATTGGGCAACTGTTAACTATCGCGAAAGCTACGACCTCCGTGCGAGCAACGGGATTTTGTTCAACCACGAGAGCCCGCGGCGTGGCGAAACTTTTGTCACGCGCAAAATTTCGCGCGCGGTCGCAGCCATCAAGCACGGGCTGCAAAACGAATTGTTTCTCGGCAATCTGGATGCGAAACGCGATTGGGGTTACGCGCCGGAGTACGTCGAAGGAATGTGGCGGATCCTTCAGCACGACCGCGGCGATGATTTTGTTCTAGCCACCGGCGAGACACATAGCGTCGGCGAATTCGTCGAAGTCGCTTTCGCGCATGTCGATCTTGACTGGAAAGAGTACGTCAGACACGACCCGCGCTATGAACGCCCCGCGGAAGTCGATTTGCTGATCGGCGACGCATCGAAAGCAAAAAAACTGCTCGGCTGGGAACCGAAAGTGCGTTTCCATGAGCTTGTGCGGCTGATGGTCGATGCGGACTTGCAATTGCTCTCGCGCGAAACGCCGCGCAAGCATCTGGGCAAACTGCCCTGACGTGATAGGGTCCGCGCGCTGCGCCGACGGGACCCCGCAGTGCTTCGTCCCTACTTACCGAATTACGAGCGTCGCTGGGTTCCGCCTCGGATCCATCGAGCTCGCCGAGGTCATGGCGGGAACGATCGCGGCTAGTGGAGCGTCCACAATCGTAACGCGCGCGCCCAATCCCACCATGTTGTAAAGATTGATCACGTCACTCGAGCGCATTCGAATGCAGCCGTAGCTCACCGGCAGTCCAATACGCCGTTCCTCCGGCGTGCCATGAATGTAAATGTGACGGCCAAAGGAATTGGCGTTTTGCGCTTCACGTCCGCGCAACCACAGAACCCTCGTCACGATCGGGTCGCGCCCGGGCGCATCCACCGGAATGATCTCGCCCGTGCGCCGCAGATCTTTGAACACCGTGCCCGGCTCAGCGCCCTCGCCGATTTTCTGCGCGATCTCCATTTCTCCCAATGGCGTACGATAGCTGCCGCGCCAGTCGCCCAGGCCGAATTTCGATGTCGAGATCGGATAAACCGCCGCGACGTTCCCGTGCTCGAGCAGCGCCAGCTTTTGCTCGCGCGTGCTAATGACGATGTGGTGCTCCGTGTCGCGCACCGCGCAGGAAGACAGAAAAAAGGCCAAGCCAAGGAAAGCCATCTGGAGAGACACGCACCGTCGTGCCCCATCAATTTTTGGGCGCCGGCAGCGCGGACGCCCTCCAATGTTGCTTGGCTTCATCGATTGAATCGGAAAAACTTTTCCGCGGTCTCAGTAGTCGTCTCGGCCAATTCCTGCAAGGAGATTCCCCGCGCCGCGGCGATCGATTCGGCAACCAAACGCGTATGCGCCGGCTCGCAACGTTTCCCGCGGAACGGCACCGGCGCGAGGTAGGGACAATCCGTTTCCACCATGAATTTCCACGGCGGAACGCGTGCCGCGACTTCGCGCACCGCCGCGCCATTTTTAAACGTCACGATACCGGTGAACGAAACGAGATGATCGAGGTCGAGCACTTCGTTCGCCTGTTCGAGCGTGCCGCCAAAGCAATGAAACACGCCCCGCAATTTGTCGGTGTACGGTTTCATGATTTCGAGCGTATCGTCCCAAGCGTCGCGCTGATGAATCACCACGTTGAGTCCGATCTCTGCCGCCAGATCGAGATGTTGCTGAAATAAACTGGCTTGTTTTGATTTGTAGGCGCCGTCGTGGATTCCCGCCTCGATCTGATCTTCGGTCGAGGTTTGCAGCGCCTTGGCGAAAACCTGCGTCTTGCGCTCCTTCGCCAGCTCAGCACTCGGCAAACGGTGGTAATCAAGGCCGGTTTCCCCAAGAGCAACGACGCGCGAATTGTCGGCGAGTTGGCGCAGCGGCGTAATCACATCCTCGCCCGCTTCCTCGGCATAGGTGGGATGCACGCCGACGACCGCGAACACGTTTGAATACTTTTCCGCAAGATCGACCGCGCGCCGGCTGCTTTCGAGCGAAGTGCCAATGGTGATGATCCGCGTCACGCCCGCTTCGATCGCACGACGAAGCACATCCTCGAAATCGTTCGCGAAATCAGGGTAATCAAGATGGGCGTGAGTTTCGATCAGTTGATGGTTGATAGTTGATTGTGAGTCCACTGCGGCAGATTTCTATCAACTCTCAACTTCCGCTCGCTTCACCACTCGATCACCGTGCTCGCCCAGGTGAGGCCGCCGCCGAAAACGATCATCAGAATGTAATCGCCTTGTTTGATCCGGCCGGTGCGGTTGGCTTCGTCTAGCGCCATGGCTACGGCTGCGGCTGAGGTGTTCCCGTAGCGATCAAGATTGACGTAAAAGCGGTCGAGCGGAATCCCCATGCGGTCGGCAATCGCTTCGATAATGCGCAGGTTCGCCTGGTGCGGGATGACGCACGCGATGTCGGCCACAGTCAGCCCAGCTTGATCGAGCGCTTTCTGCGCGGCGCTGAGCATGGCGGTGACCGCCTGCTTGTAAACTTCCTTGCCCGACATGTGAATGGTCTGCAGGTGGAGGTGGGCGTTGTCTCTCGTGATTGGGCAGCGTGAGCCGCCGCCGGGCATGAACAAAATATCGGTGTATTGACCGTCGCTGCCGATATGCGTGCTGATGACGCCGTGTGTGCCCGGCCCGCGGTGACGCAAAATCGCCGCCCCCGCGCCGTCGCCGAAGAGCACGCATGTGTTGCGGTCCGTCCAATTCGTAATCGATGATAACTTGTCTGCGCCAATGACGAGCACTGTCTCATGCGTGTGCGTGGTGATGAATTGCTGCGCAATTTCCAGCGCGAAGAGGAATCCGGCGCACGCCGCCGAAACATCCAGACACGCAGCCTTGGTCGCGCCAATCTTCTGCTGCACGAAACAGGCCGTGGCCGGAAAGATCATGTCCGGCGTCGCCGTCGCGACGAGGATGAGGTCGATCTCGCCGGGTTGAATCTTGGCCTGCTCGATCGCCTTCAGCGCCGCCTTCGCGGCCATGTCGCTGGTGTGCTCGTCTTTGCCCGCGATACGCCGCTCCTTGATCCCGGTGCGGGTCGTGATCCATTCATCCGAGGTGTCGACGATCCGCGACAGGTCCTCGTTGGTCAGGATTTTTTCCGGCACATAACTGCCGGTGCCGATGATCGAAACGGTGCGCCGTTTAGTGGAGCGCGGTCTCGAGCGGGGCTGTCGCTTCATTGTAACGGCGAATCTCCTCGACGATATGCGGGTTCACCTGCTGTTCAATCGACTCGGCCGCGACCCGCAGCGCGTTCTTGATCGCCAACGGCGTGCTTGCTCCGTGCGCAATGATGCAAATCCCGTCGACGCCGAGGAGCGGGCTGCCGCCATATTCTTCGTAGTTCATCTTCTGTTTGATCGTGTGAAAGGCGTGCCGCGCCAGATACGCACCCGCCATGCGCGTCTTGCTCCGCGTCAGCTCGGCCTTGAGCCATTTAAACAGCGCTACTGCGATCGATTCGGACGTTTTCAAGATCACATTGCCGACGAAACCGTCGCACACCACCACTTCGACCGGTTCTTCGAACAGGTGTCGGCCTTCGATGTTGCCGCGGAAATTCAGCGCGCTTTGCTTCATCATCTTGAACGCTTCCCTGGTTATCTCGGTGCCTTTGACGTCTTCCTCGCCGAGCGAGATGAGGCCGACTGAGGGGCGTTTGTAACCGAGCACGTGACTGGAATAAACCGAGCCCATGATCCCATAGTGCAATAGATGCTCGGGCGTCGCGCCGATGTTCGCGCCCGCATCGATCAAAACGAAATCGTTGATTTGGGTGGGAAGCACGGCGGCGATACCAGGCCGGTCAATTCCTTCGAGCGTCCTTAACTTGACGATGCTCGCGGCCACGGCCGCGCCGGTGTGACCCGCGCTCACGATCGCGTCCGCGTGGCCGTGCTTCACAACATCGACCGCGCGGCTGATCGAGGAATCCTTTTTGCGACGCACTGCCGACCACGCCCGGTCGCTCATGTCCACTACCTGGGTCGAATGCACGATCTCGATCCGCCGATCGTTGCATTGGTGTTGACGCAGCTCGTCTTCGATCTGTCGCGCGTCACCCACCAAATAAAGCCGCTCGATGTAGGAATACTCCTGCAGCGCCATGACCGCGCCGGCGACCAGGTTTGGCGGACCAAAATCGCCGCCCATCGCATCCAGGGCGATTTTCATGGGGAAGCAAATTCTGCGAAGTTTGCCCCGGGAATGCAAAGTCAAAATAAATGTGGGAACGGCCTCAGCCGCCGCGAATTCAATTGCTCGGGGCACTGACGCCCTCCCACGCTACTTCCCTTCCACCGTCAACACCTGCCGGCCTTTGTAGTAGCCGCACGATGGGCAAACCGTGTGTGCCGCGACCGTGCTGCCGCACTGCGGGCATTTGCTGAACTGCGGCGCATGCCAGCGGTTCGCCGCTTTCCGCGTCCGTAACCGCATTTTTGAGGTTTTGCGCTTTGGAACTCCCATGGCGGCCCCCACAGAAGCATATCAGCGAGAAAAAAACAAATGGCCGCCGGTCATTCGTTACAAAAGTTACAGGTTACAAGGAGCGCGATTAGTGACCCACCTTTGTAGCGTTGTAACTCTTTTGACCTTTTTAACTTTTCAGCTTCAGCTTGTCCAGCGCGCTCCAATCCCGTTTGCGTTTCACTTCGGAGGACGCTGCTGGGGTTTGCGCCGGCTCGCAGACGATGTCGCCGTCGCGGTCGCAACGCGGATGCGCCGGCAAATTGAGCAGGAGATCTTCCCGCATGAATGGTGTCAGATCGATCATCTCCGGGCCGCGCAATTCGGTGCGGATTGCAAACGCCGGCACTCTGATTTCGTGGACGAACTTCTTCAAGCAAACGACACAGCGCAGCTCCACCGGTTGGTTGAGCGACCCGGTCGCCCAGAGCGCATCTCCCGCCATGCCGACGTCGATCTTGAACGACATCGGCCCGAGACAGCGGATTTCTTCGGCCGGCAATTCCGAGATTGGGCAATCCTCTTCGCCTTCGAGGTGCAAACCTTCCGGCGGAATTTGCTTGAGATGAACTTTCACGCGCGAACCCTCCTTTGCCTCTTTGTCATGTCGAGCGAAGTCTCCCGTTGCCCCGGGATCACTGTTAATCAGAAGATGTTAAACAATACTCCCGCCGGCGCGGGAGACTCCGCTCGACATGACAGCAGTTGGCAAGTTCATCGTGAAAATTTTGTCTTGAGCGCTTCTCCCACCACATCCGGCACGAAGCTCGACACATCGCCACCGAGCCGGGCGATCTCCTTGATGATCCGCGAGCTCAAATAAGTGTATTCCTCCTTCGGCATTAGGAATATCGTTTCCACATTGGCGTTCAGTTTTCGGTTCATCAACGCCATTTGAAATTCGAACTCGAAATCCGAGACCGCGCGCAGGCCCCGCACGACCGCGTTCGCCTTTTTCGTCGCGGCGAACTCCACGAGCAAGCCGTCAAATTGCGCGATCCGCACATTGTCGATCTTGCCGATCGATTGTTTGAGCAGCTCCAGCCGTTCCTCGAGCGAAAAGAGCCCTTCTTTCTCGTCGTTGTGCGCCACGGCCACGATCACTTCATCGAAAAGCTTTCGGGCTCGCTCGATGACATCGAGATGCCCGTTCGTGACCGGATCGAAGCTGCCTGGGTAAATGGCCCGTCTCATTGCTCGCAAAGTCAAACATCAAAGCTCAAACAGCAAACGTTTACCCGTTGCCGAAACTTTTCCGCGGACGAAAATGAACGTCGCCGCTCATGCTCAATCCCGCGCCCTACAACAGCGTCGCCGTCGCCAGCACTTTCTCGCCGCGGTTTATCCAGGTGCTGGCTGAGGCCAAACGAATCGGTCGCAACTTTGGGGCGGATCTGAGCCTGATTTACGTCGGGGAGAAGAGCGAGGAAACAGCCGCCAGGTTTCGGGCTGCATTCGAACAATTGTCATTGCCGCTTGCCACTGGCGTCCATTACGAACAAGGCGATCCGGCTGATGCGATCCTGCGCGCGCTGAGCGAGAACAGCATCGAGCTGATCGTCGCCGGGGCGCTCGAAGAGCAGGTGGTGCTTCATCCATTTTTGGGCAACGTGGCGCGGCGCTTGGTCAGAGAAGCAAATTGCTCGGTCATGCTTTTTACCCAGCCCGAAGCTGAGCCCAAGCCGCTCCGCAAAATCGTGTTTGTGGCTGATCATTCGCCCCGCGCGCTCGAGGCGCTGAAAAAGACAATCTGGCTGGCGGCGGCGGAAGCGAGCGAGCGTCTCCACGTCATTCGCGTCATTACCGCATTCGAGCAGGCGCGGGCCAAAGCTGCAGGCAAACCCGACAAATTGAAGACAGCCGACGCCGAAGAAGCCGCATTGGAGGAATTCGTCCTCTCCGCCGGGTCAACCGAGGTGCCGATCGAAACGCGCTGCGTTCGGGGCAATACCGGATTCGTCGCAGCCGATTTCGTGCGCGCGATCGGCGCCGATCTGCTGGTTGTCCCGGTCGCGCCTTCATCTGGCGGCGAGCTGCCAAACAACATTGCCTGGCTCACCGAGGTGATCCCGTGCAACCTGTGGCTCGTACGGTCCGCGGAATCGCAGCGCGATGTCCCTACCACTGTCGATCTTGCGCTTGAGTTGTAGAGGCGCTTGTGCCAAGCGCCTGTCATATTGCTTCGGCGCTTGATACAAGCGCCGCTACAACGATCACGATGACAGCCGCGCCAGAGTTTCACGCCTACGGCCTGCCGCATCTCACCGTTATTTTTCTGACGATCGCGCTGCCATTTGTCCTCGCCGTACTCGTGCGCTGGAGCAAATCATGGCGCGTCGAGCGCGCGATTGGGGTGACACTTTCCGCGATCCTCGTGTTGAACTACGTGACTTATCTGGTCTTCGTCCGCTATCGCGGCGGGGCGGTGAGTTGGCAGCAATTGTTGCCGCTCCAGCTTTGCGACTGGGGCATGGTCGTGGTCATCGTCGCGATGTTGACCGGCCGTCAACGTTGGTTCGAGGTCGCATATTTCTGGGGGATCGGCGGCACCGTCCAAGCCGTGCTCACACCCAATCTGCATTTCGGCTTTCCCGATTTTCGTTTCTTCAGTTTCTTCATTTCCCACTGCGGCATCATCATCGGGGTCGTTTTTCTGATGCTGACGCGCCGCTACCGGCCCGAGCCGATGTCGATCGTGCGGGTGTTTTTGTGGTCGGAACTCTATTTCGTCGTCACCATGATTGCCGATCAGTTGACCGGTTATAATTATGGCTTTCTCCTCCACAAACCGGAGGCATTCTCGATTCTGAATTTCCTTTCCGACTCGCGCCCGCTGTATTTGCTCCAAATGCACGGCGTTGCGCTGCTCTTCTTTCTCGCGCTCTACGCGCCGTTTGCGATTGTCGATCTTGCGCGCAGGACAAAGCAAAAATAATGCGACGGTCATCCGCCTTCGCCAAGGCTATGGCGGGACAAGTAGACCGCCGCTACAGTTGCTGGCTGTGAAACCTCTGCGCGTTGGCAAAGTGACGATCGGCGGGAAACGTCCCGTCTTCATTCTCGGGCCGTGCGTCATCGAGTCGGAGAAGTTTCTCTGGCGGATGGCGCGCAAAATTGCGGAGATCTGCGCGGCCGAAGACGTCGATCTTATTTTCAAGGCATCTTACGACAAAGCGAACCGCACCTCGGTGCGCTCGTTTCGCGGGATCGGCGCGCGCGCGGGTACCGAAATTTTGTGGGCCATCGGGCGCGAACTGAAAATTCCAGTCACAACCGACGTGCACTCGCCGGCTGAAGCAGAGCTCGCGGGCGAGAAGATCGATTTGTTGCAAATCCCGGCGTTTCTCTGCCGCCAGACCGATCTGCTGCGCGCGGCCGCCGGGACGCGCCGGCCAATCAACGTGAAAAAGGGCCAGTTCCTCGCCCCATGGGACGTGAAAAATATCGCCGAGAAACTGAGCGCCTTTGGCAACGAACAGTTTTGTTTCACCGAGCGCGGCACGACTTTCGGCTACAACAATCTCGTCGCCGATATGCGGTCGCTCTATTGGATGCGCGAAGCCGGCTACCGCGTCCTCTTCGACGCAACTCATTCGGTGCAGCGGCCCGGTGGAGCAGGGGAATTCACGTCGGGCGACGGCGCCCTCGCGCCCGTTCTGGCGCGTGCCGCGATCGCCGCCGGTTGCGACGGGATCTTCATGGAAGTGCACGAAAAGCCCACGCGCGCACTTTCCGATGCCGCCAACCAGTTCCCGCTGAAAAATTTGCCGAAGCAGTTGCGCATGTTAAAGGCTATTCATGCTGCCGTTGGGTAAAGACCGCGCGACGCATTGGAGTTGGCTGGGCTCGTCGTTGTCGATCTTGTCGTTGTCGATCTTGCTGTCGGCTGGACCGGCTTTTGCCCAAACTAAAGGCAGTAAGAAAGGCAAGTTCGTCAAACCAAAGGGAAGCGCTTCGCCGGGACAGAGTCTGACCAACATTCCGCTGCCAATCGGCCACGAAGCGAAAGGATTGGTCCTGCCGGATTTTGGAACCGACGGCCGATTAATCGGAAAATTCGCCGCGAAGACTGCCCGGCGCATCGACGAGGGCCACGTCGGCTTCGAGGACCTGGAGATTGTGACCTACACGCCGGAGAACCAGCTCGATTTGCAGATTGGTATGCACACCGGCGTGCTCGACCTCAATACCCGGATCTTAAGCTCTCGCGAGCGGACCATGATCAAGCGCGCCGATTTCAATATCGCCGGCGACTCGGTCGAGTTCGACACCGAACACCGGACCAGTCGCCTGATCGGCAACGTCAAAATGGTCGTCTCGCAGCAATCGCAGCTCATTCAGAAGAACGAGCCATGAAGAGATCGGCAGCGTTCGTTCTGCTGATTTCGGCGTTGAGCGTGGCTCAGGTTTGCGCGCAGGCAGCCGTCGCGCCGTCACCCTCCGCCACCGCGCCTCAAAAGGAGAAGGCGTCGAAAGAAAAAAGTAAATCCGACACGAACAAGTTGTTTCAGCCCGACGGCAAGTCACAGTCGAACGAGCCGACCACCACGGAGATTTACGCTGATGAGGCGTTTTTCGATTCCAACAAAAACATGGGCACATTTAGCGGGCGCGTGAAAGTGGCCGATCCGCGGTTTAGTCTCCAGTCTGAGAAATTGACCGTTTACATCACCAAAGGCGAGAAGCAGGGGTTGGAGAAAGCGGTCGCGGAAGGCGATGTGGCCGTGGTGCGCGATCGGCCGGATCCAAACGGAGGGCCGCCATCACGCTCGGTCGGTCGATCGGACAAAGCGATCTATATTGCTGCGACCGGTGATGTTGAACTGCGAGGAACACCGCGCGTGCAGGAAGGAATCAACACTCACGTGGCGACCAATCCCGATACCGTCATGATCATCAACCAAAAAGGCGAGCTCAACACCCATGGCCCGAGTCGCACCGAGATTCGCCAGCAGCCACAGGGCTCGCCGACACCCACGCCTTCAGCGACCCCTGCGCCATGATCAGCCAGACCGCGCCATCTGCGGCATCCGAGGCGACCGCGCCGCCGGCTCCAAAGATCGACAACGTCCTTGCGACCGAGGAGCTGGTAAAAATCTACGGCGGCCGCGCCGTCGTTAACGGCGTGAACATTAACGCGGGCGCCGGCGAGATTGTCGGCCTGCTCGGACCGAATGGCGCGGGCAAAACGACCAGCTTTTACATGATCGTGGGACTGGTGAGGCCAAACAGCGGTCGCGTCCTGTTCTGCGGC